>DATBMA010000069.1:0-6054 GCA_036555105.1 Acidimicrobiia bacterium
GTGTTTGCTTACCGTCCTCTCGCTGCGACTGAGGGGATCAATGAGGTCGAAGGCGGGCTATGGCGCGTCTGAATCAACCAGGTGCCTGAGCTTCTCAGGGTTGCCAATGCCGTGGACATGGGTGATGAGGCCCGCCGCCACGTCCAGCGAGATCACGCTGACTACTGCTCCCCCCAGCTTGACCACGACGCCAGGGCCTCCGTTCACGCCGGCAGGTCTGAACAATGCGCCGCTGCCCTTGAAGGCATCTACCAGGATCGCGGCAACCCGGCCGGCACCGGTGACTACACGATTCGGTGCATTGGGTACGTGCCCTCCGGAGTCGAACAAGCCCTGCACCGTGGGATCGAGCAGCTCTGTCAGTGCCTCCAAGTCCCCGGTCTCGCACGCCACGGCGAAGCCGGTTGCCACTCGCAGCGCCTCGCCGGGGCTGACGTCGGACCGGGATGCGGGGGCTGAAGCAACTCTGTGTCGCGCCCGGCTGGCGAGCTGCCGGCATGCCTGGGGGGTACGCCCAACGATCTCGGCAATCCTCTCGAACGGCAGTTGAAACACGTCGTGGAGGACGAACGCGGCCCGCTCCGCCGGGGTGAGCCGCTCCAGGACCAACATCAGGGCGATCCGAACCGAGTCGTCCAACGTGATCTGGTCGGCCGGGTCGGATAGATCATCGATCACCGGCTCGGGGAGCCATGGGCCCGGGTAGAGCTCTCTCCTCGCCCTTGCCGAGCGAAGCTGGTCGATGCATAGGCGGCTGGTGACGGTCACCAGCCATCCCGCCGGATCTTCGATTTCATCCCAGCGAGCGGCTGACATGCGTATGTAGGCCTCCTGCACCACGTCCTCGGCGTCGGCCCGGCTGCCGAGCATCCGGTAAGCGAGGTTGATCAACCGCGGACGTTCGGCCATCCAGGTCTCGGCGGGGTCGATCATCACTGCTAGGACGATACGGGGAAGGTGGATGTCACATTCCGTCGCCGCAACTCGTCCCAAGGGGCACGCGATCGAACGAAAGGACCCGTAGTGCCCCGAAACATCGAGAGGCCGGAGTGGCTCGACTCGAGCGTCTGGCCCTTCCCGATCCAAACCCTCCATACGGCCGCCGGCCGAGTGGCCTTTACCGACGTGGGCCAGGGCCAAAGTCTCTTCTTCCTCAATGCGCCGCAGTGGTCGATGGTTTGGCGAGATGTGATGTCCATCCTCCAGCAGGGCTTCCGATGCATCGCGATGGATGCCCCTGGCCTGGGGCTCTCGGACCGGGTCACTGCCGACCGCCAGCATCTTGGCGTGGTTCGCGACGCCGTCGTCGCCCTGATCGACCGGCTCGATCTCACCGGCGCGGCTCTGGTCGTCCATGACCTGGGAGGCTTGAGCGGTCTCGCCGCCGCTGCCCGCCGCCCGGCCGCGTTCACAGGCCTCGCGGCCGTGAACACCTTCGGCTGGGCGCCATCGGGCATCCTCCTGCCACTCATGCTCGGCATATTCGGCAGTGATCCCGTCCGTTGGCTCGACACCTCCACCCGGGCACTTCCGGTCGCGACTTCGGGCCGGCTCGGTGTGGGAAGACGTATGGACGGGTCCAGCCGAAAGGCCTTCCGCCTTGCCTTCGATCGCCCCGCCGTCGCCACCCTTCACCGTCTCTTCTCCGATGCCGCACGCAACAGCGAAGTTCACTCGGAGGCTGCGCAGGGAGTCACCCTTCTCGCCGCCCGACCCGCCCTCAGCGTGTTCGGAAGCTGGGGGGACTACCTCCGATTCCGTCGGGTTTGGCGCCGGCTGCTGCCGCGACTCACGGAGGTCTCGGTGCCGGGCGGCATCCACTTCCCGATGGACGACGACCCGGGATTGGTGGCAAGGGCCATCAGCAGCTGGCAGCAGTCCAACCTCCGACCCCGGGGACCAGATGCGAGTGGATGAAAGCCAATGGCCACCGACCCGCCTTCTCGCCTGGGGGCTCACCCTTCGTCGAACAGCTCCTCGAGCCCTTTGACAAAAGGCATGACCGCCTGCCAGCCAAGGATCTCCGTGGCCCGTTCCGCAGATACCAGGGCCGGAGGGACATCACCGGGCCGGGACGATCCGAAGTGGAGATCGGTCGGGTAACGCTCGATCACCATCTCCGCCAGCTCCTTGATGCTGATCGTGTCCGGAGCGACCACGTTGACCGGGATACCACTGACCGGGGATGCCGCCGCAAGGCAGAATGCCCTTGCGATGTCACTGGCGTGGGTGAACTGCCGCCCTTGGGCGCCGTCTCCCTGAATGGTGATCGGCTCACCCCGCCTGGCCTTGTCGATGAAGATCCGGAACACCGAATTCGGCCTCATCCCGGATCCGTAGGCGGTTCCGAGCCTCAGCGCCATCGACGACAGCTGCTGCAGCCGTGTTGCTGCCAGTACCAAGGATTCCCCCGCCAGCTTGGTGATGCTGTAGGGGTGGTCGGGCATGGTGGGATGGTCCTCCGTGATCGGCTCGCGTTCCGGCTCGCCGTAGACCTCCCAGGTCGACGTGTAGAGGAGGCGGGCGTCGTGACGCAATGCCGCCTCGATCACGTTGGCGGTTCCCATCACGTTCACCCTTGCCGCCAGCCCCGGCTCCTCCCCAGCCAGATAGACATCACCGATCGCCCCGACATGGGCGATCACGTCAACCCCTTTCATGGCGAGGTCGAGGGACCCGGGCTGGGTGAAATCCCCGGTCAGAGGCTCGATTCCCGCTTCCGCGAACGCCGACTGGTCGAAACCCTTCGTTTCCCAGCCTTGATCCCGAAAGGCTCTGGCCACATGTCTTCCCAAGAACCCGGCCGCCCCGGTGACCAGCACACTCATCTCGACCTCCCCCACACCACCAATGTGCCTTCGAATCCGTCCCCCATCAGTAGGCCCCCCTTCCCGACAGCACGGCCGGAACCGTCTTTGCCAGCAGTCGCAGGTCCGACCGCGGGCTCCAGCCGTGGATGTATTCGATGTCCATGCGGACCCAGGTATCGAAGTTGAGGTCTGCCCGCCCACTCACCTGCCAGGTGCATGTGAGGCCGGGCTTGACCAGCAGCCGCTGCAATTGGCACCAGCTGTAGGTCTCGACCTCGGCCGGCAGTGGAGGGCGGGGGCCAACCAGGCTCATCTCGCCTGTGAGGACGTGAGCCAGCTGCGGCAACTCGTCGATGCTGAGCTTGCGCAGTACTCGCCCAACCCGGGTCACCCGCGGGTCCTGGCGGATCTTGAACACGGGACCGTCGGACTCGTTCTCCGCCGCGAGGGCCTCGCGCCTCTCTTCGGCGTCGACGTACATCGTCCGCAGCTTCAGCAGGCGGAACTTGCGGCCATCCCGACCAACCCTCACCTGCGTGTGGAAGACCGGTCCCGGTGAGGTGAGCTTGATCAGCAACGCGGCGATGGCGAGCAACGGCAGGACTAGCAGCATCGCAATGCCGCCGATGAGCAGGTCGGCCGCCCGCTTGAGCCTCGTCTGGCGATGAGTCGCCCCCAGAAGGCCATCTTGGGCGTCGAGCAGCGGGATGCTCCCGTCGACGATGTCGATGCTCACGAACGCGTCGGCCGACCTGAGATCGATGACGGGATCGATTGCACGCGACCTCGCGTCGTCTGCAGGAGAGGTCGACTGCGAATCCGTGACTCTGCTGGACATGTGTTCCCCCTCGACCGGCTCCCAGCCGTCGCCCCACATGTCCTGCACGCTCTGACGAGCGAACGCGGCGGCATTAAAGCACAGCGAGAGCACACATTGTCAAGGCGGGGCGACGGGCTACCGTAAGAGAGGGGACTTGGGAGGCATCCGCGCATGCATCGGTGCATGCGCCGAGAGCGAAAGGATGCCCCAAGATGCTCCGGACCCCGCCAGGTCCTTCCGTCTCGGCAGGAATCCGTCTCGTTGTCCTTGTCTGCTGCCTGGCGGTGTCAGCATGTGCGACCAACACGACTGCGGCGCCTACCGCCGACACCGCCGCGCCAATCGTCACCACTTCGAACCTCGAAAGCGTCGGAACGCCTGCGCTCGCGAGGCCAGTCATCACCAGGGCCGCACCTTCGGACCCGGCGGCGCCGGCCGACTTTTTCGTCGGCCCGGTCGCCTCAGGTGACGGAAGCGGCCGCGGCCAGAGTGATGCCGCCGCATTCGCCCACCTGGGCAGGCTGATTGCGGCCGCCCCGCCTGGAACCGTCATCGAACTGGCGGCCGACCAGGGGGTCTACGAGCTTTCCAAGCCGATCACCATTGCCGGAGGGGGCGAGGTCGACAGCCCGATCACGATTCGCGGCCCCCTCGACGGCCCCCGCCCCGTCCTGCGGGGCGAGCGGACCGACCCATACGACCCGCAGGGTGAAACCGGCTCTCCCGCGTTCCGTCTGGAAGCCGGGGCCGACCACCTGGTCTTCGCGCTCCTCGAGTGCGAGCGGGTGGGCAACGGGTGCTTCAACGTGGTCGGTGACATCTCCGACCTCACGCTCCAGTCGATCACGGCTCGCAACGTGCGCCGCTTCCTCGACACTGGCACCGAGTCCGGCGCCAGAGACGCCTCGGTGACAGGTCTGACCGTGGCCGAGGTCCGGGTCGAGGGCTTCTCAAAGGGCGTGATCAGGCTCGGAAGCGATTCCCACGATGTCCTCATCCAGGACGTCGTCGGCGACTCGCAGGGTCAGGACGGGGACAACTTCGCAATCGGGGTCCACCTGGTCGACTCGGTGCACGACGTGCGCTTGGAACGGGTGACGATGAGCAATGCCCTCGACACCCTCCATGACTACTGGAACGGGGACGGTTTTGCCACCGAGCGCGACGTCTTCCGAGTGCACCTGGTCGGTACCGAGGCGGCCAACAACAGCGACGCCGGATATGACCTGAAGTCGAGCTCCACGGTCCTCGAAGACGTCACCGCCGCCGGCAACAAGCGCAATTACCGGCTGTGGGGCGAGGACATGGTCGTTGCCGACTGCAGCGGCCTCGACCCCCTTCTCCGTGGCGGAACCGGCTCACCAATCCAGGTGCAGGTGCTCGAGTCGGCCGAGGTGTGGATGGAGAACTGCACCTTTGCGGATTCCGCGTCAGCCACGGTCGTCTTCTCGGTGGAAGGCACGAGCTCGCTGGAGCTGCGGGACGTCGATGTGGAGCATTCCGCCTCGGGAGAGCTCTCGTCCGTGGCCGGCGGGGCCGACCTCACCCAATTCCAGGTGAAGGTGTCGACCGGATGAGGCCCATGGTGCGGGCCCGCGAGGTCCCCGTTCTCGTTGTGGTCGGGGCCGGCATCGTCGTCGCCTCGGTCTATGCCACCCGCAGCCCATCGGCGATCTTCGTGCTCGGCGGCGTGCTCATTGCCCTCGTCGCCTACGTCGCGCTGGCGCGATTCGAGGCCGTGACCCTGGTGATGCTGGCGGTCCGCACCAGCATCGAGCTGATTCCCATCGAGCCGCCCATCGAGGTGCTGCGAGCGTCGGTGGTGGTGACTGCGGCCTATACGGTGGCGGCGGCCGTCTGGCTGGTTCGCTCTTCCGCCGAACAGCGGTGGCGCCCGTCCTTCCTCGCCTGGAGCGTGGGTGGGCTGGCCGCTTCGGCAGCGTTGTCGGCCGCGCTGTCGGCAGATCCCCTTCAGGCGGGGCTGGGCGCCGCCCGCTGGGCGTTCCTGGCGGTGTTCGTGCTGGCGCTCGAGCGCATCGTCGTCATCGATCGCGGCGCCGTCCGATCGGGGCTCGGAAGCAAGCCTCTGATCACCACCGGGCGGACTCGAACAGGGGTGTCCTTCGTCCGACGGGCCCTGCTGGCCATGCTGTTGTCAGCAGCAGTCCCGCTGGGTGTCGGCGCGTGGCAGATCGCCACCTCCCCCCTCGAGTTCATCAGCGGGGAGGGAAGGGTGTCGGGGGCGCTGTCACACCCCAACACGTTCGGCTTCTACCTGGTGCTGGTGATCCTGGGAGCGCTGGCACTCTTGCCAAGCCTGCAACGGGCGGGCCGCCTGGGGCTGGTGGCGCTCGTCGGGCTGGCGGCAGTGGAGCTTGCGGTCACCTACTCGCGCACGAGCTATGTGGCCCTGGCAGCGGGGAT
>DATBMA010000075.1:0-13729 GCA_036555105.1 Acidimicrobiia bacterium
CCGACCGGGTGGCGGTGATGTACCTGGGAAGAGTTGTCGAGGATGCAGACCGGGAATCGCTCTACAGGCGGCCACTCCACCCATACACCGAGGCCTTGCTTTCGGCCATTCCGGTCCCAGATCCCGACCGGCCGCGGGCCCGACAGATCCTGCAGGGAGAGATCCCTTCGCCCCTCGATCCACCAGAAGGGTGCCACTTCCATCCCCGCTGCCCGATCGCCCGCACCGGCCTCTGTGACGTCAGCGTGCCCGCCCTCCTCCCGGGCCCGGACCGGCCAGATCACCTGGCGGCCTGCCACCTCCGGGCGGGCCCGGCGGTGGGGTCGTAGCTGCCCGCGGGCCAATGCCCTTTGTGCCTTACACGCGGTGTGAAAGGGTGTATCGTTCCGCCCGTTTGCTAGGGAGAGCCGGAGGAGGCTGACTAATGCGAAGGTCCTGGCGCAAGCTTGTTTCAGTCGCGTCCGTTGCGGGCGCCATCGTGGTCGTGATGAGCATCGCTGCTCCGGCCATCGCTGCATTCACCAACCCGGGCAACCCGTCCGGCAACGGCGTGGCACCGACCGTTGTCAACGGTTTCCCCAACTGTCCCAGTGGACAGGAGACCCACAACTGGACCGGGACCGGGGCCGGCACTCAAAACCTCGCTGCCGGTGGGTCGATAACGGTGACAAAGCCCACCTCTCCTTCCCCGGGCCCGGGTAACGCCAGCCGCTACTTCAATTTCTCGGCCACCGGCGCCAAGGTGAACACGGTCTTCGTCAAGACCGACGTGTTCGTCATCGGGTTCATCACGGAGTCGAACAGGTACACGTATGGCGCGGCACTGAACGGGGCTGCCTCCGACACCAAGCTCCACTCCCCGACCAATGCGAGCAAGCAGCCGTACGTGCTGAGCGCCATCCGCTTCTGCTACACGCCGGTCACCTACAAGATCAAGGGCACTGCCTTCTACGACTGGAACCTGAACGGTTCCCTCAACGCCGGCGACACTGGCGTTGCGGGCGTCGTCGTCACCGCCACTGGCCCCGTTACGAAGAACGGCACCTCCATCGCCGGTGGGACATATGAGGTCGCGAGCCTCAAGGCCGGGACCTACAACGTGTGCCAGCAGGTTCTCTCTGGTTGGACAGCCTCCACCGGCTGTCAGACGGTCACCGTGCCTCAGAACCCGAACCCACCCGGTGACGCCACCGGAGTCAACTTCGGGAGCTTCAAGCTGGTGACCCTCTCCGGGGTCAAGTACAACGACCACAACCTCAATGGTGAGATGGATGGCGGCGACGAGGCCCTTGAAGGCTTCACCATCAACGTCGCCCCGACCTTCAGCCCGCCGTCTGGAGCGGACAAAATTGGGGGCGCGGTTGTGACCGAGGCAGATGGAACCTGGTCATCCGAGGTTCACGCCGGCAGCTACACCGTGTCTGAAAGTGCGATGCCTGCAGGCACTGGCTTCGTCTGGGTCCAGTCACCTGGCACCCCCAACAAGGCGGCGTTCAACTATCAGGCCAATACGGCAGACCTGAACTTCGGCAACTACAAGAGAGTGACCCTCTCCGGCATGGTCTTCCACGACGTGATCAACAACGGCGAGCAGGACGCCGGCGAGGAGGGTCTCTCCGGCAGTGACTGGAGAGTCAATGTCGAAGGGCTCCCAGAGGATTGGACCGGTGCGACCTTCGTCGACCCCGATGGCAACGGCGACTACAGCATCGACCTCCCGGCCGGCCAGCTGTCGCTGTGCCTGTCGATCCCGTCTCTGCCCAACGTAGGAGATGCGACCCAGAGCTGGCTGGTCGAGCCCGATCTCAACTCCTGCTCGTCGGGCACGGGACGCTCCGCCGACTACCAGGTCGATACTCCTGACCTCGACTTCTCGGCTGTGAACGCCCTGAGCTTCCCCGAGGGTGGGGGGTCGGCGACCGTCGGCGACGAGGGTGAGCCGCAGGCCACCGTGACCATCGGCGCCAATTGCACCTCCACCCAGTTGATCTACGACTCGGCGACCAACGTTGGCGGCTTCAACCAGGTGGTGATGAGCGCCGATGTCAACCCCAACTCGCTGTGCGTGGTCGAAGAGCACATCGAGTGGGCTCCCGAGCCGGCTGTGTACGTCGAAGGGGTGCTGCAACTTCCCCCGACCCTGGTGAAGCTCCAGCAGGGTGGGGAGTTCATCCCGGTCCAGTTCTGCGAGGGGAACCCGCCCAACCCGCACTGCCTGGTCGATCGGACCATCGGACAGCAGAGCCAAGACACGATCTCGGTCGTGGAGAACTACCTGTTCCGGGGCGACCCGCCCAAGGCAAGGAACTGACCGGATCGACGGCTAGTTGAGAAGGGCCTCGGGGACCACCATCCCGAGGCCCTTCATCAATTCACGGGCCCGGGCGAGGTCCGCCGAATCTGGCACCAGGCCCTGGCGCCGATCCAGCTCGATGCCTGCCATCACCAGCCTGGTGACGTCGTACTGCAGGCCCTGCCGCTCGGCCTCGGCCAAGCCGGTGGAGATAGCCGACCCGGCCTCCTCGTAGCGCCCGAGGCCGGCGAGAGCCCGGCCTCTAGCCCGGTCGAGGGCTGGGCCGTACACCGAGCGGTCATCCCCCGCCTTGGCATCGGCCGCCTCCACAACTACCAGCGCCTCCTCGCAGCGGCCGGCCTCAACCAGTCCCTCGGCCTTGTGGACCGAGGCGTCGACGGCCTGGGCGTTCTCGCCGAACTCCTCGAACGTGGCCAGGGCGTGATCGAAGAGCACCAGTGCGGGCTCCAGCTCACCTTGGGCCAGCCGCACCCGTGCCAGCTGCACCTCCGCGAAGGCGGCGCCGTCGGCGAAGCCGGCGGCCCGCAGGGTGCGCAACGCCTCATCCAAGACAACTTCCGCCTCGGCCGGCCTCCCCTGGCCCACCAGCAACTCGCCGATGCCTGCCGAGGTATAGGCCGCCTCCACCTCGTTGCCCGCCTTGAGGTAGGCCTCCCGGCTCTCCTCGTAGAACTTGACTGCGTCCTTCCAGCGGCCCTCGAAGTAGGCGGCCCCACCCAGATTGGTGGTGACCCTGGCGGTGCCTTGCAGGTCCCCCAACCTCTCGAAAAGCTCCAACGCCTGGCCGGCATAGGTCGCCTTCTCAGGTTCACCCGCCCAGCGATAGGACGTGTCCAAGGCCGAGTACGACTCCGCCAGTGCCAGGTCGTCTCCGGCCTCCCGGCTCTGTCTCACCGCCACCCAAGCCCGCTCGATCGCCTGGGGGAACCGCTCCCTGGCCATCTCGATCACCGCCGCGAAGGCGTTCAGCTGGGCTCGGGCGGCAGCCGCATCTTTGGAGTCCTCCTCGGTGATCCCCTTGTAGCCATGACCGATCTCTCGCAAGGCCTGGGTGTAATTGCCCGAACGCTCTCTCACCCGCGCCCTCCGCAGCTGCAACCGGGCCTGTCCGATCGGATCGCGCTCCAGCTTGGTAGCGCGCACGAAGGCGGCCAGCGCATCGTCGAACTCACCAGAGGCCAGACGGACGTCGCCCAGCGACGTCAACACCGCCACCCGATCCTCGTCACCAACGGAGGAGGAATGCTTGGCGGCTTCCAAACCTCTCTCGAAGAAGAGGGCGGCGTCGGCGTTCGCGTAAGCGCCCTTGGCATCGTTGCCGGCGACCCGGCTGAAGCGCCAGGCATCGCCCCATTGCCGGGCGTTGAAGTAGTGGAGCGAGAGCAGGGCAGCCTGTGACTCCGGGTCATCCCCCGCCGCCCGGCGG
Organism: Acidimicrobiia bacterium; assembly: GCA_036555105.1. GTDB lineage: Bacteria > Actinomycetota > Acidimicrobiia > Spongiisociales > ZC4RG35 > DATBMA01. The sequence goes on from DATBMA010000075.1 coordinate 3,741, forward strand.
ATGGACTCGGCCACATCCATATGGAGGCTCTGGCGAGTGCGGAAGGGAAGCCCTTGATATGCCACGTCGCGGATCAGAGCGTGCTTGAACTGGACCCAGCCCTTCTGGTTGACGGAGACGAAGTCGCCGAGCCGACGGAAGGCCCGGAGGGGCGATCCAGCATCGGCACCAGCCAAGACCGCACCGGCGTACTCCGCCTGAAAGCCGTTGCCCAGCACCGCCACCCTTCGCAGGATGTTCCGGTCTTTGGGCGGCAACTGATCGATGCGGGAGCCGATCAGGCCCTCCACCGAGTGTGGGAGGTGCTCGACGTCGTTGCCCTGACGGAGAGCCTGCAACAACTCGACGAGGAACAACGGGTGACCGTTGACCCGAACTGCCAGGTTTCGCACCTGCTGGGGAAGCAAAGGATTGTCATGGGTGGCGGTGGCGATGAGCGACTCGACCTGCTCCTGCGAAAGGGGTTTGAGCTCGACCTTGACCGCCGTCTCGGAGTCCTCCACCACGAAGCCCTCGTCGCCCGGCCGCCGGGTGGCGATGACCAACCACGGATGCGAGCCCAAATCGGCCATCAACCCGGTGAGCAGCTCGTTCGAAGCCTCGTCCATCCAGTGGGTGTCTTCGATCACGAATATGGTCGGTGTGTCAATCGTGCGGGACAACAGGGCGCTGACCGCAAACCGGGTTCGAGCCGGGCGGAACTGGTCTTCCAGCATGGTGACCTCCGCCGATGGCTCGACCTCCAGCCCGACGGCGGTGCCGATCAGCGACAGCCACGGCTCGAGGTCGGTCCCGGCCACCATCGAACGCAGCGACTCGACGGCTTCTCGGTCGCCCATGAGGTCGAGGTCCCAGGCAGACCGGAGCAAAGCCCGAAAAGGGAAGTAGGGGGTAGCCGACTGATAGAGGCGGCATTCGGTTCTGACCGCGCGCTTGCCCCCCTCTGCCCGCGCCATGAACTCCTCGAGCAGGCGGCTCTTGCCCATCCCCGGGTCGGCCGTCAGCTGGACGATCCGGCCGGAGCCGGCGATCGCCGACCTCCAGGCGGTGGTCATCGATTCGAGCTCATGGTCGCGGCCGACCAGAGGCAGGGCCGAAGAGCTGATCGCGGCCCGGCTACCGATCGGTGCTCCGACCGAAAAGGCCTGGATTGGATGTTTCTTGCCTTTGACAAGGAAGGGCTCCAACTCTTTGGTCTGAAACAGAGTGCGAGAACCCTCGAGGGCTTCCCCTACGGCGAATATCTCGCCAGAGCCGGCTTTGGCCATCAGCCGAGCCGCCAGATTGACCGTGTCGCCCATCACCGTGTAGGTGCGCCGGTAGGAGGGCCCGATCTCCCCCGCGAAAACCGGTCCCCAGTTGACGCCTATCTGGAGAGGCAACTCCAGCCCTGCCCCCACCACGTCGCGCAGCGCCAGCAGCATCTGCTCCTCGTCGTTACCGGTGGAGATGGGCACCCCCGCCGTGAGGATGATCTTCCCGCCGTCACCCGCTATGTCAGAGGCGAGGAACGAGACTCCGCGGGCATCGGCCGCCTGCTGTACCGCCTGGACCAACTCGTCGAGTGCCTTCGTGGCGCGATCGGATGACTCACCGATCAGCTGGTCGAACCCCATGAAGTGGATGAATCCCACCGCCGCCGCCCGATGCTCGGGCTCGACCTCGCCGCTCAGTAGCGATGGCCTCAGCGAGGTAGGTATGAACTGCTCCAGGTCTTGCTTCCGGCGGGCAGGCTCGATCTCGTAGAGCTCGGCGCCGTCGATCCGGCCGGCCAGCAAGATCCCCGGCCCGATCGCCCTTCCTCGGTTGCGGGCCGGGAGCAGGCCGGCGGTGTCGGGGCTGATCAGGATCTGGCCGGCGGAGGCGGCCGACTCCATGTTGGTGGTCTCGGTGGCGCAATAGCCGGCCACGATCAATTCGCGGTGGCTGGCGCCGACCAGGAAGAAGTCGAATGTCCCGGCATGGACCCCCACCGACATACGAAGCTGGACCAGCCCGGCGGTGGTGGTGAACCGGCCCACCTGCCGCAGCGCCTCCCGCATTCCCTGGGCGGCAGCGCACGCCCTCAGGTGATGACCCGACCCCTGGAAGAACAGCAGCAGGGCGTCTCCGCCGAACTTGAGGAGGCTGGCGCCATATGCATAGGCCTCGGCCAGCAGGCGCTCGAAGGTGTTGCCGATCACCTCGGTCACCTCCTCGGCGCCGACCTTCCCGTGGCGGGCCAGCCGCTCGGACATCTTGGTGAAGCCCGAGACATCGACGAACACCATCGAACCGGGGATCGACCGGTAGCTGGCACCGGGGGCCTGTTCGTCCCACTCCCGGACGAGCCGCGGCAGATATTGCTCGAGGGCGGCAGCCATCGGCCGCGAGCCTAGGGCGAGCCTGTGCTGAGCCTCAGGCGGTCAAGCCGGAGTACCCGGACGAGATCCGCGCCCTGTTCCGGTAGGCGCTCCCGGCGTAGGAGGCGATATCCGCGAACACCGCCAGCCCCAGCCAAACCCCATCCCAGCCCGTCACCCCACCAGGAGCCACTGCGACGTACATCAGGGTGGTCCACGGGAAGAACAAGAATCCGAGCAACGGCCAGATGAAGGTGTCGAAGGCGAGCTGCCAGCGAGCCGGCTGGGCGATGCCCCAGACGATGATCGCCGCCCGCGGGCCGAGCAGCACCATGGCGGTGAAGAAACAGCACATCTGATGCCTCCCGGCGGTTGACGACACAATGACGATAACCAGCCGAGGGCACCGGAAGCTCCCCAGGGCATCCTCAATTCCCGCCGGGCACCTGCCGAAAATCACATGAACAAGGGAGCCGAACTGGCTGTCTCGCCAAACGCCGCCGCCAGGCCGCCATGGTGGCTGATCACATGCTCGATCACCGTGGCCGCCGTCGCCACCATCGCCGGAGCCGTCCTTCTCGCAGGCGCCTTCCGGCCCGACGCAGCCCTGGCAGGCTCCGTCATCTACGCGTTCGTCTCGGTCGGGGCCGGGCTGGTGCTCACCATCTCCGCCCTCGGCCGGTGCGGCAGGGCCAGGACCGCCTGGCTCCTGATCGGGCTAGGGGTTCTCTGCTGGGGAATCGGCGAGGCCGTGTGGCTGGCACAGTCCCTCAACACAGGTGAGATCCCCTATCCGGGGCCCGCCGACTTCTTCTACGTCCTCGGCTATCCGTTGATCCTCACCGGGGTGGTCTTCCTCCCCTACATGCGGCCCGGGCGGTACGAGCGCCTGCGCCTTGGCATCGACGCCGCGGCAGGAGCGCTGTCCCTCGGTGTCGTCATGTGGGTCGCCTATCTGAACGACGTCGTCAGCTTCGGCGGTGGCCAGGCCGGTGCCGAGCTCATGCTCAACCTCTTCTACCCGTTCGGGGATGTCCTGCTGGCCACGGCCCTGATGATCCTGGCGATGCGGCGGTCGGAGCAACGGATCGATATCCGCATCTTCCTCCTGGCGGCCGGGGTGGCGCTCACCACGATCGCCGATGTGATCTTCTCGGTCCAGGCCGCCGCCGATGCCTACGTCGAGTGGGGCTGGCTCGATGGTGTGTGGCTCTTCTCCTACGCCGCCTTCGCTCTCACCGCGTGGGCGCTCGCCAGGCCATACGAGCAGTCGGAAGGCTCCTACCGGTCCACCCGCGGTTGGCAGTTGCTGGCGCCATACGCGGCGGTCGCTGCCCTCTTCGGGATCAGGCTCGCCACCAGCACCGGCGACGGGCTCCTCCTCAACGTGGCCACCACCGCGGTGGCGGCGCTGATCGTCGTGAGGCAGGTGATCGCGGTGCGGGAGCGGCGGGAACTGCTGGAGCGACAGCGGGACGACCTGGTGGCGTCGGTCTCCCACGAGTTGCGGACCCCGCTGACCAGCATTCAGGGTTACTCACAGCTGCTGAGCAGTTCTTGGGGATCCTTCTCTGACCAGGACCGCCAGCGCATGGTCGACACGATCGGCGACGAGGCAACCCACCTAGGGCGGATCGTCTCCGACCTCATCGACGTCGCCCGTGACCGTATGCAGAACGTCAAGCTCGATCGCAGCCTCCAATCCGCATCGACGCTGGTGGAGGAGGCGGCGGCGATGGGGTCGGGCGATCGGCGAGTGGAACTGGACCTGGTTGATGGGGCCAAGGTCGACGCCGATCCCGACCGAATCCAGCAGGTGCTCGTGAACCTGATCAACAACGCCGAGCGCTATGGGCGTTCCCGGGTCAAGGTCACCACAACCCGCGACGGCGGCCAGATCTGGTTCGCCGTGCACGACGATGGTGAGGGGGTTCCCCTCAAGTATCAGGCAGACATCTGGGAGAGGTTCGAGCGGGGGGCCCACCGCTTCGACGCCACGGTCCCCGGGTCCGGCATCGGGCTGTCGGTCGCTCGCGACCTGCTGGCTGCCCACGGCACCACGATCGCCTACCGGCAGTCGGATCTGCTGGGAGGGGCCTGCTTCGAGTTCCCGCTTCCTGAGGCCACCGCCCCGGCAGATCAGCTGGTTCAGGCCTAGAACCCGCCACTAGGGTCGAAGGCCGGATGACGGCCGAGCACCGCAGGCTGGAAGAGAGCAGCAAGCTCGCTGCTTCGTGGCGGCGCTGGGGGCCCTATCTGAGCGAACGCCAGTGGGGCACGGTCCGCGAGGACTACAGCCAGGATGGCAACGCCTGGGAATACTTCACGCACGAGCAGTCCTCGTATAGGGCATATCACTGGGGGGAGGATGGCATCGGCGGGATCTGCGACGACCGCATGCTGCTTTGCCTGGCCATGTCGATGTGGAACGAGCGCGACCCCATCCTCAAGGAGCGGCTGTTCGGGCTGACCAACGGCCAGGGCAACCACGGTGAGGACGTGAAGGAGTACTACTTCTACCTCGACTCGACTCCGACCCACTCCTACATGCGGTTCCTCTACAAGTACCCGCAGTCGGAGTTCCCCTACCGGGACCTGGTCGAGTCCAACGGCCGCCGGACGCGCGAGGAGCTCGAGTATGAGCTCCTCGACACCGGGGTCTTCGACCAGGACTGCTACTTCGACGTCGAGGTGGAGTACGCCAAGGCCGGCCCGGACGACATCCTCGTGTCGGTCGCAGCCACCAACCGGGGCCCGGAGGCGGCAACCATCCACCTCCTCCCCACCCTCTGGTTCCGCAACACCTGGTCATGGGGCGGGAACCGCCCCCGACCCCGTCTGCGCCATGAAGGCCAAGCCGTGGTGGCCCGGCACCCCGAGCTGGCCGCGATGTACTTCTCATGCGAGGGTTCGCCGACCCTCCTGTTCACCGAGAACGAGACCAACCAGAGCCGCCTCAACGGCGCCGCCAATCCCACCCCCTGGGTCAAGGATGGGATCGAGGCATTCATCGTCCGCGGCCAAATCGAGGCCGTCAACCCAGCCAAGGAAGGGACCAAGGCCGCTGCCCATTACCGGCTCGAGATCGGGCCGAAGGCGACCACGACCGTGCGGTTGCGACTCTCGGCATCGGCGCCGGGCCCACAGCCATTTGAGGAGTTCGACCGGGTATTGGCTGCACGCAGGAGCGAAGCCGACGAGTTCTACGAGGAGATAACACCTGACGGCCTCGATCCCGATAGGTCAGCGGTCATGCGCCAGGCCCTGTCGGGCATGTTGTGGTCGAAGCAGTTCTATCTGTACGACGTCGAGCGCTGGCTGAAGGAACGTGGAAACGAACCTTTCAGCGCCGGCCGTCACCGGGGTCCCCGCAACGACCAGTGGTATCACATGGTGAACGCCGACATCATTTCGATGCCGGACAAGTGGGAGTACCCGTGGTATGCCGCCTGGGACCTGGCTTTCCACGCGGTTGCGCTCGAGATCGTCGATCCCGACTTCGCCAAGCACCAGCTCGAGCTGATGATCAGGCAGGACTACCTCCATCCCAACGGCCAGATCCCGGCATACGAATGGAACTTCTCCGACGTCAACCCGCCGGTGCACGCCTGGGCGACCAACTTCATCTTCCGCACCGCGGCCGAGCTGACCGGGGCCAAGGACATCGAGTTCCTCGAGCAGGTTTTTCAGAAGCTGCTCCTCAATTTCACATGGTGGGTCAATCGCAAGGACCCCACCGGCCGAAACGTGTTCGAGGGCGGCTTCCTCGGCCTCGACAACATCGGAGTATTCGATCGCAGCGCGCCGATCCCCGGCGGCGGCCAGCTGGAACAAGCCGACGGCACCGCCTGGATGGCGTTCTTCGCTCAGTCGATGCTGCAGATGTCCCTCGAGCTTGCGATGAACGACCCCGTCTACGAGGGGATGGCGATGAAGTTCCTCGAGCACTTCCTCTGGATCGCGGCCGCCATGGACAGGGTCGGCGACGAGATGGACGAGATGTGGGACGAGGAGGACGGCTTCTTCTATGACGTGCTCAGCTACCCAGACGGCTCGGCCCAGCGGCTGAAGGTGCGCTCGATGGTCGGCCTGCTCCCCCTATGCGCCACCACCGTCATCGAGCGAGACGCTTTCGCCGGCCTCCACGACTTCAGGGCTCGCTGCCTGTGGCTGCTGGAGAACCGCCCGGAGTTGATGGCCGAGATCCACGACGTCTCCCGGCCGGGGATGGGCGGCCGCCACCTCCTCTCGATCCTCGACGAGCCGAAGCTGCGCAGGGTGCTGGCCCGTCTACTCGACGAGGACGAATTCCTGGGGCCGTTCGGGATCCGCTCTCTCTCCAAGGCACACGACTCGAATCCCTACGAGTTCGAGGTCGGAGGGAGCCGGTTCCAGGTCGAATACCTGCCGGCCGAGTCGGACAGCGGCTTGTTCGGCGGTAACTCCAACTGGCGAGGTCCGGTTTGGATGCCGGTGAACGTCCTCGTCGTCAGGGCCCTCCTGTCTCTCTACCTGTACTTCGGCGACGAGCTCGAGGTCGAGTGCCCTACCGGGTCGGGACGCTTCATGAACCTGTTCGAGGTGGCGAAAGAGATCGCCGGCCGGCTGGAAGCGATCTTCCTGCGCGATGCGAATGGCCGGCGGCCGGTCTTCGGTGGGGCAGCCAAGTTCCAGGACGACCCCGCCTGGCGGGATCACATCCTTTTCTACGAGTACTTCCACGGTGACAACGGGGCAGGGCTGGGTGCGAGTCACCAGACCGGGTGGACCGGGTTGATCGCCAGGCTGATCCAGCTATTCGCCGTCATCACACCCGAGAGCATGCTCACCGAAGGGCTGGCGGCCACGGTCCATCGGGAGTGAGCCGCCCTTAAGGTGGCGGGCCCATGCCTGCCATCACCCTCAAACGTCGCATCCAGTGGATCGACACCGATGCCGCCGGACGCTGGCACTTCACCACCGCTTTCCGGCTGGCAGAAGAGGCCGAAGCCGAGCTTCACAGGTCGCTCGGCGTGGCCGACCTCACGTTTGGGCGGACTCCGCGCCGGAAGGTCGAATGCGAGTTCCTGATCCCCCTGAAGTTCGACGACGAAGTCGATGTCACCCTTGCGGTCGAGAGGGTGGGGCGGACCTCGGTGATCTATGCCCTCAGCTTGGAGCGGGACGGCGAGGTGGCCGCTCGCGGTTCATTGGTCATGGTCTATATCGACCCCGCAACGGAGCAAGCAGTGGAGCTACCGGAGACGGTTAGGCGAGCCCTGTCGCAGTAGGTCTCACGGTCTCAGGGTCTCGAAGTCTCACGCGACCGCTAGCTGTCTCCGTCCGAGTCGCCAAGAAGGAGGGCCGTGGATAGGACCGAGGTGACCACGGTCTGGACCAGCCGTCTCGCCTCGATCGCCGCCTCCATCGCCTCCGCCCGACCGGTCACTTCGGCGGGCTGGACCGCCGGCACCGCGACCCCCAAAGCTTGAATGGCGGCGCTCGTGTCCTCTCCGGCGCCGCTGGAGGCGGCGGCAACCAGGGTTCCGACCCCGCCTGATCCGCCACCGAAGTATGCCCGATCGATGGATCCGTAAAGGGCGTCAACGTCGCGGTCGACCCGTTGAGCCGGCGTCGCCTGGGCATCGTCGGGCAGATACATCATGACCAGTTCGTCGAGGGTGGCCGAGATGCCGTTTACGGCCAGTTCGACTGCGTCCTGGGAGTCCATAGCGATCAACTCGCCTGTGTATTCGCCCCAGCCGTCGGCGGCAGTGGCCGCGGTGGCGGTGATCACCCCGGAGGCCGACACCAGGTAGTCACACTCGGGAGATCCCGGCTCCGGCGGCTCCTCACTGAACAGGAGGAGCTCGACTGCGCCGAGGCCCCTGGCATCGGTGCCGAGTGCCGCCGCATCCTCCCCGCCGGCCGCCGCGGCTTCGACCTTGGTGGGATCGATCGCAAAGTCGATGTCAGGTGCGAGCCGGGCGTCGCCAACCGGACCGAACCGGAAGGCTCTCGTGACCAACCAGTCGTCACGTGTCTGATTCCATGCTGCCCGGGGAGCTGCAACGTCCCCGGTTCCGGCGCAATACGCCTGCAGGGCGCCAGCCATGGCCTCCGCCGACGTGGCGAGCTGCCCGTAGGCAGGCTGATAGACCTCCGACGCCAACGCGGTGATCACCTCCTGCCGCTGCTCCTCGCCCACCGGGGAGACGCAAGCCGTCAGCAGACCCGCCGCCAACAACACCGCGACCCCCTTCCTCACAGCGATGCCAGGAATGCTTCCAGGGCGGCCAGGTCGTCGTCGGAGAGCCCGGCGTAGGCGTGACGGGCGGCCGAGGCTTCGCCTTCGTGCCACATGATCGCCTCATGCAGGGTCCTGGCCCGGCCGTCGTGGAGGTATCGAGCCTCGCCGGAGACGGTTTCGAGCAGACCTAAACCCCACAGCGGAGGGGTCCGCCACTCCGATCCGGTGGCGAGGCCATCGGGCCGGCCATCGGCCAGGCCCTCGCCCATGTCGTGCAGGAGCAGGTCCGAGTAAGGGTGGATCACCTGGTCGGCCAGCTGGTCGATGTCGCTCGATCCTGTTGTGAGGGTGGGGACATGACAGCTCGTGCACCCGATCCGGTCGAAGACGTTGGCCCCTTGCCGTATCAGAGGATCCTCGACGTCGCGACGGGCGGGGACCGCCAGGGTGCGGGTGTAGAACGAGATCCGCTCGAGCTTCAGGTCGTCCAGTTCCGGGGTGCCCCCGTTGGGAGCGGCGGCACACTCCGGCTGGGCATCGCCGCAATGTTCATCCGGCAGGACGGAGGAGGTGATCCCGATGTCCCCGTTGAAGGCCGCTGCCACCTGCTGTTCGACGGTGGCGACCCCCGCCTTCCACCCGAACCTGCCCAAGACCGCCTCGCCGGTCCGCAGGTCCGTCACCCGGTTGGGGCGTCCGGAGATGCCGTCTCCGTCCTCATCGTCCAGGTCGGACATCGACACGATGGTTTCCTCGGGCACCGCCTCCAACAGCCCGACCCCCGCCAGCTGCGGAGCCAGGCGTGGGGAGACCGCCAGCCCTGGGGCCAGCTCCCCGAAAGCCAGATCCATCACTTCGTAAATCGGCAGAGGGAGCACATCCACGCTGCCGTCTGGCAGCGTCACAGGATGCTCGCCATAGGTGATGCCGATGCTTCCCTCGGCCGGTACACCCAGGATCGACCGGTCCTGCAGCTGGTCGCCGTAGACCGGGTCCGGCTCAGGGCCATTCGGACCGGTCACGCTCAAACGCAGCAGCAGCCCCAAGGAGGAAGGGTTCTCGTCGGGCGGTGTGCCCCTGCCGTCGTGGAAGTGGCATGACGAACATGACTGGGCATTGAAGGTCGGGCCCAATCCGTCCCTTCCCTCGGTGGAGGCAGGGGCGGTCACCCAATTGTCATTGAAGAAGCTGTTGCCGACGAAGAAGTGGCGCCGCTGATCATCGGTGAGGGTCGGGATCGGGAGGGCGAATGCCGAGCCGCTCTCGTCTGCAACCGTGGCCGAGCCCCCCGAGTCGGGCGCCGTCATCCAATCGGCCCCGCTCGAGCACGCGGCCACGATGCCGAGCGCCGCCAGCAGTGACGCCAACGGGGACCGGGCCGAACGCAAAGCTCACACGTCCACGGTGATGGTGAGGCC
>DATBMA010000086.1:0-14722 GCA_036555105.1 Acidimicrobiia bacterium
ATGTCGACCTCGGCATCGCCCGGGTAGAAGTCGTCGTAGCTGAGCCCGGCGCTCGACCATCCGTTCATGGCGAAGACGAACCTCACCTGGGATGGAGTGGCGCCGGCGTCGATGAAGGCCTGCCGCACCTTCCGGTAGGCCGACTTGTAGCCGGAAGGGTTGCCTCCCCATGGGTGGTCGTCGAGGTTGGCCTCGGGGAAGGGGGCGATGAGGATGTGGTGGGAGGGGCTCTGGTCCAGCCAGGCGGCGATGGCCGCCACCCTCGGTTGGAGGTTGGCGGTTGTGACCTGGGAGAGGCTGGCGGCGGTCAGCTCCACATAGGGGATCACCCCGCGCTGGGCATAAAGGTTGAGGGCCGCGGCGGAGGCCCAGTCTCCGGTCACGGACCAGTAGAGCTGGATGAAGGCGGGGTACTTGCCGGTGGTCTGCTCGAAGCTGTCGAGCATGCTGTATTGCGGTGAGCCGTCGGCGGTCCAACCGAGAAGCTTGGGGGGCTGATCGGCGGCGAGTGAGGGCGCGGCCGGCCCCAACACCAGCGAGACAACGGTCAGCGCCAAACCTGCGAGCCGCATCCTCACCACTCCCACATGATCGGCCTTCGCGGCTCCAGTCTTGAAGCCGGGGGAGCCCTCACGGCCCGGCGGGGACCCTCCCGGCCGTCAGCGCCGTGTGGATCCGGTCGATCTGGGGCTCCCAATCGAGGGACTCGGTAGTTTTCACCCCACCCATGCCCAGATGATGCCTCTGAGCCGGGTCCTCCACCAACTCAGCGATGACCTCAACGGCGGCGGAAACCACCGGTGGCACCAATCGGCAATTGATACCGTCGCTGAAGAGCCAGTCATTGGCTTCGTTGAGGTTCGAGACTGCGGCCAATCCGCTCGCCATGTACTCGAGCGGCTGGTAGGACGGATGGCTGGTGAACATGAACGAAATACCGATGTCGGCGCTGCGGTAGAGATCAGCCACCTGCTCGAGGTCGTGGAGCAGGCCCAGGTTGTTGATGACACCCTCGACCTCGTAAGCGGCCGGCTCCCAGTCGGCTCCGACGGAGAGGATCTCGACTGCGTCGCCGAATTCGCTCTTGATGCGTTGGAGGGTTTGCAGTCCGAGCTCGAAGCCGTTGCGGGGATAATTCGGGCGGCCGTAGAAGACGATGCGCACCCGGTCCGCGTGCTCGTGGCCGGATCCAGGGTGGAACCGCCGATCGACTCCGGGCGTGAAGTCGACTGCCGGAGAGCCGTACCGGCGGTAGGCCTCACCGACACCGGGCGAATTGCATATCCCGGTGAATCCGAAGCGATAGGTCTGCTCGATCAGCCCGAACACGGAACCGGCCGGCTGGAAGGCGGGTTCGTAGTCCTGGACCATGTAGCACTTCAGCTGGCACTGGTTGTAGCGGAGGAGCGTGTAGGCGGTGGTCCACAACGTGCAGATGCCGGCGGCGGCCGGCGGAAGCGGCTCGGGGTCTTCACCCTCGGCCATCCCCATGAAGTCTCCCTTGAGATCCGGGAAGGCCCCGAAGGCTCCTTCCTTCATCTCTTCGATGCCGTCATCAGCTCCGACGATGACGAAGTAGTTGAAGGTCCCGCTCCTCCGGGTGAATCCGTCGGCGAACCGCAGGATCGTGTTGATTCCTCCTCGATAGGCATTGTCGAAGGCAGGGAGGAACCAAGCGACCGACTCGAGCCCCGAACCGCTCAAAGGCACGTCCGTCACCCGGCGGTTGGCCGCGACCACCTCTCTGGTGGCGTCGTACTTGACGAGGTAGTCACGTCCGGGCCGAGGGAGGAGGCGGACCGGCTCAACAGTGGGGGCGGCCGCGGGGATGGTATGGGCCAGCGGCGCAACCGACACGGCCAGATCCAACAGTGGTGATGGCGGCGCCTGACCCAATAGCGGCACCACCACCTCAGTGAAGGCTGCCGCTCGATGATCGAAGGTGTGACCGGCCAGCACCGCCTCCCTGGCGGCCGCGGCTGAGGCCATGCGGGCCTCGCTATTGCCGAGATTCAGGCTTATCAATGACTCGAGCTCCTCGGCGGTGCGATAGACCGCCACCGAGTCGCCGAACACCTCCGCCAGGCCCGCCACCTGGTCGGTTACGGGAAGGGCGCCGGCGGCGGCCGCCTCGAACACCCGGTTGGAGATGAACCCCTCCTTGGCCATATCGGGCCAGTGGTCGCAAAGAACCACCTTGGATCTCGCGTAAAGAGCCGGGAGGTCGCGGTTGTCGAGCATGTCGGCCACCAGCCGGTCTGGCGCCACCTCCTCCCAGCCCTGGCCCCAGATCTCGACTTCGAGCCCGGCGGCCAGCGCCCAGTCGATTCCCTCCCGCTCGGTCCCGCGGGTGTTGCCGACGAAGACCAGCTCGTGCTCACGTTCCTCCGCCTCAGGGGTGAACCTTTCATGGGCGGCCGCCTGCAGCAGGGGCATGACCGGCACCTTCACCCGTGAGGCCAGCTTGGTCGCGTACTGGGCCGAGGCCACGAAGACGAGGTCGAACCGCTCCACTTCCTCGTTGGTCACGTCGTCTGGGTGGCTGATTATCCAGAGAGCGTTGACCGCCCCCAGCACCGGAACCGACGGAACCAGGCCCCGCAGGTGCACCACCACATCGGCGTCGTGGCGGATGGGGTCGTCCCAATCGGGCAGCAGGTCCACCCGGGTGGCCCACCCAAGGCGGCGGAGGGCCCGAGCGAAATCGTGGGCGAAGTGGGTGTCCCCCCAACGGGGCGCGACCTCCGCCGACGGCGGACCGATGCGCAACGCCACCTTTGGACGGCGCACCGTGTCGGCAGCCATCGCCGGCAGCTCCTCTGCCCGGTTCGCATACGTGTGCTTGCCGAGCACGATGCCGCGCAGCTCATCGACCAGCTTGAGGCGAGCGGCATCGTCACGCAGGTATCGGTCAAGGGCTCGTCGCAACTCGCGACGTGATCGCGCCACTGGCAGCTTCCCGTCGAACCACTCGGCCGATCCCTCCTTGTTGTCGGTGATCGGCAGGCTGCCGGCGGCAAGTGCATCGAAGACCCTGGCATTGAGGGCGGGGCGGTTGGGCCGGACGGTGTCGTCGATCGTGATCGGGGTCGAGGCGTAGACGTCGGGCATCAACTCGTAATCGAGCGACCCTCTCACATAGCGCTGGGCGCGGCCGAACTTCTCCCATCCTTTGCCGAAGATCGTGAAATGCTCGCCCGGCTTCACTTCGATCCTGTCCACCAGTCGCTGATTGCCCCAGGAGTTGCCGGTGAAGGTGAAGTCGGCTGCAAGGGACAGCTCGAACTCACCGCGTCCGAACCGATCGGCGTTGGTGGCCAGCGGGAGCAGGGCGGTGGTCACCGAAGATGCCAGGTCGATGCGCTCGGCGAACCGGCGGGTTGCACAGAGGGCAAGGTCGTACCGGTCGAAGCTGGGATTGGCAAGCCAGCGGTCGACCCAGTTGCGCACCCAAGCCACCTTCACCGGCCCCGCCGGCAGCCGGTCGAGGTCGACTTGGGGCAGCAGGCTGATCACGAGGTCGACGTCCTCATCGATCTGGTACCAGGAGTCGCCGCGCTGAGCTGCGTATTCAACCGACCAGCCCTGGGCCTCCATCGCCTCGCCGAGCTCATGGGCCGTGTACCAGTCGCCGAATCCGCCTGTCTGCTCTGCGTCGGTGAGCGTGATGACGGCGCGGCGCGGTGGGCGGGAGAGCCAGGCGGGGTCTTCGGCCCCGATTCCGGCCAGGCGCACTGACCTGATCAGCTTGGGGCCCCAACGCTCGAGGAACTCCTGCCGGTTGCGCATGTTCTTGACCCTGCGATGAGTCGCGGTCCACACCCCCTGGGTGCCGTGCTCCTCGTGCAGCAGCACCGCCCCCGGCGAGTAGAGGACATCGAGCCCGGCTTCGCGGAGCTTGAGGCAGAAGTCCTGGTCCTCGGTTCCGTAGATGTAGGCGTCGGTGAAACCACCGACCTGTTCGAAGGCGCTCCGCCCGACCAGCAGGCAGGCGGCTGTGCAACCGATCACCCTGGCCGGGGCGGTGGCGGCCGGCGCCAACGGGCTCTCACCGACACCGAGGTTGATGCCCCTGACGGCACCATCGGCCCACATGAACCCGATCCCGCGATGCTGGGTCGACAGCGGGGATGGCCGTCCCACATCGTCGTCGGGCCGGTCGGGTGAATAGACCAGATGGGCCCCCACCGCTCCCAGCCCTTCTCCCGAGGCGTGGGCGTCGACCATCGCTCCCAACCACCCGGGGTCGACCGGGCTCACGTCGTCGTTGAGAAACAAGAGGAGCTCGCCTCTGGCAGCGCTCGCCCCCTGGTTGCATGCGGCGGCAAAGCTCGCATTGCGCTCGTTCCGCAGCACTCTGTAACGCTCCGGGGCGAGCCCGGGTTGCTCGGCAGGCACCGGGGGATCGGCGGCGTTGTCGATCACTATGAGCTCGATTGCCGTGTACCTGGTTCGCCCGGTCAGGTCGTCGACCAGGCTCCGGACTCTGGAAGCGTCGCGGGTCGGGGTTATCACCGACACCAGCGGGCCCTCGGCTCGCCTGTTCGAGTTGCGCGCCGCCGCCTGCTTGAGGGCGTCCATGGTGACCGCCGGCTTCTCTGCCAGGGCCTCGGAAGGTTCGGCTGCAGGCTTGCGGCGGCTTAGTCTGGCCAGCCCCCGCACCGGGGCGAGGCCGGCCACCCGGCCTGCCAGGTATTTGAGGTAGTCGGTGTTCTGACGCGAGCGCTGGACCTCGCGCGAGATCGAGTCGAGCTTCTTGGAGATGGCCCTGAGCGCCGACTCCACCTGATCCTGCCCGGGGTCGGGGCCGGGGGGAACGGTCATCTGGGGACGAAGGTTAGGACGGGACGGATTCAGGAAACTGCCAGGTAGGTTGCTGCCGGTGCGAGCCGAGCCGACCGATCTCCCCGAGGTGCTGGTCCTGAGAGGGGAGTCGTACGCCGACGACCGCGGCTCTCTGCGGGAGAGCTTCAACCGGAGGGACTTTGCAGCCGCGACCGGTAACGAGGTCGAATTCGTGCAGGACAACCTCTCGCACTCCCGCCGCGGGGTGCTGCGGGGAGTTCATTATCAAGTCGCCCCCTACGCCCAGGGCAAGCTGGTCACGGTGGTCCATGGGGCGGTATGGGATGTCGCGGTGGACCTGCGGAGGTCATCGCCTCGCTTCCGAAAGTGGGTGGGAGTCGAACTGGTGGCCGAAGAGCCCCGTCAGCTCTGGGTGCCGCCTGGGTTCGGTCATGGGTTCCTGACGCTCAGTGACACAGCCGACGTGCTCTACAAGATCACGTCCTATCACCAGCCGGAAGCGGAGCGCTCGCTGCGCTGGGACGACCCCGAGGTCGGCATCGAGTGGCCCCTGGAGGGGCCCCCGATCCTCTCCGCCAAAGACGCCGCTGCCACCGGGTTGCGGGAGTCAGAGCTGTTCGCATAGCTTGCCGCCGGTGGCACGCAGTTACCTGGTCACGGGCGGTGCCGGTTTCATCGGCTCCAACTTCATCAGGTACGTGCTGGAGCATGAGCCCGAGGCCGAGGTCACCAACCTCGATCTCCTCACCTACGCGGGCGTCCAGCAGACCGTCGACGAGCTGAACGGCGACGACCGCCACCGATTCGTGCGCGGCGACATCCTCGATGCCGAGCTGGTCGACGAGTTGATGGAGGGCAAGGACGTCGTCATCCACTTCGCCGCGGAGTCCCATGTCGACCGTTCGATCGCCGGGCCCCGCCGATTCCTGGAGACCAACGTGGTCGGGACCGGGGTGATGATCGATGCGGCCCGCCGGCATGGGGTGCCGCGCTTCGTCCATGTGTCGACCGACGAGGTCTACGGATCGGTGGCGAAGGGCTTTGCACCTGAGACTGCCCTTCCTCGGCCCTCGTCCCCGTACTCGGCCTCCAAGGCGGGTAGCGATCTGCTGGTGCAGTCCTACGCGGTCACCTTCGGATATCCGGCCATCGTCACCCGGTGCACCAACAACTACGGGCCGTACCAGTTCCCCGAGAAGGTGATCCCACTCTTCGTCACCAACCTGCTGGACGGACATCCGGTCCCTCTCTACGGGGACGGCCGCAACGAGCGAGACTGGCTGTACGTGACCGACCACTGCGCGGCGATCTCGTTGCTGGTGGACGAGGGGGAGCCGGGGGAGACGTACAACATCGGGGCGGATGCCCAGCTCTCGAATCGAGACCTGACAATGTTGATTCTCGAAATGCTGGGGAAAGACGAGTCATGGATCGAGCATGTCGATGATCGCCCAGGTCACGACCTGCGTTATGCCGTCGACTCGTCGAAGTTGCGGCGGCTGGGTTGGGCGCCCGCGCACGCATTCGAGGAGGGGCTGGGTGAGACCATCGCCTGGTATCGGGAGCGGGGCGACTGGTGGCGGCCCCTGAAGGTGGCGCAATGAAGGTGTCGAGGTGAAGGGGATCGTCCTGGCGGGCGGGGCGGGCAGCCGGCTCGACCCCATCACCAGGGTGGCCTCCAAGCAACTGCAGCCCGTGTACGACAAGCCGATGATCTACTACCCGCTGGCCACTCTCATCCAGGCCGGCATCTCCGAGGTGCGGCTGATCAGCACGCCCCACGACCTCCCCAGATTCGGGGACCTGCTTGGCGATGGGTCCCGCTGGGGCATGGACATCAGCTACACCGCCCAACCCGAGCCGGGGGGGATCGCCCAGGCCTTCCTCCTGGCCGACCAGTTCATCGGGGATGAGCCGGTCACCCTGATCCTGGGCGACAACATTTTCTACGGCGAGATCGGGCTCGAGCAGGAGGTGAGAGGCTTTGCCGCCGGCGCCGTGATCTTCGGCTACCCGGTGCGCGATCCCGAGCGATATGGGGTGATCGTTCTCGATGGAGACGGCAACGCCCTCTCGCTGGAGGAGAAGCCGGCCAAGCCCAAGTCGAAGTACGCCGTTCCCGGCCTGTACGTATACGACGGCGAGGTCGTCGCCATGACCAGGACTCTCAGCCCCTCAGCCCGAGGGGAGTTGGAGATCACCGATCTCAACCGCCTCTATCTCGACCGGGGCACGCTACGCGTGCGGCTGCTCGATCGGGGTGTGGCCTGGCTCGACAGCGGCACTCACGACAGCCTGCTGGAAGCAGCCAATTTCATCGCCACCGTCGAGCACCGTCAGTCGATCAAGATCGCCTGCCTGGAGGAGACCGCCTTCCGGGCGGGCCTCATCGATCGTTCGGCGCTGGCCGCGCTCACGGAAGAGATGCCTCGCTCCTCCTATCGCGAATACCTCGAGTCCGTGCTCGACGAAGGGTGAGCAATCCGGTCGTCATCCTGGGAGCCACCGGCCAGGTGGGCACGAGCCTGGCCAGGCTGCTGCCGGGAGCCGGCCTCTTGGGCAGAGCCGACCTCGACCTCGCTCATCCTGCCGACGTCGGCCAAGTGCTCGAGCGCCTCCGGCCATCGACCATCTTCAACTGCGCGGGTTACACGGCGGTGGACGCGGCCGAGGACGATGAGGAGCTGGCGACGGTGGTCAACGGCGCCGCCGTCGGCGCCATGGCGGCCTGGTGCGCGCGCAACAAGGCAAGGCTGGTGACGTTCTCCACCGACTACGTCTTCGACGGCGATGCTGCCGATCCGTATTTGGAGTCGAGCCCGGTCAATCCGATCAATGCCTACGGGCGCTCCAAGCTGGTCGGCGAGCAGCTCGCCCTCGAGTCGGGGGCCGCGGTCCTGTTGATCAGAACCTCATGGGTTTTCTCAGAGGTGCCCCCCAACTTCGTCGCGACGATCCTCGCCCGCGCGGCGAGGGGCAACCTCGAGGTGGTCGACGACCAGTGGGGTCGCCCGACCATTGCCTCCGACCTGGCCGCGGCGGTGCTCGAGGCGGAGGCGGCGGGTGCGACCGGCATCCTCCACTTGGCCGGCGAGGGGGTGACCACCTGGTACGAGCTGGCTCGAACGGCGCTGGAGATCGCCGGTATCAACGATCAGGTCAGGCCCTGCAGCACCGGCGACCATCCGACCAGGGCCAGACGACCTCGCTACTCCGTGCTGGGCTCGGAGCGGGCATCGCTCCTCGGCCTGGCGCCGATGCCACACTGGCGCACGGGACTGCCCGCCGTGGTCGACGCTCTCCTGGCCAAGGCCTGAGGCTCGAAATGGCAGACGATCTGATCCAGGTCTTCATCGGGACCAAGGCCCAGTACATCAAGACCGCCCCGCTGCTGCGATTGATGGATGCCCGCGGGATCGAATACCGGTTGATCGACTCCGGCCAACACGCCGGTCTCACCACGGGGTTGAGGGCGGAGTTGTCGGTGCGGGAGCCCGACGTGTACATGGGCGGAAGCGATGATGTCGCCTCGGTTCCGGCCGCGATCTCTTGGTCGCTGCGAGCCCTTGCCCAGGCTTGGTCGGCGAAGGAGGTCAGGGCGAAGGTGTTCGGTGGAGGGGGAGGGATCTGCGTCGTGCACGGAGACACGCCTTCCACTCTTGTTGCCGCGGTACTGGCGAGAAGAGCAGGTCTGCGGGTGGCACACCTGGAAGCGGGGCTGCGGTCGGGGAGCATGCTTCATCCGTTCCCGGAGGAGATGATCCGGGTGGTGGTCATGAGGATGGCCGCGCTGCTTTTCGCACCGAGCCCGGAGGCAGTGGCCAATCTGGGGCGGATGGGGGTCCGGGGGAGGGTCATCCCCCTCAGCGGCAACACCTCGGCCGAGGCATTGGCAGCCATGGAGGGAGCGCCGATGGGAGACGGGCCGGTTGTCGCCACCATGCACAGGGTCGAGAACCTTCACCGGAGGGAGCGGCTGAGAGAGTTCACCGACCTGATCACCCGCATTGCAGCCGGCCGGCCGGTGACCCTGGTCGTGCATCCTCCCACCGCCTCCGTGCTCGATGCCAATGGGATGTCGGACAAGCTGAAGGCAGCGGGAGTGGAGCTGGTCCCGCTGCAGCCGCACCACCGATTCGTCGAGATGCTGGCGGCAGCGCCTTTCGTCGTCACCGACGGGGGCAGCGTGCAGGAGGAGTGCGCGCTACTGGGGGTGCCCACCCTGCTCTGGAGGGGCAGGACCGAGCGGCCCGACGGGGTAGGGGGCAATGTCGTGCTCACGAACTACTCGCCTCAGGTGATAGACGCTTTTCTGGCAGACCCGGACCGCTACCGGCGCCCGCCGCAGCGACCCGACATCAGCCCTTCCCAGGAGATCTTGGAGGTGTTGCTGAGCGAGCTCCCCTCCAGCCCCCACCGATGAGGCTGGCAGCGGTGTCACGGATCAGGATCATCACCCGGTAGCCGGCCACGATCGTCACGATCCCGAGCGGATCTCCCGAACCGAGGAGTCCTGCCAGCACCGCCTCGGTCACGCCGATGCCCTGAGGCGCGAAGGGAGTCACGAAGCCGATGGACCACGCCACCATGTATGCACCCACCACCCGGAGGAAGCCGTCACCGAAGTCACCGGCGGGGAAGCCCTGGAGGAAGACCCAGAACGTCGTGGCCGACCAGACCCAGAAGGCGACCATCCAGCAGAGGCCTGCAACGTACCCCCGGCGGGGAATCGACACAGCTCCCGAGCTGCGTCGCCGTTCCCACCAGCCGAGGAGGCGGTTGCCGAGCGGTTGCAGCGAGGCGATGACCACGACCGCAACCAACACCCACGCCAGCGCCCATCCTGGGGAGTCGCCGGTGGCCAGCAGCAGCGGCAGCCCGATGAGGGCGGCCACCGCCAGCGAGAGGATCATCTCCATGCCGGCCGCAGCCGTCAGCAATGCGGTCCCGTAGCCGCCGGTTGCCAGCACTCCCACTCTTCCCGCGGCATACCAGACGCTCCCTGGGAGGTATCGAGCGGGCAGTGATTGGGCGGCGGCCCTGGTCGACTCGCCCAGCGACAACCGGGGCCCCGCCGAGCTGATCACCGCACTCCAGAACCCGGCGGACGCGACGATCATCCCGAAGCTCATCACCAAGGCGGCGGCGAGCCAGGCGGGCCGTGCCGAGCGGAGCAACTCCCCGATCTCGTCGCGCTCCCGCCACAGGAGCCAGATGAACACCCCGGCCACCACGGCCAGGTAGGTGAGGCGGACCCAGCGCTTGCTCACTCTCGCTCCAGCAGGCGATGGATCGCCTCATCGTTCCCCGCCTCGCGCTCGCGAAGCCTGGCGGTTGCCGCGCTCATCGCTTCATCCGCTCCCGAGACTCGCTCGATGGCAGCGGGCAGCGCCCTCAGGCCGTCCGGGTCGTTGGCGACCAGGCCGGCACCGTCTCCCAGATCGGAGGCGAGCGCCTCCATCTTGGGCGAGTACCCGATCAGCCCGACCGGGCGGCCCGCCAGGGCGGTGCCGATGGCGGCGTGGTAGCGCATGGCGATGCCGATACGGCCCGACCCGAGCTCGTTGATGAGACCGTTGAGATCGGGGCTGGAAAAGGAAACCGGTGAGCTCATGCGCCCTGCCACCAACTCGTGCACCGCCTGGTCCCGATCCGCCTGCATGGCTACGAACCTGGCCGGCAGGCCGGTACGTCCCGAGATCTCATCCAGAGCGCCGGCGGCGGCTGCCACCCAGTCCTCGCCGGGCATGCGCACTCCCTGGGCGGCCGTGCGCCAGGCCGAGGCCGGCACCGGGGGCCGCAAAGAGACCACGAAGTGGTCGAGCGGCGGTCTGGCTTCCGGCACCGGCAGTGACCACGCCAGGTCGGCCGTCACGGTTGCCTCGAGGCCCAAACTTCGCAGCAGATCGGCCGATGGCTGATCGCGCACGGTCAACGCCCTGACATGGCGGAGGCCCGCCTGGACCCAGCGCCGTCCTCCCCGGGTTCGCAGAGGCCCGGCTCCTAGCCCGATGCCCGCGATCGGCGTGCGCAGGTAGCGGGCGACGACCGGCCTCCACATGTGATAGGGCAGGTTGACGTTGCTGGTCTCGTCCTGCAGCAGACCCCCGCCGCCGAGGACGAGCCGGTCGGCTCGCATCATCGCCCCCAAGAGCTGGGTCGGATGGGAGGAGGGGACGGCGGCCACTCCATGAGCAAGGGCTGTTGAGGCGGGCGACACCGATGCGGCGGTGACCTTCACCCCCAGCCGGCCGAGCTTGCCCGCGAGGGCGCTGAAGATCAGCTCGTCGCCCAGGTTGGTCGAGCCGACCCACGCCGATACGAATACCTCCACGCCGGTCCGTCTAGGCCGGGGGCAGGTCCGGCTCGATCCGCTCCGCCACCGCAGGCAGGACCAGGTCCTTCGGCCGGTTCAGGGTCACGATCAGGTCAGCCAGCAGGGCGACGAGGCCGAGGGCGGCCGCCGCCACCAGGAGGGCGATGGTGTTCGTGGCCAGCCGCAGGTCTTTGGTGACCAAGTCGAAGGCGACCTTGACGATCCCGATCGTGCCGAGCACCGCTGCGGCCGGCATGAAGACCCTGACCGGGTTGTAGAGGAGCATCATCCTCAGCACCTGCAGGAGGTATCTGCGGCTGTCGCGCCACCAGTGGAACTTCGACTCACCCGCTCGGGGGGCGTAATCGATTGGGAGATAAGCCACCGAGTAGCCGTTGTTGAGGAAGGCCATCGTCAGCGTGGTGACGCATGAGAACCCGGGTGGGAGCAGGTGCAGGAACTGTGCGCCAACCTCGCGCCGAAAGGCCCGGAAGCCCGAGTTGAGGTCGGGGATGCGGGCGTCGGTGAGATATTCGGCCAATCGCCGGATGGCCCATTTGGCTGGGACCCTGGCCGCCCGATGCCGCCCCTGCTCCGTCTTCCTGGCGCCCACCACCTGATCGTTGCCTGGCAGAGCGGCCACCAGCAGCGGAATCTCGTGGTTCGGATAGGTCATGTCGGCGTCGGTCCACACCACCACGCTGCCCCGAGCTATCTGGGTCCCGGCCTTGCGGGCCGACCCCGACCCCCGGTTGTGGGCAAATCGCAGGTAGCGGATGTCCTCGATCCGGGTAGCCGCCTCGGCGGTGCCGTCGGTGGAGCCGTCGTCCACCACGATGATCTCGTAGGTGAGCTCACTGGCGTCCATCCCTTTCCGAATCCGTTCGATTTCGTCCGCGAGGTGGCCGACCTCGTTGAAAACCGGCAGCACGATCGACACGTCGATCGGTGGGGGCATGGGATGAGGCTACCTGCGGACTTAGGCCACGGCGGTAGCGTGATCGCACCGTGTCCCTGCAATCAGCGACCGCGGCGAGCGGCCCAGCAGAGGACGTGCCACCTCGCTTCGACTGGTTGCGCGTCGGCCTCTTTGCCCTCATGGCGGTGGGTGCTGCGTTCCGCATCAGGCAGTTCGTGTTCAACCGGTCGTTGTGGCTCGACGAGGCCGTGCTGTCCCAGAACATCGTCAACCGGGGGCCATGGGAGCTGATCAGCCAGCCGCTCGACTACGGCCAGCAGGCGCCCTTCGGCTTCCTGCTGCTGTTGAAGGCGTTGGTCGCCACCCTTGGACCGACCGACATCGCGCTGCGGGTGTGGCCTTTCGCCGCAGCCATTGCCTCGCTCTGGTTCGCCTACCTGCTTGCTCGTCGGGCGCTGTCCTCGGCTGCCGGTCAGCTCATCCTGGTCGGGTTGGTCTCCTTCTCCCCGTTGTTGATCTACTACAGCAACGAGGTCAAGCAGTACGGGACCGATGTGGCGGTGGCGATTGGGCTCATGTGGATCGCCCTCGGGTTCGAGCACTGGAAGCACGGCCCCGCCGTGCTTGTGACCGCGGGCCTGCTCGCCCCCTGGTTCTCCAACTCGGCCCAGTTCGTGATCGCCGGGCTGTGGCTTGCGCTCATTCCCCACTGGCGCCGGCGTGGACGAATGGGCTGGTGGTGGCTGGTAGGGGCGGCCTGGTTCACCAGCATCGCAGTGACCTTCGGGCTGACCCTGCTGGTGCGGGGCATCCCTACCGGCCTCATCGACTATTGGCAGCTCGGCTTCGCCCCCTTCCCGCCCCTCAGCGCGGCCGACCTTCGATGGTATGCCGACTCCTTCCTCGGGCTCGTCTACATGCCGCTGAGAGAGTTGCGGGTCCCTCCGATTCCAGCCCGGCCGGAGTGGACCGGCGCTCTGAACCTGGTCATGGCCGGGCTCGGCCTGCTCGGGACCTGGGCGATGTTCAGGCGCCGTAGGCGCCTGTTCGTGGTGGCCGGCTCATCGGTCCTGCTCACGTTGGCCGCTTCGGCTCTCGAGCTGTACCCGTTCCGGAGCAGACTCGTGCTCTTCCTGGCGCCGGTGACGTTCCTGGCACTGGCTTTTGCCGGGGAGTGGCTCTCGAGTTTGCGGCCGGCGTGGCTCGGGGCCGTTCTCGGGTTGGCGGCCACCCTGGGTACCCTCTCGGTGGCTTTCGTACCGGCTGCCCGCATGTTCGACAATCCGCCCAACCGGGCAGACATGAAGGGGGCGCTGGAGTACATCAGCACCCATCGCGAGCCAGGCGACGGGATCGTGATCAACACCACCAGCTATCCCGCCTTTCAGTTCTATGCCGCCGACTACGGGCTCACCGAGGACGATCTGAGTGCGATGATCGACCGCGACGACGACGAGGAGTTACGGCTGGAGTCGGTGCTGGCCGCGGGTCCCGGCCGCTACTGGATGTTCATCACCCATGTCGACCTCGACCTGGCCGAGACCGTCGAGAGTTGGGGCGATTCGATCACAGTGGAAGACCAATGGAGCAACGGGGGAGTGAGCGGCCTGGTGATCGACGTGCCCCGATGATCGAAGTGGCCAAGTGACAGAGACCGCCGCCGACCGGATGGAGCTGCCCGCCTCCGCAGCCCCGGAGCCATCGCGTCGCTGGGTGCCGTGGATGCTGGCGGCTGGCGCCCTGGTGGCCATCGCCGCGGTCTGGGTGCGCCTTCCGGCGCTGGGGGTGAGCCTGTGGTGGGACGAGGCCTACTCCGCTCGCCAGTTCATCCCATACGGGCCGACCAAGATCATCGACCCTCTCTACTACCTGCCCAACAACCACATACTCTTCAACCTCCTCGCTTGGGCTACCACCGCCGTGGTTGGGACCACCGAGGCGATCCTGCGGTTCTGGAGCGTGGTGCCGGCGCTGGCCGCGGGCGGGGTGATCGGGTGGTGGGGCTGGCGGCGGCATGGCCCGGTGGCGGGGGTGGCGGCAGCCTTGATCATCTTGTCGTCGCCGGTCCACCTGGGGCTGTCGGTGCAGGCCCGGGGTTACGGGCTCGGCTTCCTGGCCGCGGCGGTCATGTTGGTGGGGGCCATCGAGATGGAGGAGGGCGGGGGCTGGCTGGCGGCGGGCGCGCTGGCGGCCGGCGGCCTCATCGGGATATGGACCCTTCCACAAATGGCCTTCGTATTCGCCGGGCACTCCCTTGCCGTGCTCATCTGGGGACGCAAAAGGTGGAGGACGGTCATCACGGCGGGCCTGGTGGCGCTGGGGGCGCTGGTCGTCTATTGGATCCTGCTCCCCAACCTCATGGGCCAGGTCGGAAGGGTCGGCTCGCGGGCAGCTGATCGTCTGGTCCCGCTCGGGTTGGTGACTGCGCCGTCCGAGCTTCTTTTCGGTCCGACTCTCAGCGGATGGGGGTTGCCGATCGGGTGGCCGCCCGTCGTCTTCTCGATCTTGCTGGTCGGACTGTCCGTCCTCGCATACCTGCGCTTGCGGTCGCTGGGTGAGCGCGCCGAAGTCCATCAACTCTTCGTGCCTTGGGTGGTCACCGCGGCCGCCCTCGTGATCCTGGGGTCGTCGGTCCTCGACCGCTACATCAGCTACATGGTCGTGCCGATGGCGCTGGTGGT
>DATBMA010000089.1:0-27232 GCA_036555105.1 Acidimicrobiia bacterium
GAATTGCCGACCGAGTGGTTTATGGCCGCCGGGCCAGTCCCTATGAAGTGCTCTCGCAGTTCTCGCGGAGATTGGCCGCCACCGACGAGAAGCTCCTCGATCAAGTGGCTGAGTCGCTTGCAGCCGGAACGGCGGCCCACAGCGCGGCCGTCTGGGTGCGGGCTGATCACAGCCTGGAGCGAATTCGGGTATGGCCACCAGAGGAACTCACTCCGGACCCGGTGCCAGCCGATGTCGAAGCCATCCCGGGAGCGGATCTGACCGAGTGGGTGACCCATGATGGACGGCGGCTGGGGGCTCTGACCCTCACCCTTGCCCGCGGACAGAGGCTGACACCCGCCGACGAGGGGTTGGTCGCCGATCTGGCCGGCGGCATGGGGCTGGCATTGGAGAACGCCCTCCTCACCGAAGACCTTCGGGAGCGAGTAGAGGAACTGCGCGACTCTCGCAGGCGGGTGGTCGAGGCCCAGGACCAGATCCGGCGTCGCCTGGAGCGAGACCTGCACGACGGGGCGCAGCAACAGCTGGTGGCGCTGAAAGTGAAGCTCTCGCTGGCGCGCCGGCTGGCGGACAAGTCCGAGGCCCAACGAGTGTTGGGAGTTCTTGACGGCCTCAACGCCGAGGCCGAGGAGTCGATCCAATCGATGCGGGACCTGGCCCGCGGTATCTACCCGCCACTCCTCGAGGCGGAGGGTCTGGCCCCGGCCCTGGCGGCCCTGGCCCGGAAGTCGTCGTTGCCGGTCTCGGTCGATGCGACACGAATTGGGCGATACCCCCATCAGACCGAGGCGACGATCTACTTCTGCATTGCCGAGGCCCTCGAGAACGTCGCCAAACATGCAAGGGCGAGTTCCGCCCACGTGGTGGTCTGGGAGGAAGGAGGAGAGGTCCGCTTCTCCGTCACCGACGACGGGGCCGGATTCGACCAAAGCGTTCGTGGCGACGGCCTCACCAACATCGGCGACCGCCTCGACGCTCTCGTCGGCACCATGACGGTGGCTTCCGCCCCGGGCCAGGGATCTGAGGTCTCAGGCAGCCTCCCCTTGAGTCCCAGCGCACGCGACGACGGCCCCGAACTCGTAAGGAGCCGAGCGTGAAGGTCGTCCTCAGCCGGCTGCTGTCCTTCCTGATCCTGATTGTGTTCATAGTGGGCCTCTATGCGCTGACGGTCGCGACACTGGCGATCTTCACGGAACTGCCCGACATCTGGCTGTCAGTGATCGCCAGCATCGCGATCGCTGCCTCCTTCGAGCCGGTTCGGATCCGCGTCCAGAGATGGACCAACCGCCTCGTGCTCGGCAGCCGGGCCAGCCCCTACGAGGTGCTGTCCGATCTGAGCAAGACCCTGGCCAAGGCAGAGTCGGTAGAGGGCCTCCTGGATCAGACCGCCAAGCGGATGGCGGATGGCACAGGGGCAGATAGGGCAGCGGTGTGGCTGGCGGAGGGAGCTCGTTACCGGGTAGTGGGCGTTTGGCCGAAAGGCACCACCCCCGACGTCGTTGACTCGTGGCAGGAGCTCCCCGGCTACGTGACCCCGATTGAATCCGAGGGAACAACGCAAGGCGCACTGTCGGTGGAGAAGCGTCGCAACGATCCGATCACCCCCAACGAGGAGGCCCTCCTCGACGACCTCGCAGGTTCGGCCGCCTCGGTTCTGCGCAATCTCGCCCTCCAGGCCGAGCTGCTGACTACGGCCGAGCAATTGGAAGCGTCGCGCAGGCGCATGGTGGAGGCTCAGGATACGGAGCGCCGGAAGATGGAGCGCCAGCTGGACGAGGGGGCCCAGCAGCTGGTGGTCTCGCTCAAGGTCAAGCTCAACGTGGCGGCGAGGATGGCCCGGGCCGACGGTGACGACGCCCTGGCCGACATGCTCGAAACCATGGACGGCGAGGCGAGGGCAGCCATCGATCAGATCCGCTTGCTGGCCAGAGGCCTCTATCCGCCGCTGCTCGAGACGGGAGGTTTGGCGCCCGCAGTGCGGTCGATCGCCGACCTGGCGGCAGCGCCGGTGGTGATCGAGACCACGGTGGAAGATCGCTTCCCTCTGGAAACTGAGGCCACCGTGTTCTTCTGCATCTCCGAGGCCATCACCAACGCCGCCAAGCACGCCCCAGGCGCCACCATCCACGTGGGCATCTCGAGGTCGGGGGAGCGACTCGATTTCGAGGTGCGGGACGAGGGACCGGGATTCGATCGGGCTTCGAGCAAGCTGGGGTCGGGGCTGCAGAACATGGCCGACAGGGTCGAGGCCAGCGGGGGTCGACTGGTGGTGTCGTCGAGACCGGGCCAGGGGACCAGCGTGAAAGGCTGGGTTCCGGTGGCACACGAGTCAGCCGTGCTTCAGCCAGCCCTCCAGTAGGGAGTCGGGATCGAAGTCCGACTTGGGGATGAATGCGACGGCTCCAGCCTCCAGGACCC
This sequence comes from Acidimicrobiia bacterium, assembly GCA_036555105.1. Taxonomy (GTDB): domain Bacteria; phylum Actinomycetota; class Acidimicrobiia; order Spongiisociales; family ZC4RG35; genus DATBMA01. Next base: position 2,419 of record DATBMA010000089.1, read on the forward strand.
GCCTCTCATACTCGCCCGCCTCGTAGGTGGACATGACTATCACTTTGATGGAAGGACTCTGGCTCATGATCTGCCTGGTCGCCTCCAGGCCATCGATGCCCGGCAGGTTGATGTCCATGAGCACAAGCTGGGGACGGAGGGCCGCCGCCATGGCCACGGCATCTTCTCCCGACATCGCCTCACCCACCACCGCGAACCCATCGGCGAGCTCCACCACCATGCGCGCAGCAGCACGGAACGGGTCCTGATCATCGACGATCAGGACCCCGACCGTATCCCGGTTCATCCGGCCTCTCCCGACTCGGCCAGGTAGACCAGCACGGCCTGGACTCTGCGATTGGTCTCGGCTTCAGGCATCAGATCGAGTTTGGTGAAAATCGAGTTGATGTGCTTCTCCACCGCCCGCTCGGACAAAGACAAGGCCTCGGCAATCCCGGCGTTGGATAGGCCCTTCGCCACCGCGGTCATGACCTCCATCTCCCGATCTGTGAGGCGAGAGAGCTTGGTGACTCGGTGCTTGGAGCGCGCCTGGACCAGTACGTCCACAACCTTGGAGTCGACGAGTGACCTCCCGGCCATCACCTCTTCGATCGCCGTGGTCAGCTGGTCGATGTCACCCACTCTCTCCTTCAACAAATAGGCGAGCCCGGCCGACCCCTCTTCGAAGAGCCGAAGGACGTACTCGGGCTCCACGTACTGGCTGAGGACGACTACTCCCGTGTCAGGGTGACTCCGACGAATAGCTATGGCCGCCCTGATCCCCTCGTCGGTCCGGGTGGGGGGCATGCGGATGTCGGTGACGACGACATCTGGCTGGTGATCCTCGACTGCCGCCATCAGCCCATCGAAGTCCTCAACGACCCCCAGCAGCTCAAAGCCGTCGATGTGCTCGAACAGTAGTCGAATCCCTTCCCGGGCGATGAAGCTGTCCTCGGCCAGGACCAATGACACCGGCACCTGCCGACGTTACCGATGGCATGTGATGGTCAGGAGGCGGGCGTGGTGTCGGCTTGGTCTCCCGTGGTCGAGCCCGACTGCCTGGGCACGGTGACGACGACCTTGGCGCGAGCATGGCCCGTCTCGAGATACTGGATGGCCGCTGCCGTCTCATCCAGGGCGAAGGTCCGATCGATTACGGGGTGGATCACACCTGTGGAGAGCAGCTCACCCAGGTACTGCAGGTCGTCCTGTCGCTCTTCTGCGATGAAGCCCACCATCCTCTGGCTCACTAAGGGGGAGATCAAGAATGCACCTACGAATCGGTCGATCCCTGCGATCCATTTCCCCCGTCTCGCTCCAACCACCACGAGGGTCCCCCCCGGCTTGATCACCCGTCGGCAGCTGAGGAGGGGGCGGTTTCCTACCCCATCGAACAGCAAGTCGAATCTGCGGCCGAGCCGGGTGAAGTCCTCGCGTGTGTAGTCGACGACGAAGTCGGCTCCCAGCGATCGAACCAGGTCGACATTGGCGGTGCTGCAGACAGCTGTGACCTCAGCTCCCAAGGCCTTGGCGATCTGGACCGCGAACGTCCCTACTCCTCCGGCGCCTCCGTTGATGAGGACGCTCTGGCCCGTCTGCAGGCGGCCGTGATCACGCAGACCCTGCAGAGCGGTGATGGCCGCCACCGGAACGGCCGCCGCCTCTTCAAACGTCAGGTTGTCCGGTTTCTCGACAAGCCGCTGCCGGGAGACCACGGCGTACTCCGACAAGGTGCGAATGCTCGCTCCAAACACTTCGTCGCCGGGATGGAGGTCGGTTACACCGGATCCAACCTCTACCACGGTCCCGGCCAGGTCGGCCCCAAGCCGGCCGTTCTTGGGCCGGCGCAGGCCATCGGACAGCCGGAGAATGGCCGGGTGGCCTCGCAACCGGTGCCAATCGAGCGGGTTCACGGATGCGGCCTTCACTTCGATCAGGACCTGGCCTTCTTTGGGGGTCGGAATCTCCACCTCCGCCAGGCGGATGTCATCGGGGGAGCCGTAGCGGTCGAAAACCACCGCCCGCATCGTTTTCTGGGGTTGCATGCCTGTTCTCTCCATCGTGGTCAGATCGGGTTCCATGTGCGCCTCTCTCTCTCGTACGTTGTAAGGTATACCCCATACAACGTAAGGTTGTCAAGAGGGAGGCCAGACTTACCATGTACGAAGCCGAGGAGAAGCCATCGCCACCCAGGTCCAACCCCGATCATCATCACGTCAGCCTCTCAGCAAGGAGCGAGTGCTGGAAACGGCGGTGAGGGTCGCCGACGAAGGTGGGATCGAGGCGCTGACCATGCGCAACCTGGCCGAAGCGCTCGAGGTCGAGGCGATGTCGATCTACTACCACGTGCCGAACAAAGAGGCAGTGCTCGATGGGGTGACCGAGGTGGTGGTCAGGGAGATGCTTGATGCGACCCCGGCTATCGCCGACCCAGAGGACGAGGAGGGCTGGAAGCGGGCGATGCGCGCCAAGATCCTGGCGTCTCGGCAAGTTCTGCTCCGCCACCCGTGGGCTCCCGCCGTGATGGAGACCAGGAAGGCGTTGAGCGTGGCGGTGCTCGAGTACTACGACGGTGTGCTCGGGCTGTTCAGGGCCGGCGGCTTTTCCTATGACCTCGCGCATCATGCTCTCCATGCGTTGGGCAGCCGGGCGATGGGATACGCCCCTGATTCGTTCGAGCCTGACACCGACGACCCGGGACATGACGACCCCATGGTTCTTCTGGGGGCCATGAAGGAGCGGTTTCCCCATCTGGTCGAGATGCTGCAGAACGTGAGCCACGACGCTCCTGGCGCCACGCTGGGATGGTGTGATGACCAAACCGAGTTCGAATTCGGCCTCGACCTGATGTTGGACGGCCTCGACCGGCTGCGGCGCTCCGGCTGAGGCCCGCCGGCGCGGAATCGGCCGACTCCGCGGCGTCGATAATCCAGGGATGAATCCGGCCTTTCGCCAGGGAGCCCGGGACTCCGCGGTCATCGCCTTGGCGGCGGCGGCTTTCGGTGTCGCCTATGGGGTCCTGGCAGTCGACGCCGGCTTTACCCCGGCCCTGGCGTTGTTCTCCTCCGCCGTGATCGTGTCCGGTGCCGCCCAGTTCTCACTGGTGGGGCTGTTGCCGGCCGGTCCGGTGGCGGTCCTGGTGGCTGTGACCGGGCTCGGTCTCAGGCACCTTCCGATGTCGGCCAAGCTGGCCGAGCTCATCGGCCCCCAGCGCCTGACCACTCGGCTGAGACTGGCCTTCATCCTCGTCGACGAGACGTTCGGACTGACGGTGCGGGCAGCCGACCGCGGTCAGCACGACCTCGCCTCCTACAAGTCCGGTGCAGACCTGACCGTCTATGGGTGCTGGCTGCTGGCGACGGCAGCCGGCGCCTGGCTCGGCGCCGCCATCGACCCCGCCGCGGCCGGAGTGGGCGTGCTCTTCGGTCTGCTCTTCCTCGGTCTGGCCGCGCCTTTCGTGCGAACCCGGCGGGACCTGTTGGTGGCAGTCTCGGCGATCGTGGCGACACTCATCGCCATGCGTGTGCTCCCGAGTGCCTGGCAGCTGACAACAGCCGCGGTGGTAGCGACCCTGGTGGGCATGGTCGGCGATGAGTGATGTGGCGCTGGTCATCGCCGCCGGCGCGATCACCTTCGCCTCCCGCGCCGCGTTCCTCATAAAGCCCCGTGCCGCCTGGGGAGGCCGGGTAGGCCGATTCCTCGACATCTTCCCTTTGGCCCTCTTTGTCGCCATTGCCACATCGGAATTCACGTCGGCACCCGGGTCTCCGGTCGCAATCGCCGCCGCAATCGGTGGGGGTGTGGCCGGTGCCATGCTGTTCCGCCGCTCCCTTTGGGGGGTGCTCGGCCTTGGCGCGGTGGCCTTCTACCTTGCTCGGTCGCTGGTCTGAGGGTCCGACCCAAGGCCGTGGTTGAGGCCGACAGCTAAGGTCGGCTTGGCGGAGAGGGCGGGATCATGCGATGGTTGGCGGCGAGCTTCATTGTCTTGACCGCAGTGGTCGCACTCGGTTTGCCACAGATGGCGCTCGGGGCTACTCGATCCCTGATGGTGAGCAGCAGCCCCAATCGCTCATCCCCCTCCAACCTGGCCGGCAAGGTTGTTCTCGGGAAGATGTACGTCTTCGCGTTCACCGACACCGCCAAGGTCACATCCGTTGACTTCTGGGTGGATGATCCCAACCGGGCCAAGCCTCGAGTCCGCCGGGACACCGCCGCCCCATACGACCTGAAAGGCGGCACGGGTTCCGCCGCCATTCCATACGACACGGTCATCCTGGCGGAGGGTGTCCACACCGTCACCGCTCGATTCAATTACGGCAACGGGCCCTCGGTCGTGATTCACGCCACTTTCACAGTCGACAACGTCCCGGGGACCTCTTCGACATCGGCCACATCACCTGCCCCGAGCTCGAGCACGACCACCACCACACCAATGACAACCAGCACCTCGATAACGGCGCCCGGCGGACGCCGACTGGTGGTCAGCATGAGTCCGGGTCGAACCTCTCCGGCGAATCTGCAGGGGGCGACCCTGGAGGGAAACGTGTACGTGTTCACCACGCCAGACACGGCGAGCATCACCTCGGTCGAGTTCTGGCTCGACGATCCCAACCGAACAGGCCCTCGATCTCGCCTCGAAGGATCCGCTCCGTACGACTTCGGCGGTGGAACGGTCCAGCTCGCAAGCCCGTTCAGCACGCTGTCATTGACTGAGGGCCCCCACACGATCACCGCCCGTTTCAACCTGTCTGGGGCGAGCCCCGTCGTCGTCCATGGCGTCTTCGAAGTGGACAACTTCCCGGCGACGACGACAACGGCCCCCATATCAACGACTGTGACAACAACCGCACCGTCAACCACTGAGACGACAGTGACCCTGCCACCGCCGGCCTCGCTGGGGATCGACGCGGTGGGCGAACGCTTCTACTTCGATGGGGTGGTGACCAACCAAGGAAGCGCAGCGGAAGGCCTGCTACTCAACTCACGTATGATTTTGGCGATCTCGGACATCGGCGGAGAGAACGGCCAGTTTGTCTATCCGGACACCCTGGTTTGGGATGCCGAGCGCAACGTCTCGGAGTTCCTGTCGGCCCTTCCTTCATATGCGGCGGCCGGTCTCGACGGGATGACGATCGGGATGCAAGGCGGGAATCCATCACCGGCTGCAGCACAGGACTACCCGCCTTGGGTCATCACCGGATACGAGTCGGACGGCACACCAAAGGCAGAGTGGCTCGACCGCCTCGACCGCGTCATCCGCGCCGCCAGGAGCCACGGCATGGTGGTGATCGTCAGCCTCTTCTACTTCGGCCAGGACGACCATCTGGCCGACGAGGCGGCCATCGTCAACGCCACCGATCGCATGACCGATTGGCTGACTGTGCAGGGCTACGACAACGTCATCGTCGAGATCGCCAACGAGTCGAATACGTCGAAGTACGACCACTCCATCCTGCAGCCTGAGCGGGTGGCGGAGCTGATAACGAGGGTCCGGAATAGAGCCGGTGGGGTCCTCATGGTCGGAACCAGCTTCACCGGCGGCGCGATTCCACCCGACGCCGTCGTCGCTGCTTCCGACCTGGTACTGGTGCATGGAAACAATCAATCACCATCGCGGATCTCCAGCATGATCACGACCATTCGGGGTCTTGCCAGCTTCCAGGCGGCACCCAAGCCGATCGTCTTCAACGAAGACTCCACAACACTGGCCAACTTTGCCGCCGCGCTCAACGGTGGAGCCTCTTGGGGGTTCTATGAGAAAGGAACCAACGACTACCTCAACGGCTATCAAGCTCCGCCGGTCAATTGGAGCATTGGCACCGCTTCCAAGCAGGCGTTCTTCGATCAGGTGGGCGCCCTCACCTCTTCTGGCTGAAACGCTGCCCGGATAGAGTCGCAATCCGATGTCGGCCGCCTCTACGTGGAGCAACTGGGTCGGCAACCAGTCGTTCACTCCCGGCTCGATCGTCCCGGTGGGTTCCGAGTCCGAGGTCCAAACGCAGGTCGAGGCTGCGGCCGGCCGAGGGGTCCGCATCAGGACGTTCGGGGCCGGGCACTCTTTCACCCCGATCGTCGAGACAGATGGTGTGTTGCTTGACATGAGCTCGATGCGGGGGATAAGTCGCATCGACGCCGAGTCCGGGGAGGTGACCGCCCTGCCTCAGACAACGATCGCCGAGTTCGGCGAGCCGCTGTGGGCGAAGGGACTGGGGCTCGCCAACCAGGGCGACATCGATGCCCAGGCAATCGCAGGGGCCATCGCCACGGCCACCCACGGCTCGGGTCGGCGCCACCCCAACTTCTCGGCGGTGCTGCGCGGCGCCAGGCTCGTGGACGGAACCGGCCAGCTGCTCGAGGTGTCTGCCACCAGCCATCCTGAAATCCTCCCGGCCCTGCAGACTTCGATCGGGCTGTTGGGGATCATGACCGAGGTGACGATCGCCGTCGCACCCGCCTACCAGCTCCATGCCCGCACCGACATCATGCGGTTCGAGGAGATGCTCGAGCGATTCGATGATGATGTGGAGGAGTACCGCCACTACGGCCTCTTCTGGATGCCGACCGATGCTTCCGCGGCTCTCTACAACCTGGACCATGCGGGTGCCGACGACTGCTACGTCAAGCGCTACCGCGAGGTCCCACTGGAGGCCAGCGACGAGGGGCTGCCACCGCATGAGCGGCTGGGGCCCGCGTATCGCATCTACCCGATGGTGTACGACCCCAACTTCCATGAGGTCGAGTACTTCCTGCCCATCGAGCACAGCCGCCAGATCCTGAAGGAGATGCGCAAGCTGATGTTTCGCTGGCTCCCTCTGAGCGTCTATCCCCTCGAGATAAGGGTGGTGGCGGCCGACCAGTCGTGGCTCAGCCCCAACTACCAGCGGGACAACCTGGTGGTCTCGATCTCAGGAGAGCCAGGCGTCGACTACTGGCCGTATCTACGCGCGTGCGACAGCCTCTTCGCGGAGTTCCGGGGCCGCCCGCATTGGGGGAAGATCCACTTCATGACGGCGGATCGCGTGGCGAGGCTCTTCCCGCGATACGAGGAGTTCGTCGAAGTCCGACGCCGGATGGACCCGAACGGCCTCTTCCTCAACCCCCACACCCAGCCGTTGTTCGACTGATCCGGGAGCCGGGCTTGGCGACGAGCTTGGGTACCGTTGCGGACCGCATGACCCTTCCGACCGGGACGATCACGTTCCTGTTTACCGACATCGAAGGCTCGACGCGGCTGCTGCAAGCGCTGGGCGAGCGCTACCCGGGCGTGCTCGGGGCGCATGCCGGGATCATCCGGCAGGCCATTGCCGAGTTCCACGGACACGAGGTAGGAACCGAAGGCGACAGCTTTTTTGTGGCTTTCACCTCGGCCAGCGATGCGGTCGGATGCGCCACAAGGATCCAGAGAGGGTTGGCGGAACACCCGTGGCCGGCGGGCAACGAGCTGAGAGTCCGGATCGGGCTTCATACCGGTGAAGGAAGGGTCAGCGCCGGCGCATATGTGGGATTAGACGTCCACCGGGCGGCGCGGATCGGTGACGCCGGCCATGGGGGACAGGTGGTCTTGTCGGCGACGACGGCGGTGCTCACCGAGCACGCCCTCCCTGCTGGGACCAGGCTGGTGGATCTAGGCACCCATGAATTACGGGATCTGACCCATCGGGTCCACCTCTACCAACTCGAGATCGACGGGCTGCCGAGCGAGTTCCCGCCGCTGCGCACTCACTCCGTCTCGCGGGTCAACCTCCCCAAGCGGGGGACCGCGTTCTTCGGCCGCGCTCAGGAGACGGAAGCGGTGATCGAGGCACTGGAACGGCACCGCTTGGTGACCCTCACCGGTGGAGCCGGGGTTGGCAAATCGAGCCTGGCGGTGCACGCAGCCGAGGCGGTGGCCGCCTCGTTCCCGGACGGGCTCTGGTTCGTCGAGATTGCCAGATTGTCCAGCGGCGAGGCCATCCCCGGGGCGGTGGCCGGCCAGATCCAAATCGTCGAGATCTCAACCCAACCGCTGATCGAGACCCTGATGTCGCGGCTGGCGATGGCCCGCGGCCTCTTGGTTCTCGACGGGTGCGAGCACCTCGTAGGCCCGGTAGCCGACTTCGTCGAAAAGCTGCTGACCAACACGCGAGAGATCCACGTCCTCGTGACCACCCGGGAGGTGCTCTCAATCAGCGCGGAAAACGTCTTCAGGCTGGGGCCATTGCCGGCCCCACCGGCCACGATCGACTCCATCGAGCAACTGATGGAGTACGACGCGATGGCGCTCTTCGTGGATCGGGCGAAGCTGGTGCGACGGGACTTCGTCCTGACCTCTCAGAACGCGCTCATGGTGGCCGAGATCTGTCGGCGCCTGGACGGCATCCCCCTGGCCATCGAGTTGGCGGCGGCCCGGCTGAAAGTGCTCTCGGCCCAACAACTCGCCAGCCGGCTCGATCAGCAGTTCGCGGTTCTCACCGGCGGCAGCCGGGATTCGCTACCACATCAACAGACACTGCTGGCGACGCTGGATTGGAGCTACGACCTGTTGGGCCCGGCCGAGCAAGTGCTCTTCAGACGACTCTCTGTGTTTGCCGGGGGCTTCTCGCTGGAAGCGGCAGAAGCCGTTGGCTCGGGTGGGGCCCTCGACCAGGCCTCGGTGCTCGACTTGCTGGGCAGGTTGGTCGACACCTCGCTGGTTCTCGCGACCGCCTCTGAGCCGGTCCGGTACCGGATGCTCGAGCCCATCACCCAGTACGGGCGGATGCGACTGGTCGAGTCGGGAGAGGACGAGGAGGTGGAGGCCAAGCACACCCTGTTCTTCCTCGACCTGGCCACGACGGCTGCCGACGAGCTGCTGGGATCGAGTCAGATCGAATGGGTGCGGCGGCTGGAGCGTGACCGTTACAACCTCATCGGCGTCTTGAGCAGGCTCGAGGCCGACGGCGACGCAGAGGCTCTCTTGCGCTTGACCGGGGCCCTCCGCTGGTACTGGGTGTTCGTGCGCGAGATCGGCCCGGGGAAGCTGTGGCTCGAGAAGGCCCTCGCTCACCGAGAAGGGGCTTCACCCGCAGCCCTCGCTCCCGTGCTCAACGGCCTGGGGGTGATTTTGGTCCGCCGGTTCGAGCTCGAACGGGCCCGCCAGGTATTCCAGGAGGCGGAGTCGATCTACATGGAGCTCGGGGATAGGCGAGGTGTGGCGAGGCAGCGGTTCCATCTCGCCACCGTCGCCTGGTTCGCGGACGACTCCGAGGCGACCGAGGAGCTGGCAACAGAGGCCCAGAAGATGTCCGAGCAGGAGGGGGACGAGTGGACCCGAGCCTGGGCCCTGGCCGTGCGAGGCACCGTTGCCCGCACTCAGTTGAGGCTCGAGGAAGCTAGGGCACTCCTCAGCCAATCACACGAGATCTTCGAGACCTCAAGTGGCAAGCTCGACATCGGCTGGTCTTACCTTCGGTTGGGCGCCCTTGCCCGCGATCTCGGGAACTACGAGCTGGCCAAGGAGCGCTACGAGCGCGGCCGCACGCTCCTGGCCGAGTCAGGTGATGCGATCGGCCTCGCCCATGCCGATGCAGGGCTCGGGGCGATGGCCTGGCTCAACGGAGACCACGGGCTCGCCATCATCCTCTTCGAGTCCGTGCTCGCTGGCTTCAGCAGAGCGGAGGAGGTGGCCGACAACTTCTTCGAGCTGAAGACAATGATCCAAGGCGAGGCCACCTTCGACCAGGTTCGCCAGGTGGCGCTCTGGAATCAGGAGAGGGCGACGATGGCTGATCGGGGCACGAGGGCTGCACTGGCCGAGTACCTCTATCACCTGGGGAAGATGGCGCTGCGACGAGCCGAGATTGGGAGGGGCAGAGCCGCGTTGCTCGAGAGCTTGAGCCTGTGCCTGGAGGCAGGGGACTATCGGGGAATGATCATTGCCTTGATCGCGCTCGGGCGGGAGTCATCGGCGTCTGGTGATTTCACCCGGGCTGCCACTCTGTTCGGTGCCGCCGCCGGTCTGGCGGAGTGGGACAAGCTCGATCCATGGCCTCCCGTCGACGAGTCCGACTTCGATGACAGCGTGGGGGTGGCGCGGGGCGTTCTCCCCAAGGCCGAATTCGATGCCAGCTGGGACCGGGGTTACCGCCTCGACGCCGCCGGGGCAAACGCCTATGCCCGCGCCGCGTCGCTGGTCACTTAGCCGCTGCTGCCCACCGCGGCACATGCGGCGTCGCTGAGGACCGCATCCTCACCGCGCTCCAGCGAGAGGAAAGTCGAGTTGAACCAGTCCTCGTTCGCATCGATCCCGTAGAGGATCGCCAGCATCAGAGTGCCGCGGTCCTGATCGCAGTACTGCCATGAACCGAGTGCTCCGAACACGGTGGCGTTCTCGTACCAACGGCCCCGGAAGTTCTCGAGATCGAGGAACCAGGGGACCTCGGTGACCTCGGCAGTGGCGGGGTCGACCTGGCCGGCCCCCAGTGTCGGCATGACCCCGGGCACCATGACGTCGAGAGCGGTGTCCAGCACCTCATCAGGAGTGAGTCCGGCCACCACCACCGGCTGGTCCTCCAGCCTGACCAAGGCGACTCCGGCGCGGCCATCGGGGGAGACGAGGGCATGGATCAGCCCGAAGGCCGTTGCTCCGGTAGTCCAGTCCTTGGGCACCGCCACGCTCACCCCGATGTCGAGCCAGTCGACCCGCCGGTAGTCGGTGGCGGGCACAAACTCGAGCTGGCCGGTGCCGACGAAGTGACCGTTGACATACAGGTCTGCCCGATAGGTTCCGGGGGGGAGGAGGGTGTACGCCGGCGTGTTTTGATTTGGATATCCGTTCAGGGTCGGGCGGTAGAGCAGGCTCCAGTCCTTTCCTCCCGGTGGCCGGTAGTACCAGATGATGGCCGGCACCCCGGTCGGAACGGGATCGACTGCGAGGTAGAGGGACTGCGGGAAGGCGAAGACCTCGATCGAGGAGGGAGACTCGGGAGCCGATCCGTCGCCCGAGCTGAATACCAGGTCGCTCAATACCTCCTCCTTGATGGCCTGGATCTCGGTCAGGTCGGCGTCGTCGTCGCGAGTGGCCAGCAGCTCCAAATCTGCCACCGCCGAGAGCCCCCAATACGACTCGAGGAACCCGTCTTGACGTTGCTCGCCGTCACACGGATCGCTGGTATCGGCCAAATCGGTCGTCAGCGCGCAAAGGACCGCCTGCTGGTAGGCATCACGCGCCTCGGCGTCCCGGTCTGCGGCGAGAAGGGCGATTGCCCGGTTGAAGCGCAACTCCGGGTTTCCCGGGTCGAGTTGCAAGGCTGCCTCGGTTGCCGACATCCCTTCCAGCAGGGCGGCGTCGTCCCCATCCATGCCTTCGAGAAGACGCGCCCAGCCAAGGCTCCAGCGCGCCATGACAGTGTCCCCTCCCTGTTCGAGGGTGGTCTCGACGTCGCCCACCACGGTGGCGAGATTGGCGCTGGGGATGCCGGGGGTGATGGCGTCGGCGGTGAGCGACTCCGGCATGGCCGGATCGCACATCTCAGACATCGCCCGCTCCAGGTAGGCCTGGGTGAAGTCGGGGCGGAGGGCCAGCGCCTGGTCGAGCCGCTCGCGCACCGATATGCAGCCGGTGCCGGCGATACGTTCGACCCGAGCGGCTGCGAACAGCCGGGCGAAGTCGGTGTACGCGTCCGGCTCCTCCTCGCCGGCCGCGATCGGAGCCGGGGAATTTGTGCGAGCGTCGATCAGCAGCCAGGACCCCACCCCGAGAAAGGCGGTCGCCACCAGAAGCAGCCATGGCGCCGTGGCGGGGCGCCGGTCACGCCCGGCGGCCAATGAGAACACGTATCCCGCCAGCCCAAGCAGGACCAGCGACAGGGTGTAAGCCCCCCCGACATCGCTCCATGCCTCGGAGTCGAGGTCGTATAGAGCTGCAATGGTTGTTTGCTCAATCCCCTTTTCGGTCGAGCGGGCCACGTGATCCTGCGCGGCCGGCCCGCCGTTGGAGATCTCATCGAGGATCGACGCGGCCACGTCGCCGCGGCCTGGCCCATTACCACCGTCGCCGACTCCGCCCTCATTGAGGAGGGCGATGATCCGCTCGCGTACCGTCGACCACACCTCCAGATCGTCGTCGGTGCCGGAAAGTACGATCTGATTGCCGGCTCGTGCCTCCAACTGCAACAGCCGACGTGCCGCCTCGACGTCGGCAATCGCCTCCCTCTGGTCATCTATGAGCTGCCTGGTGGCTTCGATGGCAGCCTGGTCGGCGCGGGCGGTGAGGCGCCGCTCGGCCGCATCTGCCTGGGCGATGGAGAGTGCCGCCACCGTGATCCCGACCACAGACATCGCCGCCAGGAACTCGGCCCACCAGAGCGCACTCGAGGGCCCTTTGCGGCGGGTACGCGAGTCGATCAATCCCGCCTTGGGCAGCCACAGCATGAGCCCCCCAAGGAGGAGCATCCCGCCTGTGGTGAATAGCAGGGCAGCCGCAGCGGCTGGCCAACCGACGTGAAGGGCAGCGATGATCAGCCCGGCCAGAACGGAAGCGACTCCCAGCATCAGCCATCGAACCCGCCATCGTCCGGTTTCGGTCAAATCCGCCAGGGTGGCCAGCACCACCGCGAAGGCGAACATCACCGTGGCTACCAGCAGGGCAGCCTCCTCTCTGGCAGAGGTGGCGGCTTCCTCCTCGAGCCGGACGGGGTCGATGGCGATGCGCAGCTCGCGGTCCACCGCCCTCTCCCGGTTGGCCACGAAAGCGGCCTGGTAGGCGCCCCCTTCCGGTGGGTCGAGGATCGAGGCCTCGTCGGGCACGCCATGGATGAACATCGCCTGCAGGCTGCGGCGGACTCCGTCCTGCTCGGCGGCGTCCACCCACCGCTGGCGGCTCAAGAACTCCTGGCGGGCGGCAATCGCCGCTCCGTACTCAGGGACCAGAGCGACGTCGTATCCGATGGTGGCCGCCAGCGTCGACTCCCGCTGGGCGAGGAGGGTCCGAGTCAGGCGAGCCTGGCGAAGGCTGTCACCTGCATCTCGTCCGGCCTCGGTCGAACGGGCGAGGGCAAGAGCGCTGAGCGTTGCCGCCAGCACCAGCAGGCCGACGATCGCCCACTCGTGCTCGTTGCGGGAAAGGAATGACATCCAGGCGTTCCAGCGCGAACGCAGTTTCCCCGCCGGTGGCGGCGCCGGCGTCGCCGTCTCAGCAGTGACCATCGCCCTCCCGTTGAGCGGAGCGACGGTACTCGGCGACTCGCTCAGGGAGATGCCCTGATTTCGAGGCACCGGGTCGTCGGAGCGGACATGATGGGCCGGTCATCTGTAGGCAGGAGGCGTAGTGGAGTCCGATGTGGCGTTGCTGATCCTTCGGGTATGGCTGGCCATCGTGTTCTTTGCCCACGGGATCAATCACGGTCGGACCCAGCAGGGGACCGCGACCTGGTTTGCGTCCAAGGGCTTCAAGCAGGCGCCCCTGCTGGCGCGGATGTCCTCGCTGGGGGAACTGGCGGTCGGTGCCGGCCTCTTGCTAGGACTGCTTACCCCGTTCGCGGCGGCCGGCCTGATGGTGATCATGGTGACGGCCTTCTGGTCGGTGCACCGATTCTCGGGGTTCTTCGTGTTCAGGCGACCCGACGAGGGTTACGAGTACGTGGTGACCTTGGCAGTGGCTGCCCTGGTGCTGGCCATCCTCGGTCCCGGCGCTTATTCCATCGACTCAAGTCTGGGGATCGCAGACGACTTCGACGGATGGCTGGGGGCGGGCATCGCCCTGGCCGGAATCGTGCTCGGCTTCCTGCAGCTGGCGGCGCTATGGAAGAAGCCGGCCAACCCCATCAGCACCTGAGGGGTTAGCCCTCGACCTTGAACTCGCTGACCATGCCGAGGCTGTAGTGAGGAGCCTGCTCCCCACCCTCGCCGGATAGCACTTGGTCGAAGTTCTCGGCGTTGGTGCCGATCGGAATGGTGCAGAGGATCAGGTAGCGACCTGCCTCCAGGTTGGCGAAGGCGGTGTTGCTCTCCCCGGGGAAGGCGACCCCCTTGGTGATGCTCGTCACCTTGCTCGCCATGTCGTCGTCGTCCAACAACTCCTGGGCGCTCTCGGTGACTCCGTCGTTGACCCGCACCATCACCATCTCGTGAACTTCCTGGCCGATGTTGGTCAAGTCGAATGCATGCCCGCCGGCCGTCAGAGTCGCGGGCATCCCTGAGAATGAGTAATCGGCGGCCGACACCGCTATTTCGTCGTACCCGCAGTTCTCCGCCCTCCAACGGTCGGCGACCTGGTCGAGCGCTTTATAGGCGTCGGAGTTGGTAATGCGGTCTCCTACGTTCGGGCCCTCATCGGCTAGGGCCCCCTCGATCGAGTCGGCCATCTGCTGGACCGTGTCCTTGATGGCCTCGGGAGCTGCAGTCACCATGCCGTCCAGGGCCGCGGTGACGTCTTCCCTCCAGGTGGAAGTGTCCGAGACAGGCCGCGCCAGGGCCTGCTCGGTGCGGAGGAAGGCGTCGCATATCTCCGACTGCTCACCCGACGCACCGCCACCGCCGGTACAGGCCGTCAGCAGGACCACGACCACGGTGAGGGGCAAATAGCGACGGAAGGGCGACATCGATCGATCTCCAGAGAAAGAGGGGCCCGGCGAGCATAAGAACGGGCCCTGGGTATCCCAAGTCGCCCGAGACCCCGCTTACCCTCGGCCCGTGCGGGATGTGATCGTGATCGGCGCCGGCCACAACGGCCTGGTGACGGCGGCCTATCTGGCGCGAGCGGGACTGGACGTCCTCGTGCTGGAGAGGCGGCCCACGGTCGGCGGCGCCGCGGTCACCGAAGAGCCATGGCCCGGCTATCAGGTGTCAACCGCCTCCTATGTGGTGAGCCTGATCCCACCCCGTATCATGAATGAGCTCGAGCTCGCCAGGCACGGCTACCGGACCACCATCCTCGAGCCCGACTACTACCTCCCCTATCCGGACGGCAGCTCCCTGACACTGTGGTCGAACGCCGAGCGCACCGCCTCCGAGATCGCCAGGGTCTCGCCCTCCGATGCGGACGCATACAGGCGGTTCGATCAGTACCTGGGGAAGTTGGGCCATCTCCTGCACGACCTGCTCTTCGTGGTCCCACCCAACCTCCGACTCGCCGAACTGCCCCGCTGGCTGACGGTGGGGGGAAAGCTCCGCAGCTGGAGCAGCCGGGATGCTTTCGAAGCCGTTCGGCTCTTCACGATGTCGTGTGCCGACCTCCTGGATGAGTGGTTCACCAATGACCGTGTGAAGGGAGCACTTGCTACACAGTCCATCATCGGGGGATGGAACGGCCCCATGAGCCCGGGCTCTGCCTATGTCCTGCTCCACCACTGGTTCGGCGAGATCGATGGCCACCTGGGTGCCTGGGGTTGGGTGCACGGGGGGATGGGCGGAGTAGGGAGAGCGCTGTCCAACGCGGCGGTGGCGGCCGGCGCCGAGGTACGAACTGAGGCTCCGGTCAAGCGGGTGGCGGTGAGCAGCGGCCGGGCACTGGGGGTGGAGTTGGAGGACGGCAGCATTCTGCGGGCCAAGCGGATCGTCTCAAACGCCCACCCGGTGACCAGCTTCCTGGACTTGGTGGGAGAGGAGCACCTGCCGGCCGAGACCGTTGCCGACATACGCCGGTTTCGAAGCCGATCGGGCTCGGTCAAGGTCAACATGGCGATCGCCGAACTGCCGCAACCGCTTGCGTGGAAGGGGCCGGTGCCAGGCGACCCTCATACCGGGGTGATGGCGATCTCACCCTCGATCGAGTACCTGGAGCAGGCGTGGGATGACGCCAAGTACGGGCGCCCCTCCCGCCACCCGTACGCGGAACTTGTCTTCCCGACGGTATTCGAGCCCGAGCTGGCCCCACCCGGCCATCACCTCGCTCTCGCCTTCACCCAGTTCGGGCCGTACGAGATTCGCGATGGCAGCTGGGAGGAGGAACGGCCCCGCTACGGCCAGAGGATCATCGACACCATCTCAGAGTCGTGCCCCAACTTCTCCGGTGCGGTCGAGCACATCGAGGTGCTGGCACCGCCCGACCTGGAAGCCAAGTTCGGGCTGCTCGGGGGCAACATCATGCACGGCGAGATGACTCCCGATCAGATGTTCTTCTTCCGGCCGGTGCCTGGGTCAGGTGGCTATCGGACCCCGGTTGCCGGCTACTACTTGTGTGGGGCCGGCACCCATCCAGGCGGCGGGGTGATGGGAGTGAGCGGACGCAACTGCGCGGCGGTGGTCGCATCCGACGCGCGCCGGGACCGGTGGAAGAACAAGGTGAGCCAAGGAGGGACGCCATGAACCTGACCGATGCCGACCGCGCGGTCCAGGAGCGGGCGCGGTCCTTGGCCGACGAGATCATTCCGTGGGAAGTCGAAGCCGAGATGGCCAACGGGGAGCTGGCGCCCGAGGTGTCGGCAGCTCATCGAGCCAGAGCCGTGGAGCTTGGTCTCACTGCCATCAACATGCCGGCCGACCTCGGCGGGGGCGGGTACTCGCTCCTCCAGCAGGTCCTTATCCAGGAACAGATGGGAAGGGTCACCAACGCCCTGGGATGGGTCGTCGACTCTCCTCCGTCATGGCTGCCGGAAGTCGCGACGCCCTACCAGATGGAGAGCTATGTCATGCCGCTGATAGCCGGAGAGAAGCGGGAGTGTTATGCCATCACCGAGGAGGGGGCTGGCTCCGATGTCGATGGGATCGAGGCGACCGCCATGGCCACCGACGACGGCTATCGGTTGAACGGGGTGAAGTGGCACGTGACGTCGGCCAACCTCGCCGACTTCGTCTTCTTCCAGGGAAAGCTCACCAGCGGCCCCAAGGCCGGGTCGCACGGCTTCTTCATCGTCGACATGGACGCCCCGGGGGTCAGCTGCCTGAGGGTGCCCGCTTACAGCCACACTTTCGCCCATCACCACTGGGAAATGGCGTTCGAGGATGTGGAAGTCCCTCGCTCCCATCTGGTGGGCGAAGAGGGCGACGGCATGCGGTTCGCTCACGAGTGGTTCAGGTACGAGCGGCTGATGATCGCCGCTCGCTGTTGTGGCGCCGCCACGCGGCTGATCGAGGACGCGACTGCATTCGCACAGGAGCGGGAGGCGTACGGGTCACGCATCTCCGAGTACCAGGCGATCCAGTTCATGCTCGCCGACTCTCTCACCGAGTTGTGGGCTGCCCGGCTGATGACCTACGAGACGGCCACCGAGATCGATGACGGAGTGGATCCCAAGTTGAGCCACGCCCACTGCTCGATGGTGAAGCTGTACGCGTCCGAGATGGCCAATCGGGTGGCGGACCGGGCAGTGCAAGTCTTCGGTGGCCGAGGCTTTATGCGCGAGAACGTGGCTGAGCGCTTCTACCGGGAGCTGCGAGTCGAGCGGATCTGGGAGGGAACTTCCGAGATCCAACGCGTGATCATCGCCGACCAGCTGTTCAAGCGGGGTGCCGGCAGGCTCACCAACTGAAGTGGAGGAGGCGCCGGAAGCTCCGGGCACCTAGCGTGGGCACCGACGAGGAGGACCCATGTACCAGCTCTGGAAGCTGGTCCATTTGATCGGAGTCGTTGGCTTCATGGCGGCCCACGGGACGTCCATGGCTGCCGCCCTGCTGATGAAGCGGATTGCCAGCCCACGGCGCATCGCCGGTGTGCTCCAGCTGAGTGGGGCCACGGTCGGGGCCTTCTATGGGTTCACTTTGCTGCTCTTGATCGGTGGGATCGGTGCCGGCTTCGCGGGACGATTCTGGGGCCAAGGCTGGATCTGGACATCGCTTGCCCTCTTGATCGGGACCGGGGTCCTGATGTTCCCATTGGCCACCCGGTATTTCCGGCGGATCCGGCTCGTCCTCGAGTTGATGGATTCGGGCACCGAGGTCTCACAGGATGATTTCGACCGGATTCTGGCCTCAGGTCAGCCGCTGCTGGCGACGGGCACCGGGGCGGTCGCCATCTTGCTCATCACCTACTTGATGGTCATGAAGCCGTTCTGATGCCGTATCGACGGATCGCGGTCGGCACAGATGGTTCCTCCAGCGCCATCGTCGCCGAACAGTGCGCTGGGGAGCTGGCCTTGGCATTGGGGGCCGAGCTGCTGCTCATCTCGGTTGGTGAGGACGAGGCGGCGGTCTCAAATGTGCTGGAGGACGCCTCGGCACGTGTGGCCAGACTCGGCGTCACTCCACAGCCTGTGCCACTTCGGGGGGATCCGGCTTCGATGATCATGCAGGCCGCCGAGGGCGCCGAGGTGGGCCTGCTGGTGGTGGGAGATCGAGGCCTCGGTGACCCGAAGCGCTTCACGCTCGGCGGTCTTCCCGACAGGCTTGCCCACTACTCGCCGGTCGACATCCTGCTGGTCAGGACGACCGACCCGGATCGGGCGGCCAGGAGTGGCACTTATAAGAACGTGCTCATCGCCACAGATGGCTCATTCACCGCATACCAGGCGGCGGGACGCGGCATCGGCCTGGCGGGAGCGCTGGATGCGGCCATCACTTTGATCTACGTTGGAGATGAGCTGGTCGGCGACATCGTTCTCCGAGATACGGCGCGCCGGGCCACAACAGAGGTCGAACGCCGAGCCCTCCGCGGCAAGCCGGGGCCACGCATCATCGAAGCTGCCGCCTCCGGGCATGACCTGGTTGTGGTCGGCAACAAGGGGATGATGGGTAACGCTCGGCGCTTCAAGCGGACCGCCGTGCCCGACGAAGTCGCCCACGGTGCCAGGTGCGATGTGCTCATCTGCAAGACCGTGGGGAGGGAGATGTTCGATCTCGAGCCGGGGGAGGGCGGGGTGGTCGACGTCGATGGGCAGAGGGTGGCGGTTTTCATCGATGACGACGGGACCAGATACACAATGTCCCCCAAGTGCCAGCACCTCGGATGCACGGTCGGCTGGAACAGCCGGATGCGCACATGGGATTGTCCCTGCCACGGTTCCCGATACGACCACACAGGCGCCGTGATCAACGGCCCCACCACCAAGCCGCTGCCGCCGGTCGAGCTCCCCTCGGCTCAGGAGGCCTTCAGGCCTCGATAGCGTTCAGGCCGACCGTGACCAGCTTGAGAGCCGGGGCCGAGGGCGGGGACATCTCCTCGCCAAGGTAGGCGGCGGCCAGCATCTCGTAGAACTGATAGAGGGTCGTCTCCAGTTCGCTGAGCGGTCCGGGGCGAAAGCCGCGATTACCGGCCCCGCGCTGAACTCCCTCGCAAGCTGTCCAGTCCTCTCGGTTGGTCAGGTCCCAGAAGTCGACGGCATAGGCAGGGTCGAACCCCCCGGCTGATGCCACCTCGGGGCGGAACAGCCATTCGCACTCGACGAGGGTCCGGTCAGGTGTCAGCGGGGTCAGGCGATGGACCAGGTAATAGTCAGGGTGGGGGCTGAGGAGGAGGTTGGGCATTAGGCCGACGTACCAGATCTGTCGCAGCTGATCGCTATCCAGGCCCGGGAAGGGCCGGCCATCCGAGCGGCCATTGAGCGACATGGTCTCGGCGTCGCCCTTCAACAGCATGTAGCCGCCGGCCCAGAGCCCGGTTGGTGCCACGTCGCGCCCTGAGTCAGGAGGGCTGACCCTGCACAGGGCGGGATGGATCGTCGTGCAGTGATAACACTCGTGATAGTTCTCGACGATCAGCTTCCAGTTGGCAGCCACCTCATAGGAGTGGTGCGCCACCCTTTCGAGCTCGGCCGCCCGGTAAACCCCGAGATAGTCGGCGAGGTTTCCCATGTGGGTTTCGAGCGGGGGAGCCTTGCCATCGAGGTTGACGAACAGCCAGCCCTCCCACACACCGGTCCGGATCGGGACCAACGGGAAGCCGGAAGGGTCGAACTCGGCGGAGCCGGAGAAGGTGGGGGCATTCTTGAGCTCGCCCTCGAGCGTGTATGACCAGGAGTGGTAGGGGCAGCGGATCAACCTGGCGTCGACTGCATCTCCTGGCGCCAGGATTTCGTGGCCGCGATGTCGGCAGGTGTTCGAGAAGACCCACACCACGCCGTTGCGGTCGTGGCTGACGAGCACCGTTTCGGCACCGACCTCCATTGCCTTTATTTGCCCGGGCGATGCGAGGTCGGCGACCCTTCCCAGGCACATCCAGGAGCCCATGAAGAAGGTGGCGAACTCCCACTCGAAGACCTCTCGAGAGGTGTAGGCCTCGGCTGGGAGCGTGCGGGACTTGCCAAAGGGCAGAAGCATTGCCCTCGCCGCCTCTTGATCAATTGGTGCGGGGGTGGACGGCATGGCCTCAGTCTAGGCAGCCGCCCGTCCTCTTGAACGACCGTTCAATAGGGTTGGCATCCGACGGATGTCTAGCCTCGCCGCACCATGCATGAAGGAGCGGTTCGACTCGTCGATCTCACCAAGTCATTTGGCGAGACCACCGCGGTCGACAGCATCAACCTGGACATCATGCCCGGGGAGTTCTTCTCGCTGTTGGGCCCGTCCGGATGTGGGAAGACGACGACGTTGCGAATG
Source organism: Acidimicrobiia bacterium (assembly GCA_036555105.1). Lineage (GTDB taxonomy): Bacteria > Actinomycetota > Acidimicrobiia > Spongiisociales > ZC4RG35 > DATBMA01. Next base: position 22,825 of record DATBMA010000089.1, read on the forward strand.
GTCGGTGGCTTTGAGCGACCCACATCCGGCTCGATCATGGTCGACGGCATCGACATGGCCCAGACCCCGCCCCATCAGCGGCCGGTCAACACTGTGTTTCAGAGCTATGCGCTGTTCCCGCACCTCAGCGTGGGAGACAACATCGCCTTCGGCCTGAAATACAAGGGCCTCAACAAGTCGGAGATGGCCGCCAAGGTGACGGCGGTGCTCGAGACTGTGCGGCTGGAAGGCATGGATCAGCGCCGACCCAACCAGCTCTCGGGTGGCCAGCAGCAGCGAGTGGCACTGGCCAGGGCCCTGGTCCTCAACCCCTCGGTTCTGCTGCTCGACGAGCCGTTGGGTGCGCTGGATGCCAAGCTTCGCAAGGCATTGCAACTAGAGCTGAAGGCATTGCAGGAAGACCTCGGTCTCACCTTCATCTATGTGACCCACGACCAGGAAGAAGCCCTCACCATGTCGGACAGGATTGCGGTGATGAACCAGGGCCGGGTCGAGCAAGTCGGTTCCCCCGCCGATCTCTATGAGCGCCCCGCCTCCACTTACATCGCCGACTTCCTCGGGGTGTCCAACTTGCTCGATGTCACCGTGCTCGAGTCTTCGGCGGCGGAGACGATGGTCAAGCTGGGCGAGGCAGCGGTCGCCGCCGGCGCTGCCTCGGTGCGGCCTGGCGACGAAGTCAAGATCACGATCCGCCCCGAGCGGATCGAGTTGCTCCCTTCCGGTACCGGCGGTCCCAATGTGATCCCCGGCATCGTCGACCGGGTGGTTTACGCCGGGCCGGTGTTGCAGGTACTCGTCCACCTCGCCGCGGTGGGGGACATCCAGGTGGCCCTGCCCAATCAGGGCAACATCAGTCCACACCACTCGGGCGAGGCCGTGGCGGTGAGGCTCCCGGCCGATGCATTGCGGGTCCTGGCCTAGATCTCCATCTGGACCAGCGTCTCCATCGCCGAGCCGCCTTCCCCGGTCCGCTTCTTTCCCCGCTTCATCACGATCGTGGCGACGGACACCGCCAGCACGGTGACCGCCAGCATGATCGAGGCAAGGGCGTTGAGGGAAGGAGGCGGGGCGTTGCGGATGGCGCTGTAGAGCTTTACCGGCACGGTCATAGACGAGGCGTCGCTGGTCAGGAACATGCTGATCACGAAGTCGTCGATTGAGAGGGCGAAAGCAATCGCCAGCGAGGCGAAGATGGCGGGGGACAGCATTGGCAGCAGGACTCTCCTGATCGCCCCCCATTGGGACGCCCCCAGGTCCATCGCCGCTTCCTCGTAGTCGCGGCCGATCGCAAATAGCCGGCCACGCACGATGATCACCACGAACGAGATCGTGAAAGTTATGTGCCCCAGCGCCTGTGCCGGGGTGCCGAACGGAATGAAGTCGTAGAGGTATCCGAAGACGAGGAAGAGCGATACACCCATGACGATCTCAGGGGTGACCAGCGGCAGCGTCATGAGGAACGCGGCCGGCTTGGCTCCCCGGCCCCGCCAGCGGGCCAGGCCGATGGCCAGGGCCACCCCGATCGGGGTGGCTATCAGCATGGTGATCGCCGCCAACCGAAGGCTCTGCCCCAGTGCCGCCAGCAGGGACTCGTCGTTCACCACCGAGCGCGGGTCACTCCAGTACCAGCGGGTGGAGAAACCTTGCCAGGTGGAGCGGGAGCGCCCGGCATTGAAGGAGAACATGATGGCCAGCGCCACCGGCACGATCGACCAGATGGCGAATAGCCAGGCGAAGACCCAGAGGAACCGGGTTTGTCCCCAGGGGTTGGCCATCCAGCCCCGCATCCGGCGAATCGCCCCACCTTCCGCAATCTGGCCCGGCTGGACGGTGGTGGCGGTCATCGGCGTGCCTCCTTGGCGGCCCTCGACACGTTGACCAGGTAGTAGATCATCAGCACTCCCACGAAGAGCATCAAGTAAATGGTGAGGGCCGCACCCTGACCCGTCCCGGAGGCGGTGGCATTGAGCAGCTGGTCGATGTCGTTGCCGATCATTCGGGTCCGAGGTGAGCCCGACAGCAGGTTGGGGGTGTAGTAGTCACCGAACATCGGCAAGGCGATGATCACCAGCCCCGCCAGGATGCCCTGCTTGGACAGCGGCACCGTCACCCGCCAGAAAGTCTGAGCCGGGCTCGCGCCCATGTCGCGGGCCGCCTCAAGCACCTGGTTGTCGATCCGATCGAGAGCAGCGAAGAGAGGGAGGATGAAGAAGGGGATGTAGCCATAGACCAGTCCCATGATCACGACGAAGTGGTTCCCGGCCAGCCAGTCCACCGGAGGCACCCCGAAGAACCCGATGATCTTGTTGATCTGGCCGTCGGGGCTCAGCAGGTTCACCCAGGCCATCATCCGCATCAGATAGTTGATCCAAAACGGGGCGATGATGATCAAGAGCAGCAGGCCCTTCCACCGGCCGGCCTTGCGGGACACGAGATATGCCATTGGGTAGCCGATCAGGATGCAAAGCAGGCAGGCGATGAACACATAGGCGATGGTGCGGACGGCGGTGGGACCCAGGTATCCGCCGAACAGCTCCTTGGCCACGTCGATGAAGGCCTGGGGGTTCCAATCGAGGGGGTTCCAGGCCGGCTGCACCTGGTTGAAGATCGGGTCCCGTCCCCCCATCCCGGTGGCAAGGATCGCATAGAAGGGGACCAGGAAGAGGAGCACCAACCAGCCGAGGCCGGGGGCGGCCATTCCTTGCCAAACCCCGCGCCGCTGGCCGACGGCTTCGGTCTCAGCCCCGGCCAGATTGGAAGGCAATCGCTACTCCTCCGACTCCGGCTCGATGGTCGCTCCCGATTGAGCCCGTTGCCAGGCGTCGTTCCAGGCCAACTCCTCCTCACCGGCCAAGGCACGGGGGAGAACCGCCAGAGGGTCGTCGAAATCGGACTCGCGGATGATGGCCGACTCCAGCCACTCGGGCACCCACCCGTCGGCCACCAGAGTCTCCGGATCCAGGGCAGCCTGAGGCGGCTGGTAAGCGACGAATGAGAAGTTCTCGAGCGAGTTGTCGTAGTCCAAGAGCCAATTGAGGAACTTGTGGGCGAGAACCGGATTCTTCCCACCCTTCAGAACCGTCATGGTGTCGCTGGCCATCATCGCGTGGTACTGCGTGTTGTTGGCCGCCTTCGGCGGCCACAAGTAGCGCACCTGCTCGGCGTCCTCGGGGGTGGGGGCGTAGTACTTCACGTTGACCATGTCACCTGCCCAGGAGAGGTGGAGGCCGAAGCGCCCCTCGGGTATCCCGGCATACGAGCCGTCGATGCTGTATCGGACGTTCATCAGGCCGACCAACTCGGAGAGGGCGTTGGCACCGGCATCGAGCTCCGCCTGGCTGACGTCCTGCAGGTCGGTGACCCCATCGCGGAACATGGCGAACGGGAGGGTCTCGGTAATGTCGTCGTACAGGCCGACTATTCCCTTGTACTTGGTGTTCCAGAACACCTCCCACGGGTTCTCCAACTCCTCGATGTCGGCCGAGTCGACCTGGTCGACCCGCCAGGCGATGCCGGTTTGGTAGAGGACGTATGGGACCGTGTATTGGGAGCCCACGTCGTAGAAGGGGCTCTGGAACGATGGCCAGACGTTGGCGAGGTTCGGAAGGTAACTGTGGTTGAGCGGCCGGATGAGCTGACCCGCAACCGACTTGGGGACGGTCTGCTGGGTGGGGAACCAGACGTCGAAGTCGACTTCGCCCGCCACCAGCTTCTGGATCGCCTGCGCCTCGTTGTAGAAGGTGGTGACCTCGATGTCGGCACCCAGCTCCTGCTTGGCGCGGTCGAGCATGTCGAGGTTGATGTATTCGTCCCAGTTGTAGAGCTTGAGAGGGCCCTCCTCGGAGGGGAGCCCGTCGGCGATCATCGGGTTGGAGTCGACCATCGGCTGAGTCGCCGGATTGGCGGGCGTGCCGATCACCACCTGGGCGTCGCCGCCGGCGCCCGAGCCGTCTCCGCATGCCGCCAGCAGAGCCGAAAGGGACGGGAAGGCCAGGCCGGCCACCGCCATCGATCGGACGAATTCCCGACGGGTCATGTAATGGCCTTGCCGGCCGGGGACCCAGTTCTCACGCGGGTGGTAGGTCACATTCCCTCGTTTTCGCCTTGCGGGCACATTACCCAAGGCCTTGGATTGGGGGCGTCCGGCCTAGAGCTTGAACCCAAGCTCGGCGGCGGCCGCCTTCAGGCAGGTTGCCCGCATCTTGGCCGGGGTCACCGCCCGGTCGCCCAACGCCACTTGCAGCGCCAGCCCGTCGATCAGGGCAGCCAGCCTGAGTGCGACCTCGGCGGGATTGCCCCCTTCGAACTCTCCCTCCCGCTGCCCGCGGCGGATGGTCGCCGCGATCGCCTTCCTCCAGTTGCCGTCGAGTCGGTTCCTGGTGGCGGCCAGGGCCGGGTCGAGCCGGGC
>DATBMA010000113.1:0-3372 GCA_036555105.1 Acidimicrobiia bacterium
TCGCCTCCATGCCACGACATCACGTATGGGTTCGAGTCATACGTCCCGGAAGTACCCCCATCACCCCTATCGCCGTTGCGTTGACGGGCCTCGACTCCCGCTCGACTAGTTGATCAGCCCACCGGCTCGATCGAAGACGCCCCGCTGGTGTCGCTCCGGGTCACCTCGGGGGAGCCTGCATATCGGAGATTCGACGCTCCTGAAGCTCCGGCCGCCAACGTGCCGGTGACATTCACAGATCCGCTGCTGGCTCCGGACAGCTCGATCACCACATCCTCGGCTTCGAGACCTGACAGGTCGACGTCGCTGGCACCGCTGCCGTCGGCGGTCACCTGCCCGGCGGTGCCGGTCAGGTCGACGTTGGAGGCTCCGGACAGCTCGACGTTGAGGGTGTCCACCTCCACCTCGCCTTCGGTGTCGCTTGCACCTGAAAGCCTGACGTCGAGGGAGTCGCCGCTGATCGTGTCGGCCAGGGCGAGGTTGACCGCCCCGCTGCCATGGATCTCCTCGAGGGAGGTCACCACCACGTCCGCCTCGAGGGTGGCATTGAGGGCGCCGAGCGGGCTCTTCAACCCGATCCTCAGTGTGTCGCCGAAGACGCCGACATCGAGCCTGGGCTCGACGTTGTCGTCGACCCGGATCGTCAGCTTGGGCGTCTCCCCGACGGAAACGGTGACGTCGAAGGCGGCCGAGACATCGAGGCGGGTGAAGTCATCGACCGGCACCTCCTTGGTGACGACGTTGCCCGAGCCGACCAGCTCGCTGCAGGCCGCCAGCACCAAGGTCGCAGCAGCGATCGAGATCGTCATGGAACCGGATCGAAATTGTCTGCGAGCCACGCGGAACCTCCGATTTCGCCAGGGTTTACCAGGTTATCGGGCGGAGATGGAGGGCTGGCATCACTGATGCTAGACTTGCAGCATCATGCGCACCACCATCGCCCTGGATCCCGATGTGAAAGCCATCATCGATCAGGAGCAGCGTCCCGGTGAGTCGGCCCGCCAGACGATCAATCGGCTGATCCGCGCATCGCAGCACCAGGCGGAGGCGGTGCGGGAGCTCCCGCTCCTGCCCGGCAGCCTCAGGGTTGACATCTCCGACGTATCCGAAGTGCTGTCGAGGTTGGAGGAGGAGGGGGAAGCCTGAACATCCTCGTCGACACCAACCTTCTGGTGTACGCGGCGCTGCCAACGTCGCCGCAGCATCACGCGGCGCGCCAGTGGCTGGAAGGCCGTTTCAGTGATGACGCCACCACTGTTGGCCTGACCTGGCCGACGCTCTACGGGTTCATGCGGCTCGTGTCCAGCAGAACCGTGGCCGGACCCGAAGCGGTCGAACCGGAACGAGCATGGGGAGCGGCCAACGACTTCCGGCTGCAGCCGAATGCCCGCATGGTCGGCCCCGGCGCCAGTCACTCATTCATTGCCGCCGAGTTGGTGGCCATCCCGGGTCTTCGTTCGAACGACCTTCCGGACGTGCAGCTCGCCGCCACAGCCATCGAGCACGGGTTGGAACTGTGCTCATACGACAACGGGTTCGCTCGCTTTCCTGGACTCAGGTGGTCCAACCCGATCGCTGCCAGCCGATGAGCCGATGCATCAGGTCCGGCGATGCCGCGCCGGCTCGTCGATCTCGACCCCGCGGAACCATCGCCACAGCACCAGGTCGTAGACCGACTTGAGCCCGCCGGCGACGAGGAAGGGGACGCCGGCGGCAAAGGCCTGGGCGGCGCCCGCCAACACCGGGCCTACCGGGCGGACCACGTACCTGGCGGTGTTGGTGTAGGCGGCGGCCGCGGTCCTCTCCTCCGGCTCGACCAGGGCCATCACATAGGCCTGACGGGTGGGGACGTCCATCTGGGAGAGGGCGGTGCGGGCCACCAGCAAAGCGACAGCGGCGCCGAGGGTGGGGGCGAAGGCGACTGCGGCCAGCAGCAGGTTGGAGGGCAGGTGGGTGAAGACCATGGTGTTGAGCAATCCGAATCGGCGGGCCAACAGCGGTGCCACCAGGAACGAGACCGTCTGCAGGATGCCGAGGGCGAAGAAGAGCACCGCCAACTGACCGAGGGTGGCGCCGAAGTGGGACGACAGCCAGTAGGCGATGAAAGCCTGGATGACGAAGCCGCCGGCGAAGGCGTCGAGGGCAAACAGCCCAGAGAGACGGCGCACCACCGACTTCGACCGCCCGAGCCCCGAGGGCGCCACCGACGACCGCGGGCCGGCCTCCACCCTGTCCGAGAGAGTCGAGGCGACCAGCACCCCAGCCACGGAGGCGACCGCCAACAGGGCGAACCAGCTTTCGTCCGCCGGGGCTCCCTCCCAGGCCTGGCGGACCAGGGCAGGGAGGTCGGCGGCAAGGGCCCCGAGCGATCCGGCGGCGGTTGCCACCGCGTTGTAGATGCCGAAGCCCTTGGCCAGCTGCCAGTTGCCGAACTGGCCGGCCAGCATCGACTGCTCGAGCGAGGTGAACGGGCCCGACTCCACCACCTCGGTCGAGAGGGCGCCGGTCAGCGCCACCGCCACCATCGCCCACAGCGGAGGAGCCAGAGCGAACACGATCCCCACCAGCCCGAGGGCGGCGTAGAGGGCCATGTACATCTTCCGCCTGCCCCAGCGGTCGGCCCATCGGGCTACGGCCAGTTGTGCGAGGACGGTCCCCGTTACCACTGCCGCCAGCACCAGACCCACCTCGGTGCCGGAGAAGCCGCGGGCGCTCAGGGTCGATCCCACCAACACGGCGCACAATCCATAGGCGAAGGCGCGCACGGCCTGGGCCACGAGGACGCGCTTGGCGTCGGCAGTGAGTCCGGTCTGACGGGTCTCCAGTGGGAATTACGATACGGGCTCAGACCGTTTCCTCGTCAGTCGACCCGTCCATCGATTCAAGGAGTCGCCTTATGGCCATCGCGTCCACGATGCTCGCCCTCGGCACCGAGTTGCCGGCCTTCACCCTTCCCGACGTGCGCTCCGGCGGCACCGTCGCCACCGACGACCTCAAAGGCGACGCCCTGCTGGTGATGTTCATCTGCAACCACTGCCCATACGTCAAGCGGATCATGAGCGGTCTCGCCCAATTCGGCCGTGACTACGAGGGCTCCGGCCTCGACATCGTGGCGGTCGCCTCCAACGACGCCACCACACACCCGGAGGACTCCCCTGACGAGCTGGCCAAGGTGGCGGACCGAAACGGGTACGTGTTCCCTGTTCTCTACGACGAGAGCCAGGACGTGGCCCGGGCCTTCTCGGCTGCCTGCACCCCCGACTTCTTCCTGTTCGACAGTGATCGCAAGCTGGTCTACCGGGGCCAGTTCGACAGCGCCCGGCCCAGCAACGAGGTCGAGGTGACCGGAGAGGACCTGCGGGCGGCGGTCGA
>DATBMA010000016.1:0-12546 GCA_036555105.1 Acidimicrobiia bacterium
GACGTAAACGCATTCCCCGGCACCCGCTCCGCCAACACCTTCGTAATCGCAGCCGTCAACGTCGTCTTCCCATGATCAATATGACCCATCGTCCCCACATTCACATGCGGCTTCGACCTCTCAAACCTCGCCTTACCCATGATCGATTACTCCTGTGGTCCGTGGTGCGTCATCCCCGGCGGGAAGCCACCAATTCCTCTGCGATTGATTGGGGAACGTCCTGATAAGAGTTGAACTGCATCGTGTACTGGGCCCGCCCCTGGGTCAGTGACCGCAGGTCGGTGGCGTAGCCGAACATCTCGGCCAGCGGCACCTGGGCGTTGATGGTCCTGGCATTGCCCCGCTGACCCATCTCGTCCACCTTCCCGCGGCGAGCGGACAGGTCGCCGATCACATCTCCCATGTATTCCTCTGGAGTGACCACCTCCACCGACATCACCGGTTCGAGGAGCTTCACCCCGGCTCTGCGGGCAGCCTCCTGCAACGCCATGGAGCCGGCGATGCGGAAGGCGATCTCGGATGAGTCGACGTCGTGATACGAGCCGTCGACCAGGATCGCCCGCACATCGACGAGCGGGTATCCGGCCAGCACTCCGTTGTCGAGGGCTTCTTCGATCCCCTCATCCACCGCAGGGATGTACTCGCGTGGGATCCGGCCCTGGGAGATGTGGTCGATGAACTCGTAGCCGCCCCCGGGACCGGTCGGCTCCAGATCGATGACGACATGGCCGTACTGGCCCTTGCCACCCGACTGGCGCACGTAGCGGCCCTCCACCTTGCTGATGGGCCCCTTGATGGTCTCGCGATATGCCACCTGCGGCTTGCCGACGTTGGCCGCCACCTTGAACTCGCGCACAAGCCGGTCCACCAGGATCTCGAGGTGGAGCTCGCCCATACCGGCGATGATCGTTTGCCCGGTCTCCTCGTCACCCCGGACCAGGAAGGTCGGGTCCTCCTCTGCCAGCCGGTGAAGAGCCTCGGAGAGCTTGTCGTCGTCGCTCTTGGTCTTGGGCTCGATCGCCACCGAGATCACCGGCGCCGGGAACTGCATCGACTCGAGCTGGATCGGGGCAGCGTCGTCGGCCAGCGTGTCGCCGGTGGTGGTGTTCTTGAGCCCGACCGCGGCGACGATGTCGCCGCTGAACACGTCGTCGATGTCCTCGCGATGGTTGGCGTGCATCCGCAGAAGGCGCCCCAGCCGCTCTTTGCGTCCGGTTGAGGTGTTCAACACCGCCCCGCCTTTGGAAGCATGGCCGCTGTAGACCCGGAAGTAGGTGAGCTTCCCGACGTGGGGGTCACTCATGATCTTGAAGGCCAAGGCACTGAAAGGCTCGGTGTCCTCGGCCTTACGCTCCATGGCCACCGTCTCGTCGCCTGGCTTGTAACCGCTGACCGGTGGCAGATCGAGCGGGCTGGGAAGGTAAGCGATCACCGCATCGAGCAACGGCTGCACGCCCTTGTTGCGGAAGGCCGAGCCGCACAGGACCGGCACGAAGAGGTGGTCGACGGTCCCCTGCCGCACCGCCTGGTGGATCTCATCCGGGGTGATCTCGAGGTCTTCGAGGTACTTCTCGAGAAGCTTCTCGTCGGCCTCGGCCGCCACCTCGAGCATCTTCCCCCGCCACTCGGCAGCCAGATCGGCCATGTTGGCCGGGATCTCGGTGGTGTCCCACACCTTGCCGTCGTCGCCTCGCCAGACGTGGGCCTTCATCTCAACCAGGTCGACGACCCCGGTGAAGTCGCCCTCGCGGCCAATCGGGATCTGGAGGACCAGTGGATTCGCCCCCAGCCGGTTGCGGATCGACTCGACGTCGGCGAAAAAGTCGGCGCCGGTCCGGTCGAGCTTGTTGATGAAGCAGATGCGGGGGACCTTGTAGCGGTCGGCTTGACGCCACACCGTCTCGGACTGTGGCTCCACTCCGGCGACTCCGTCGAAGACCGCCACCGCCCCGTCCAGCACCCGCAGGCTGCGCTCTACCTCGACGGTGAAGTCGACGTGCCCAGGGGTGTCGATGATGTTGATCCAGTGGTTATGCCAGAGACAGGTGGTGGCCGCGGAGGTGATGGTGATCCCCCGCTCCTGCTCCTGCTCCATCCAGTCCATCGTGGCTGCGCCCTCGTGGACCTCACCGATCTTGTAGTTCTTCCCGGTGTAATAAAGGATGCGCTCGGTCAAGGTCGTCTTGCCTGCGTCGATATGAGCCATGATCCCGATGTTGCGGGTTCGGCTCTGAGGCACCTGACGCAGGTGTGACAGCGCGGTTTTGCCGTTGCTCATCTCTCTTCTCTGATCGTTCCGTCGTTATTGACTTGTCGGGAAGCCCTTACCAGCGGTAATGAGCGAAGGCCTTGTTGGACTCCGCCATCTTCTGGACGTCTTCTTTGCGCTTGATCGCCGAACCGGTGTTGTTGGCCGCATCCAGCACCTCGTAGGCGAGGCGCTCGGCCATGGTGTGCTCCTTGCGCTTGCGGGCGTAGCTGACGACCCACCTGATGCCGAGCGAGAGTGAGCGGCGGGGCGGTACCTCGACCGGCACCTGATATGAGGAGCCGCCCACCCGGCGGGAGCGGACCTCGACGTGCGGGCGGACGTTGTCGATGGCCCGCTTGAGGACGGTGACAGGATCCTGGCCGGCACGGCGCTCGACGATCTCGAGTGCGTCGTAGACGATCCCGCGGGCGACATCCCTCTTCCCGTGGAGGAGGACCTTGTTCACCACCTGGCTGACGAGGACGCTGCGGAAAACCGGGTCCGGATCGATCTTTCGCTTCTGGGCCGGGGCGCGTCGCATCAGGACTCCTTCTTGGTCCCGTATCGGGAACGCGCCTGCTTGCGGTTCTTGACCCCGGAGGCATCGAGAGTTCCCCGCACGACCTTGTAGCGCACGCCAGGCAGATCACGGACTCGACCTCCGCGCACGAGGACTATCGAGTGCTCTTGCAGGGTGTGTCCCTCACCAGGGATGTAGGCGGTCACCTCCACCCCAGATGACAGGCGCACGCGACAGACCTTGCGGAGGGCGGAGTTGGGCTTCTTGGGTGTGACGGTGTAGACGCGTGTGCAGACGCCTCGGCGCTGCGGGGCCCCTGCCAGGGCGGCAGTCTTGATCTTCTTCTTCTTCGGCTGCCTGCCCTCGCGGACGAGCTGCTCGATCGTCGGCATGACGCTCCTTGTGTTGGTCGGGCGGGCCACGAGGGCCCGGACCGTCCTACGCGAGAAGTCGGCGCGACCGGAGGCTTCCTCCGATTTCGCCGACCCTTTGGATTCCGACCCGTCTCTGGAGTCAACCGGCGCGGGTCGAGCCGGACAACCCCGTCAGGAGAAGGGGGGAGGTACTAAGACCACGGCGGCAAAGTATATGGGCCGGGGCCGAGTTCTTCAAACGCAACCACGGTCGCACGTCGCACCGTCAATCCCGTCGCACGGCCAGACCCGGGCTCCCCGACCGGCTCCTTTAGCCTCCGCCCATGGACTGGGCTGTGGCAGGACGAAAGGTGTTGCTTCCAGGCGGCTCCCGTCCGGCCTGCCTCCACATCGAGGCGGGGAAGTTCGCCGAGATCGCCCCCATCGGCCACAGCCACCCCGGGGTCGACGTCTACGAAGCGGGGGAATTGCCTGTCCTTCCCGGCCTGGTTGACAGCCACGTCCACGTCAACCAGCCGGGGCGCACCGAATGGGAGGGCTTCGCCTCGGCCACCAGGGCGGCGATGGTGGGCGGGACCACGACCATCGTCGACATGCCCCTCAATTCCATCCCTCCGACCGTGTCGGTGGAGGCGTTGGACGTGAAGCGGGCGGAGGCTGGACTCGAGGTCAGATCCGACGTCGCCTTTTGGGGCGGTCTCGTCCCGGACAACCTGGACCAGCTAGAGCCGATGGCGGAAGCCGGTGTGTGCGGGTTCAAGGCGTTCTTGGTGGATTCGGGGGTGCCGGAGTTCCCACCTGTCGACCTGCAACAGATCCGCGATGCCCTGGAGGTGCTGGCCCGGCTCGGCCTGCCGCTGCTGGTGCACGCCGAGGACCCGGCCCACATCCACTCCGCTCCGGACGGGAACCACTACGTCGACTACCTGAGATCGCGCGCTCCAGAGGCCGAGGAGGAGGCAGTGCTCGGGCTGATCGATGCTGCGGCCGACACCGGGGGGCATGTCCACGTCCTCCACCTGGCCTCGGCCGGCGCCCTGCCGGCCATTTCCATGGCCAAGGAACGAGGAGTCGGCATCACGGCCGAGACCTGTCCTCATTATCTCTTCTTCTCGAGCGAAGAGGTCCCTGATGGAGCGACCCAGTTCAAGTGCGCCCCACCGATCCGTGACCGCTCCCACCAAGACGGTCTGTGGGGTGGACTCTCGAGCGGCACCCTGGACATGGTGGTGTCGGATCACTCTCCGGCTCCGCCCGAGTTGAAAGCCGTGGAGAGCGGCGACTTCGGAGCGGCGTGGGGGGGGATCTCCTCTGTGCAGCTCCGGCTGGCGGTGACCTGGACAGCGGCCAGAGACCGCGGCTGGGCACTGGAGAACCTCGTACCGAAGCTGGCCTTGGCTCCGGCCGCATTGGCCGGGCTCGCCGGCCGCAAGGGCGCGATCGCGGTGGGGATGGATGCCGACCTCCTCGTCTTCGACCCGGATGCGGGCTTCATCGTCGACCCGACGACCCTCGAGCATCGGCATCCGCTGACTCCCTATGGCGGCCGCTCTCTCACAGGTGTGGCCGGCTTGGTGGTCCTGCGCGGGGAGCCGGCAGGGCCGCTCACCGCCGGGCTGCTTCTGCCAGGCCCGCGGGCCACAGCCTCTACCCCTTAATGTCGGCCGGGTGAGCCTGATCGAGTTGGCCGGCGTCGGTGTCGGTGGGCGGGCGGTCGCATGCAACGACGAATTCTTCGCCCCGGTCGCCAATTTGATTGCCGACGGAGTGCCGCAGTGGCACGAGGGGGAGTACACGGATCGCGGCAAGTGGATGGATGGGTGGGAGACCCGCCGAAGACGAGAGCCCGGCCACGACTGGGCGATCATCGGCGTGGGCCTGCCCGGGGTTGTCGAAGAAGTCGTCGTGGACACCGCCCACTTCAAGGGGAACTACCCGGAGTCGTTCTCACTCGAGGCATGCGGAGTTGGAACAGACGAGCGCCTCGAGGAGGCCGAATGGGTGGAGATAGTCCCCCTGACCCCGCTGGCCGGCGACACCGCCAACCGGTTCGAAGTCGCCAGCCAATCGCGGGTGACCCACCTCCGGCTGAACATCTTCCCGGACGGCGGGGTCGCCCGCCTCCGAGTCATGGGGACGCCCATCCCTGCCCACGACCAGGTCTGCCCCGATCGGGCCTATGCCGAAATGGCAGGCCTGGCAGTTGGAGGGGAGATGATCGGGGTATCGGACGACTTCTTCTCCGATCCGGGTCGGATGCTGCGCCCGGGCCCTTCTGCAGGGATGTTCGATGGATGGGAGACCCGCCGCCGGCGAGGGCAGGGCAACGACTGGGCGATCGTCCGACTGGGCCTGGCCGGCATCCCCCGCACCGCGGTCGTGGACACCACCCACTTCAAAGGGAATGCCCCCGGCTGGGTGTCGATCGAGGGCGGGCAGAATCCCAATGGGCCCTGGAAGGAGCTCTTGCCCATGTCGCCGGTGTCCGCCGACACCGAGAACCGATTCGAGCTGGAACCGGCCGATTGCAGTCTGGTGAGGTTGAGCATCTTTCCCGACGGCGGGGTGGCCAGGCTGCGCCTGTTCGGACAGGCGAGCGGCGAGGCCGCCGCTGCCGCCCGGCTCCGTTACCTCAATTCGCTCTTCGAGCAGGAGGCCCGCCGCTTCTTCCAAACTGCCTGCCATGCCCGCGCCTTCGAGGAGCAAATGATGTCGGCAAGGCCGTATGTCTCCGTCAACCAAGTGCTGGAAGGCGCCGACTCGTGTCTTTCCGGGCTCTCCGGCGATCAACTGCGTGAGGCCTTCACCGCCCACCCCCGGATCGGTGAGCGCCGGGGCGGCCAGGAGGCGGAAGGCGAGGCTATGTCGCGCTCGGAACAGGCCGGGGCCGGGAGGGCGGATCCGGGGACCCTGGCTCGCCTTGCCGCAGGCAATGCCGCCTATGAGTCCAGATTCGGTTTCCCGTTCATCGTGGCGGCGGCGGGACGCTCGGCCGCTGAAGTGTTGGAGGTGTTGGAGACCCGGATCCACAACGACGCCGAGCACGAACTGGCAGAGGCGGCCGCCGCCCAGAAGCTGATCACCCGCAGGCGCCTCGAGAAGATGCTTTGCGTGGGAGGAGGTTGAGTGTCGGGCATATCCACCCATGTCCTCGATCTCTCCACCGGACGGCCGGTTGCCGGGGTCGAGCTCAGAATCGAGCGCCGCGGGGCCGGAGGTTGGGATTCGATCGGTAAGCACGTGACCGACGCAGACGGGCGGGCGCACGAACTGACCGGCGACCATGGCCTGACGGAGGGGGAGTACCGCCTGGTCTTCGCCACCGGCAAGGTAGGAAGCGGCTTCTATCCAGAGGTGTCCGTCACCTTCCGGGTTGACGACGTCCATCGTCACTATCACATCCCGCTCTTGATCTCCCCGTACGGCTACACCACCTATCGCGGGTCCTGATGCTGGGCCGCAATCGCTACGGCAAGTCGCGGGTCAGGATCTTCAAGGTGCTCGGGCCAAGCCAGGTCGTCGATCTCGACGTGCAAATCCTGCTGGAAGGTGACTTCGGCGCTGCCCATATCGAAGGCGACAACTCGCGGGTGATCCCCACCGACACGATGCGAAACACATCGTATGTCCTCGCCCAGGAGCACCTCACCTCGGACCTCGAAGGGTTCGCCGTTGTCCTGGCCGATCACTTCGTTGCCTCACCTCAAGTGGTGTCGGCCTCGATCGAGCTTTCGGCCCGCAGCTGGTCGAACCTCGCCCCGAACGGCTTCGTCGCATCGTCTGGAGAGCGGCGGTTGGCGAGGGTCAAGGCAGGTGCCGAGGCAACGTCGATTGGAGCCGGGATCGATGACCTCCTGGTCCTCAAGACCACCGGCTCGGCTTTCACCGGCTTTCCCCGCGACCAATACACCACCCTCCCCGAGGCAGAGGACCGGCTTTTGGCCACCTCGATCACGGCCTCGTGGGACTACGGCAAGGTTCCGGCCGACACCACGGTCATCTGGGAAGGGGTGCGCGACCTGCTGATCGAGCACTTCTTCGGCGACTGGAGCGCCTCCGTGCAACATCAGGGCTACCTGATGGGCGAGGCGGTGCTCGGCGCCTATCCGGAAATCACCAGGATCGCGTTCCGGATGCCCAACAAGCACCATCTGCCGGCGGGGTTCGAGCGAATGGGGCTGGAGGACCGCGGAACCGTCTTCATGCCGGTGGACGAGCCACACGGCGACATCAGTCTGGAGGTGACGAGATGACGACCGCTTCGACGCCGACTTCGGTCTGGCCGAAAGTGGCGGCGTGGATCGGGTTGGTGCTCCATCTGTTAGTGGGGGTCTTCCCCTACCTGGCCTCTGGGCTGATGGTGCCGGGTTGGGGCCTGGTGGTTCTGTGGGTGGTGTGGGCCGGGTTGTTGATCCTGGCTATCCGCCTGTTGCGGCAGCAATCTCCATGGACCCTGGCCGTCCCCGCCATCGCCGTCGCCTTCTGGTTCCTGTGGCTGACGATCGGCGAATCGCTGTTCGGCTGGACGGCGTGAAGGGAAGTCTCACGGTCTCAAGTCTCAAGGCTTGGGTCCAGGCCTCAGGCTGATCTGCGGGCCGACAGGATCTTGACGAAGCTCCGGGTCTGGAGCTCGCCGAGGCTGAGCCCGGTGCGATCCACCACCTCGTCCTCGGTGACCGCACCGCAGTTGATCGCCCGCAGGAAGAAGTTGAGCAGGCCCTGACCGGTGGCGGCGTCGTCGAACACCTCCCCTACCAGGGTGGCCTGGGCGGCTTTGCCGACGAAGTTCGACAACCGCTCTCCTGCCTGATCGAGGCCCTCCAGGAAGAAGGAGTAGACGGCCGCATAACGAGTGGGCAGCTGGGCAGGATGCAGATCCCAGCCCTGGTAATAGGCATGCGAGAGCGAGTGGCGAACGTGCTGGAAGTGAAGGCGCCAGGCGGCATGGACCCCTCTGAGGTTGTCCTCCTGCTGGGCCTCGGTGAAGTCGGGCCCGTTGTGGACGGCGACCGGGAGCACGTTGGTGGCTCCGTCCGATAGCCAGATCCCGGTCCCGGCCAAGCTGACCTGCTGGATGTCGCGAGCGAAGTCGCAGGCAGGGTGGGTCATGGTCTGGTGGGCAGCGGTGATGTCGAGCGAGGCCGTGTAGTCGTAGGTGCCGAAGTGAGCGCCGATCACCCTTCCCCTGCCGGCGCTGACGTACCGACGTAGCCCGGCCAGCCCGTCCGGCCCGAGCACCGACTGGGGCGTCTCAACCATCAGTTCGCATTGGATCGTGCCCTCAGCCATCCCCAGCGATCCCTCCAGTCCTGTCAGGGCGACAGCCAGCAGATCCACCTGCTCGGGGTCCTGCACCTTGGGGAGGGTCACCACGAAGTTGTCGGGCAGGCCGCCGGCCTCTTCCATCAGGCTCGAAATGAAAAGGTCGAGGGTGCGGATGCTGCGGCGGTGCAGCTCGCCGCTGAGCGGCTTGATCCGCACTCCAATGAACGGCGACAGACCTCCTTCCCGCATGCCAGTCGCCACCTCCGCCGCCGCCGAGCGGCAATGACCGTCCTCCTCCTGGTCCGGCCGGTTCCCGTAGCCATCCTCGAAGTCCAGACGGAAGTCCTCCACTGGCTCGGTCAGGAGCTTCGCCCGCATCCGGTCAAAGACCTGACCAGCCAGCCCAGCCGATCCCGGCATCCCCACTGCCTTGCCAAAGGCATCCGCGTCGGGGGCATAACGGTCGAGTGATGCCTGGGCCAGCTGGCCGAGCCTGCCGGCGGTCCCCGCCTTGAACAGATGGGCGCCTCCGTAGACGGTGTGAACCGGCTGGCGGCGCGGGCTGGCACCGGGGAACTCGGCGTTCAAGCGGGAGGCGATGTCCTCGGCTCTATGGGCAATCTCCTCGAGTGTCGAATCTGGAATGGGCAACAGCTGCTCTCTCGAAGCGTGCGGGCGGCACTCTACGGTTAGGCGGATGCCCACGCTGCTGGTGCGCTCGGCCGAGGTCTTGGCACAGATGGATGACGCCCGCACCGAGTTGGCGGATGCCGGGATGTTCATCCGCGACGGCTGGATCGAGCAAGTCGGTCCCAATTCGACGCTTCCGGCAACTGCCGATGAAGTCGTCGACCTTTCGGGACATGTGGTGCTGCCCGGACTGGTCAACACCCATCACCACCTCTATCAGACGCTCACCCGCGCGCTGCCCGCAGCCCAAGACGTGGGGCTGTTCGATTGGCTTCGCGCCCTCTATCCGGTGTGGGCGCGGATGACCCCCGATCACGTGAAGGTGGCCACCCGGCTCGGGCTGGTCGAATTGGCCATGTCCGGCTGCACCACCGCCTTCGACCATCACTATCTCTGGCCGGGGGCGACCAGCCTGGCCGATCAATTCGAAGGGGCCGACCCCGTCGGCATCAGGTTCCACGCCTCGCGGGGATCGATGAGCCTTGGCGAGTCCCAGGGCGGGTTGCCGCCAGACTCCGTGGTCGAGGACGAGAGTGCGATCCTGGCGGACTCGGACGATGTGATCGTTCGATTCCACCAACCCGAGGCGGGGGGGATGAAGCGAGTAGTGCTGGCGCCGTGCTCTCCCTTCTCGGTCACCACTGACCTGATGCGCGAGTCCGCCACCCTGGCCCGGCAGCGGACCGTGACCCTCCATACGCACTTGGCCGAGACCCGAGATGAAGAAGCCTTCTGTCGCGAAAGGTTCGGGGTGAGGCCGGTCCAGTTGATGGAGCAGCTGGGATGGACCGGGCCGGACGTCTGGTATGCCCATGCCGTGCACGTCGATCGAGCGGAGGTCGATCGCATTGCTGCCGCCGGGACCGGGGTGGCGCACTGCCCCACTTCGAACATGCGGCTCGCCTCCGGGATTGCTCCTCTTGCGAAGTATCTCCGCCAAAGGGTGAAAGTCGGCCTGGGGGTGGACGGCTCCGCCTCGAACGACTCTTCGAACCTGTTGGCCGAGGTCCGCCAGGCGATGTTGCTGGCCAGGTTGGCGGCAGCCGGGCACGGTGATGCATTGCTCGAGGCCCGGACTGCGCTGGCAGTGGCGACCCGGGGCGGGGCATCGGTGCTGGGAAGGGACGACATCGGATCATTGGAGCCCGGCAAGGCGGCCGACTTCATCGCTCTCGACCTCAACCGGATCGAGTTCGCCGGAGCCCTCCATGACCCGGTGGCAGCGGTGGTGTTCTGTGCGCCCGTGAGGATCGACCATTCCTGGGTGCACGGACGAAGGGTGATCGAGCACGGAAATCCGGTCGGGGTCGAGCTGCCGCAATTGGTCGAACTGCACAACCGCTTGGCCCGGGAACTGGTGGCTTAGCCGGGGCCTGATCAGTCTGGTTACTTTTGTGCCGGTTCTTGGAGGATCCGACGCATGGAAATCGCACGACCGACGAGGTTGAGAGAGGCAACCGAGGCCATGGCTGAGTGGCCCGATGGGCTGCCATTGGCCGGCGGGACCGATCTCATGGTCGAGATCAACTTCGGTCACCGGCACCCAGCCAAGGTCGTGGCCTTGCGCAGGGTCGGCGAGCTGAAAGAGGCTGCAGCCGAGCGGATCGGGGCCGGGGTCAGCTGGCGCCGGCTCGAGGCGGGCCCCCATCCTGCACTAGCCCAGATCGCCCGCACCGTCGGCAGCCCCCAGATCCGGAGCGCCGGCACCATCGGAGGCAACCTCGGCACTGCCAGCCCGGCCGGGGACGGGCTCACCTTCGTGGCGGCGGCCAATGGCTCGGTGGAGCTGGTCTCGAGTGCCGGGACCCGCAGCCTCCACTGGGATGAGTTCCTCATAGGAGTCAAACGCAACGCCAGGCGGCCGGACGAGGTGATCGCGGCGGTCACGTTCCCATCACCCGTCCCCACCACCCAGGCCTTTGCCAAGGTGGGGACCCGCAATGCCATGGTCATCGCCACCGTTTCGTGCTGCGTGATCCGACACGACGGCGGGAAGTTCGCCATCGCCCTCGGGTCGGTCGCCCCCACCGTCATGCGGGCTACCCAGGCAGAGGCATACATCAACCAGGAGTCGCGGCCGTCGAACGGCGCTATGTCCGAGCTGCAACAGATCGTCTCCCAGGAAGTACGACCAATCGACGACCATCGGGCCACCGCCGCCTATCGACGCCACGCGGCGGGCGTGCTTGCGAGACGGCTCGTGGAAGGATTGCTGTGATCATCGAGCTGATCGTCAACGGCGAGAAGCGAGCGGGCGCGGTCGCCTCCGACGAGAGCCTGCTGACGTTCCTCCGTGAGGAGCTCGATCTGGCCGGGTCGAAGAATGCTTGCGAGCAAGGTGAGTGTGGGTCGTGTTCGGTCGTCGTCGATGGCGAGCTGGTCTGCTCCTGCCTGGTAATGGCCGCCGATGCAGCCGGCTCGGAGGTCTTGACGGTGGAAGGGTTGGCCAAGGATCAGGAGCTGCACCCGGTGCAGGAGGCCCTCCTCGCGGGCGGCGGCGTCCAGTGCGGGTTCTGCACTCCCGGCTTCGCAGTGGCGGCCGCCCATCTGTTCTCCACCGACCCTCACCCATCGGCCGACGACATCCGCGAGGCGCTCTCCGGGAACATCTGCCGCTGCACCGGATACGGCGGGATCCTCAGGGGCCTCGAACGGCTGGCGGGCCGGGACCTGGAATGACCATCACCCGCTCCCGTCCGGAGGTCGCACGAGGGATCGGCACCTCTCCCCGCCGATCCGACGGTGTGCCCAAGGTTGAGGGAAGCTTCAGCTATGTCTCCGACCTCAACCATGAGGACATGCTGTGGGCGGCCACGTTGCGCTCTCCCCACCCGTCTGCCCTGATCAAGTCGCTCGATGTGAGCCGGGCAACTGCGTTGGCCGGGGTGGCGGCGGTGCTAACGCAGGCGGAAGTGCCGGGGCGCCCGACTTTCGGGCTCGAGCACCCCGATCAGCCTGTGATGTGCGACGGCACCGCTCGATATTGGGGTGAGCCGATCGCCATCGTGGCGGCAGCCGATCTGGCAACTGCCCGGAGGGCCATCGAGACAATCGAGCTGGAGATGGAGGAGCTCGAGCCCCTCAGCGATCCCGAGCAAGCCGACCTCGAGGGCTCCGTCTACCGGCGGATGCGAATCCGAACCGGCGATCCGGATCGCCGGGGTCCTGTAGTGGTCGAGGGCTACTACGAGGTGGGGATGCAGGACCAGGCCCCGCTGGGACCTGAGGCCGGTCTGGCGATCCCGGATGGCATGGGCGGGGTGGACCTGTATGCCACCAGCCAGTTCCTGCATGTCGACCACGAGCAGATCGTGGCCTGCCTCGGGCTGCAGCCTGACCAGGTTCGATGCCACCCGCCCGGGATGGGCGGTGCTTTCGGGGCGAGGGAGGACGTCAATCTGCACATCCATCTCTGCTGGCTGGCGCTGCAGACCGGGCGGCCGGTG
>DATBMA010000051.1:0-14648 GCA_036555105.1 Acidimicrobiia bacterium
GGCCCGCCTGATACAGGGGCCGGGTGAAGGCCAGGGTCGAGGACTTGGCGATCACCGTCTTGTCGAGGTCGAAAAAGGCGGCGCTGCGCTTGGGCATCACGTCGATCCTGGCACGCGTTCTCTCCTTTCTGCCATCTCGCCACGACGAAGGCAAGGGGTTTGTCCCGACGTTCACTCTCCGTACGTTTCCTGCATGCGCACACGTCCCGGGATCCTGGCCATCAGGACCGCCATCGATCCGATTCTCGGGTGGGTGGCGCCGGTGGGACTGGCGGCTGCAGCGGGCACCGCCCTCGTTCTCGACCTCGCCCCGGGCGAGCTTCCATACCCGGGCGGGCGGACGGTGGCGGACATGCTCGACGAGGGCCCCAGCCGATCCGAGATGACACCGGACCGGCCAGGGGTGGCGATCGTCCCAGGCGGCGGGGTCAGGCCGGTCGACGCCGTCGACCTGGTGGGCCAGATTGGCGCCGGTTGGCCGGCCGTGGTCCTCCGGGTCGGGGAAGAGAGCCCCTGGCCCCTGGTTCCGGTCTCACCGGCCCTCCCCGGCCACCTTGGGATTGATGGCGGAAGCCCGGCCGTCTGGCAGCTCTCCATGCGAGGGGAGGCAGCGCCCGGCCCCGGCCCCATCCTGCCTCCGCTCAGCCGAACGATTTTTCGGTCCCTGCTCAGGCTGGAGCTGCCGATGGCATGTGCCTGGGTGCGGGCCTGGCGGCGCGTGTGGGACCTGCCGTGGCGCTGATCGATCGGGTTGCCCATCGCTTGGTCCTGTCCTCGGTGCCGTTCGAGCGCTCCGAGCTGGCCAGGGCTGCCAGGGGGCTGCTCCTCGAGGAGTCGCCGCTTGCGAAGGGTGACATGGTGGAGACGATCGTTGACTCATTGGTGGGACTGGGGCCGATCGAGCCGTTGTTGCGTGACCCCGAGGTCACAGATGTCTTGGTCAACGGCCCCGGCGAGATCTGGATCGAGAAACGGGGGGAGCTCTCCCGCACCGACGTTCGATACGTGGATGACTTGGCCATCACGGCCGCGGTGGAGAGGGTCATCGCCCCTCTCGGGTTGCGGCTCGACCTCTCCTCGCCGGTGGTCGATGCTCGCCTGCCGGATGGCAGCCGGCTTCACGCCGTCATTCCTCCCGCCTCGGTCGATCACCCGGTAGTCGCCGTGCGAAGGTTCACGCCGGCCGTCCGCAGGCTGGTCGATCTGGTCGAAGCCGGGGCAGCCACCATCGGTCAGTGCGACTTCCTGGTTTCCGCCGTCAGGGAGAGGCGCAGCTTGATCGTGTCCGGCGGCACCGGGTCGGGGAAGACGACCTTGCTCAACCTGCTCGCCGGCGAGATCCCTCGCGGGGAGAGGGTGGTGACGATCGAGGATGCGGCCGAGCTCGACTTCCCCGGCCATGTCGTCCGGCTGGAGGCCCGTCCCCCCAACGCTGAGGGAGCCGGACAAGTGACGGTCAGGGCCCTGCTGCGCTCCGCTCTGCGGCTGCGGCCCGATCGCATCGTCGTCGGCGAGGTCCGCGGCCCGGAGGCACTCGACCTCATCTCCGCCCTCAACACCGGTCATGCCGGATCGATGTCGACCGTCCATGCCAACAGCCCTGATGAGGCCCTGCTGCGGTTGGAGACGCTGGCTCTGATGGGAGAGGAGAGGGTGGGCACATCGGCGGTCCGACGTCAGCTGCACGCGGCCGTGCAGATCGTCGTGCATGTCGAGCGAAGAGAAGGAAAGCGCCGGATCGCCCTGATCGGACGAGTTGGGCCTTCGGGCTGTGAACCGCTGTGACGATCGCCATCGTCACTCTTGCCGTCGGGATGTGGGCGGGCGTACCGATGATCGTGGTGACCGCCTCCGCCCTTGCCGTGGCGCTGCCCAATGTGCTCTGGCCCTTCCTGGCCGGGGCGGCGATCGTCTCCGTCGTCCATCGTCGACGGGAGGAGGTGATGCCGGACATCCCCTCATTTCTGGTGGCGATGGCAGGTGAGCTTCGGGCCGGTCGCTCACTGCGAGCGGCACTGGCGAGCACGGTGACCGGCCATCCGGAGCTGGAAATCGAGCCGGCAGGACGGCTGGCCGCCGCCGGCCGACCCATGGACGAGGTGGCGGCTGCCCTGGCCAATGCGTCTCCCGAGCTGGCTCCTGCTGCCGCCGCCCTCGAAGTCTCGGCTCGCACCGGTGGGAAGGTCGCAGAGGCATTCGAGAGCCTGGCGCTTGACGCGGTCGACGAGGTGGAGCTGCGACGCCAGCTCCGGGCGGACTCGGCACCGGCCCGCCTCTCGGCGTTGGTGGTGGCCGGCTTCCCGCTGGTGGTCCTGGCCATCCAGATCGGAGCCGGTGGTCTCGGCCGGATTGGCTCTCTCGGTGCGGTGGGGCTGCTGATGCTGGTCGTGGGCCTTGGGCTGCTGGCCCTGGGAGTGGTCCTCACCGTGGGTCTGCTCACCCGCAGCGGTCGTCGAAACCGGGCCGAGGTGGCAGACGAGCAGATGATCCTTTTCACCCGCGTGCTGGTGGTGGCGCTCACCGGCGGGGTCCCGCTCCACTCGGCCTTGGGGGTGGCGGTGGAGCATTCACATGGGCCTTTGCGACACGAGGTCGGCATGGTGTTGAGGATGGCCGGACGGCTCGGGCTGGCCGGAGCGCTGATGGCCGATCGGGGTGGGATGGCGGGTGCCCTGATGTCGCGGTTGGCCGCCTCGCAGTTGAGCGGCGCGCCGGCGGTGGCGTCCGCTACCGGCTTCCTGGCCGACGTCCGCAGTCGGATACGCAGCGATCGGCTCCGGCGCGCCCGCCGTCTTCCGGTCCAACTGATGTTCCCATTGGGCTTGTTGATCCTGCCCGGGTTCATCCTCGTCTTCGCCGGTCCGCTCGTGGTCGGCTCACTGACCGAACTCTTCGGATCGTTGCCATGAGTCCGAGCTTCCCCCCGGCGCCGGCCGGCTGCCGGCAAGGTGGAAGGAGAGCAATGCAGACAAAGTGGCTCCGTCTGTGGTCGCGGTTGACCGACGACCGCGGTCAGGGGACGGTCGAGTACTTCCTGGTGATCCTGGCCGCGACTGCGCTTGCAGTCATCTTGTTCAAGTGGGTCCAGGGCAGCGGGGGAGGGAACATCATCAGCACGATCTTCGGGCGGGTGATCCGCTGGGTCGCCGGTCAATTCTGAGACATCGGGGATCGCTGACGGTCGAGTTGGCGATGAGCGTTCCCGCTCTGATCCTGCTCGTGCTGACCCTGGTCGAGGTGATCGCGGTCACCAGGGTTCACCTCGAGCTGGTTGCCGCCGCCCGGGAGGGAGCCCGGGTGGCCGCAACCGTTCCCGACCCGGGCAGGGCGGTAACCGCGGTCGAACGGGCGCTGGGCGACCCGCTCGGCCCCCGGGTCCAGGTGTCGGTCTCCAGGCCACGCATGGTGGGACGGCCGGCAACGGTGGAGGTTGCCCTTCGCCATCACCTGGTAACCCCGCTATTGCGTTCCATCTCGCTCGATCTGAGGGCCCGGGCGGTGATGCTGGTGGAGAAGTGACCGAGCGGGGAGCGGTCTCGATCCTGGTCATCTCCGTGCTGGCCGCGCTGATCGTCCTCGGGCTGGCGGTCACCGGGGCCGGGTTGGTGATCGATGCGAGAGCGCATGCCGTCAACGCGGCGGATGCCGCTGCGCTGGCTGCGGCAGTGGCCAGCTTCCCGCCTCTGGGATCGGGGGCTGCTCCCAACTCGGCCGCCCGGGCCATGGCGGTGGCCAACGGTGCGCGGCTGGTCGAGTGCAGATGCCCGGTTGTGCCCGATTGGGTCCCGCGCTCGGTAACGGTGAGGGTGGGTGTCGAAGTGAGTCTCCCGCTTGTCGGCCGGCGCACGGTCTTCGCCACCAGTGAGGCCGAGTTCGACCCAACCGCGGCCCTGG
The DNA here is from genome assembly GCA_036555105.1 of Acidimicrobiia bacterium. Lineage (GTDB taxonomy): Bacteria > Actinomycetota > Acidimicrobiia > Spongiisociales > ZC4RG35 > DATBMA01. Next base: position 3,895 of record DATBMA010000051.1, read on the forward strand.
TGATCCGCTAGCGCCGGATGCGTAACGTCGGTTGGTGTCCTCGACCCCAGCTCTCGAGCAGTTGTCGGCCGCCGGCATCGCCCATGCCACCCACCCTTATGTGCTCGAGGAGGCGCTTGTAGGGTCGTACGGCGAGGCGGTGGCAAGGATCCTGGGGGTGTCGCCGGACCGGGTCTTCAAGACGCTGGTGGCGATGGCAGGGGGGAAACCGGTCATAGCGATCGTGCCTGTGGCCGAGCAATTGCGGCTCAAGGCGCTGGCGGCGGCCCGCGGGGTCAAGCACGCCGAGATGGCCACTCCTCAGCAGGCGGAGCGATTGACCGGCTATGTGGTTGGCGGGATCAGTCCATTCGGACGGAGAAGAGAGCTCCCGGTGCTGATCGACTCGTCAGCGGCGGGGTTTCCGACGGTGTTCGTCTCGGCGGGAAGGCGGGGGTTGCAAGTGGAGGTGGCGCCAGAAGACCTGATCGACCTGCTCGGCGCGCAAGTGGCCGACCTGGTCTAGGTCAGTCGGTCGACGCCGCGGCGCGGTCGATGCCTGCCACCCTGTAGGCCTCGGTCTCGTCCAAAGTCTCCTTCTCGAGGAGAGCCTGGGCGATGGCGTCGAGTCGGGTCCGCTCCTCCTTGAGCGTGGTGAGGGCGGCGGTGTAGCAGTCGTCTGCGATTCGCCGGACCTCCTGGTCCACCAGTTGCATCGTGTGCTCCGACACCATCGGCTTGCCGAAGGCGTCGGTGGCGGTCTCGTCGAAAACGGTGACCGGACCGATCACGTCCGACATGCCCCAACGTCCAACCATGTTCTTGGCGAGTCGGGTTGCCATCTGTTGGTCGTTCTCGGCGCCGGTGGAGAAGTTGCCGTAAACCAGCTCTTCGGCCGCCCTACCACCGAGCATCCCGACGATCTTGCCGCGCAGATAGTCCTCCCGATAGGAGTAGCGGTCGGCCTCGGGTGACTGCAGCGTGACCCCGAGAGCGCGGCCCCGAGGGATGATCGAGATCTTGCGGACCGGGTCGGCGCCGGGGAGCAACATCCCCAACAGCGCGTGGCCGGCCTCGTGGAATGCGGTTCGCTCCCGCTCCTCCTCCGACATGGTCAGAGGTCGCTCGGTGCCGAGGATGACCTTCTCGAGGGCATCGGTGAAGTCGGCCATCTGCACCTTCTCGTGGCCGCGGCGGGCCGCCATGAGGGCGGCCTCGTTGACCAGGTTCTTCAGGTCCGCCCCGACCATGCCTGGGGTAGACGAAGCGATGGCAGCCAGGTCGACGTCTGCCGACAGGACCACGTGGCGGGTGTGAACTTCCAGGATCGCCTTGCGCCCGTTGTGATCTGGCGCGCTGACCACCACATGCCGGTCGAACCGACCGGGGCGGAGCAGGGCGCTGTCGAGGATCTCCGGCCGGTTGGTGGCGGCAACCACGATCACGCCCTCGCTGCCGGTGAAGCCGTCCATCTCGGTGAGGATCTGGTTGAGGGTCTGCTCCCTCTCATCATGACCACCGAACGCCATGCCGCCGCCGCGCGCTCGCCCGATGGCATCGAGTTCATCGATGAAGATGATTGCCGGGGCCACCTTCTTCGCCTCGCTGAAGAGGTCGCGGACCCGGGAAGCGCCGACTCCCACCACCATCTCGATGAACTCCGAGGCCGACATCGAGAAGAAGGGGACGTTGGCTTCGCCGGCCACCGCCCTGGCCAGCAGGGTCTTGCCGGTCCCCGGAGGCCCCGAGAGGAGCACGCCGCGGGGGATCTGGCCGCCCAGTCGGGTGTACTTGACGGGGTTCTTGAGGAAGTCGACGATCTCGACCAGCTCGCCCTTGGCATCCTCGATCCCGGCCACATCGGCGAAGGTGGTGCGCTGCTCGTCGGCCTCGTAGCGCTTGGCCCGGCTCCGCCCGAGGCCACCCAGGCCCCCCAGCGCCGAGCCTGCCCTCCTCCACATCCCGAAGAAGAGCCACAAGAGCAGCAGAGTGGGCCCGAATCCGAAGAGGAGCTGCTGCCACAAGGGCGCCGGGGCGTCGGGGTCCTCGGCGGTGATCGTGACCCCGTGCTCCTGCAGTAAGGAGAGGAGGTCGTCGTCGGCGAAACTGGGGCGCTGGGTCTCGAACGACGTAGCCGAGAAGCTGGGGTCGTCGGGGGAGGCCACCGGCTCTTTGAAGGTGCCCTCGATGGCCTCGGCGCGTGAGAAGACGGCCTCGACGTTGCCGCTCTGGAGCTGGTCGAGGAAGGCCGTGTAGGAAACGGCCACCTTCTGGTCCTGGAAGATCAGGGTGCTCAGGTACCAGTTGGCCGCCAGCAGGACCACCGCCAGCAAGAGGATGCGGTTGTTGGAGAAGAACCGCCGGGGGCCGCCGGGAGGGGTGCCGCCTGCAGGCTTCTCGTCCGGCATGCCTTCAACGCGCCAACCTTTGGACTTCTGCTCGTCCCGGCTCTGATTGCGCGTCGTCATGTGAGGGCAAAGGCTAACGGGCGCCCCGTTTCAAGTCGGAAGCAGCTTTGAGCGTGCGACCATGGCCACGGTGAGACCGTGCGACCGCGAGACCGTCCGACCGTGACCAATCTCCAGGTGCTGGGGATGCTGGCCGAACTGGCGCGGTTGACCAGCCTCGAAGAGGGCTCACCCCAAGCGTTCAAGGTCCGGGCCTACGAGAACGCCGTCGCTGCCGTCGAGGGGTATCCGGGTGAGATCGCGGCGCTCGATCAGAAGCAGCTCGAGGCGATCAAGGGTCTCGGGGCGTCGACCGCAGCCAAGATCCGGGAGCTGGTCGACACCGGCACGGTCGCCAAGCTCGAGGAGCTGCGAACCCGCTATCCGGCGCCTTTCGTCCAGCTGATGAGGATCCCCGGCCTCGGCCCGAAGACCTTGCTCAGGCTTCGCGACGAGCTCGGAGTGGAGGACCTGGCGAGCCTCCAGGCCGCAATCAGCGAAGAACGGCTGCGGAACGTGGCCGGGCTGGGGAAGACCACGGAGGAAAAGCTCGCCAAGGCGATCGAACGTCTCGGCCTGCTCGACCAGGATCGGCGCACCCCCATCGCCGATGCCCTCCCGGTGGCACGCCAGCTCGCCTCTGACCTGAGGAAGATCCGAGGGGTCGAGGCGGCGGAGCCAGCCGGGAGCCTGCGTCGGTTCGCCGAGACCATCGGCGACATCGACATCGTCGTGGCGGCGCCCGATGGGACCGCGGTGATGGAAGCGGTCTCCGGCCACGCGTTGTCCGACGAGGTGATCCTCTCCGGGCCGACCAAGACCTCGATCCGGTTGCCGAGTGGGATGCAGGTGGATGTGCGGGTGGTCGAGCCCGACCAGATGGGCGCCGCCCTCCTCTACTTCACTGGCTCCAAGGCTCACAACATCGCGCTGCGCCAGCGCGCCATCGACCGGGGATGGCTGCTCAACGAGTACGGCTTGTTCGACGACGACCGGGTGGTGGCCTCGAAGACCGAGACCGAGGTATACGCCGCGCTCGGCACCTCCTTCATCCCCCCGCCGCTGCGGGAGAACAGCGGCGAGATCCAGGCCGCGGCGGCAGGGGAGTTGCCCGAGGTGGTGACTGTCGAGAAGATCCGGGGCGACCTCCACTTCCACTCGGATCAGTCGGGGGACGGTCGTGCATCGTTGGAGGAGATGGTCGAGGCTGCTGCCCGGCGGGGCCTCCGTTATGTCGGCGTCACCGAGCACGGTGAGGACCTGACCATCAATGGCTCGAGCCGGGACCAGATGCGGGCCCACCGAAAGCGCATCGAGAAGCTGCAGGAGAAGTATCCGAAGCTGCGGATGCTCTTCGGGTGTGAGCTCAACATCGGTCCAGAGGGCGGGCTCGATTACGACCCCGACTTCCGCCTCGAGTTCGAATGGTGCGTCGCCTCCATCCACTCTCACTTCGATCTGCCTTCGGCCCGACAGACCGAGCGGGTGCTGACTGCCATCAGCGATCCGTCGGTGTCCGCCATCGGCCATCTGACCGGCCGTTACATCGGCCGCCGGCCCGGGGTGGAGCTGAACGTCGATGCCATCTTGGATGGGCTGCGCGAAGCCGGGGTGGCGCTGGAGGTGAACGGGGCGCTCGACCGGCTGGATGCCTCGGCCGAGGTGATCCACCGGGCGGTTGCGAAGGGAGTGAAGCTGGTCATCTCGACTGACTCCCACCACCCGAGCGATCTGGCCAGAGTCGAGTTCGGAGTCCTGAACGCCCAGCGCGGTTGGGCCCAGGCGGGAGATGTCGTGAACACATTGCCCACTGAGCGGTTCCTCAAGTGGGCGCGCGCCCGCCGGGTGTGATCAACCGGAGCCTGAGGCGGGAGTGGGCCGGTTCGTATACTCCGGCTGCCCCCGATTCGCCCCCATGGAGGTCGCGCGCTTGCCGGTAATCCCGCTCTATGCGGCCCTCGGGGTCGGCCTACTGGCGCTCTTGGTCGCACGCACTTATCAGGCCCAGATGATGCGGGCGGAGATCCCGAACGGGCCCGTCCGCGACACAGCCAATTCGATTCATCAGGGCAACGACGCGTATCTCGCCAGCCGGCTGCGCTGGGTGGCGCTGGTGGTCGGCTTGCTGGCGGTCGGCCTCGGTCTCACGACCGGGGGCTGGGGCGCCATCCCGGTCGTTGTGGGTGGGCTGGTGGCCGCCGGAGCCGAACTGTGGGGATTGCGCACCACGTCGGCGACCAGCCCCAGGACCGCCGCCGCCGGGGGCCTGATGGCGTCGCTCGACGTGGCCTGGCGGGGCTCGGCGGCGATCGGGTTCGCCATACCCGGCCTCGGCCTGACAACTCTCGTCGTCACCCTCCTGATCGTCACCGTCGCCTGGCCGGCCGCCGACTGGGTGACTCTCATGGCGGGCTTGGTTCTGGGGGCGTCGGCCGTATCGCTCTTTGCTCGTGTTGGTGGTGGCCTGTTCACCACCTCCGTCGACCTCGGAGCCGACCTCACAGCTCGCGACAACCAGATCGATGAGCACGACCCCCGCAACCCGGCGGCGGTGGCGGACTCGGTTGGCGATGGGGTCGGAGCGGCCGGGGCAATGGGCTCGGACCTGCTCGACTCCCATCTGGGTTCTGCTGTCGCCGCCCTGGCATACGCCGGCATCGGGTTCGCCTCAGATCCTTGGCAGCCCCAGGCAATGGTCTATCCAGTGGCGATTGCGGCGGTCGCCCTCCTGGCATCGGCAGTGGGGGCGGCGGTCTTCCGCTCTTCGGATGAGGACGTGACCAGGGCTTTGCGGAGGGCGACCTATGTCGGAGCCGCGCTCACCGTCCTCGGGGTGGCGGGCTTGGGCGTGTGGCTGTTCTCTGATGTTCCTGGCATCGCCCATCCAACCGGCCTTTCGCTGGCCGTCGTGGCCGGGCTGGTATCCGGGCTGCTGATCGCTCAGATTTCGGACTGGTTCACATCCGATCGTTACCTCACGGCAAAGGAGGTAGCCCGCAACGCTCCCACTGGGTCGGCGCCGCTGATCCTCTCCGGCTTGTCCGAGGGCTTGCGCTCGGCGGTGCTGTCGGCAGTGGTGCTGGCGGTCGGCATCGGCGCTGCCTTTGCCGCCGGGGTATGGGCGCTCGGAGATGGCGGAGGCGTCTACGGGGTGACGATCGGCGCCGTCGGCGCACTCGGGATCGTGGCGCTGCCGCTGTCGCTTTCGGCCTGGAGCGGGATCGTCGACAGCGCAGGCTCGATCGCGCATCTCGCCGATCTCTCGCAGGAGGCGGTCGAGACCACCGAGTCGCTCGATGCGGTTGGCAGTACCTCGGCTCCCGCGGCCAAGGGGTTTGCGATCGGCGCCGCGGCTCTCACCGCCTTCGCCCTCCAGTCCGCATACAACACCGCGGTGGGGCCGGAAACGCTCGACCTGGCGGCGGTGCCGGTGGCCGCGGGCCTGCTGTTAGGGGCCACAGTCCCGTTCCTCTTCGCCGCCCTGATCATGCGCGGTGTGAGCCGGGCCGCCAAGCGGGTCATCGACGAGTCCGAGCGCCAGTTGAAGGAGACCGGCCTCCGGGAGCGGACACAGGGAGTCGTCCCTGACTACCTCCGCAGCGTTGAGGTGGCCGCGGCCGCCGCCCTTCCGGAGACTGTCGCCCCGGTCGTGTTGGCGTTGGCGCTGCCGGTCCTGGTGGGGCTGGCCGATGTCAGAGCCTTGGCCGGGTTCCTGGCGGGCTCGCTGGTCACCGGTTTGCTCTTGGGGGCCACGATGGTCAACAGTGGGGGGGCATGGGACAACGCCAAGAGGCTCATCGAGTCGGGCGCCTTCGGTGGCCGAGGCTCCGAGGCACACATGTCGGCCATGACCGGTGACACCGTGGGCGACTCCTTCAAAGACGCCTGCGGCCCATCGTTGACGGTCCTGATCAAGACCACCGCGGTGGTCTCCCTCGTTTTCGCTCCGCTCTTCATCAGGTAGACGTGTCCGAGATCCTCCTCGTTCGCCATGGCGAGTCTGCTGCCAACGTCTCCGGGATCTGGCAGGGCCGCGGCGAGAGCGAGCTGACCGAGGCCGGACAAGCGCAGGCGGCCCGGCTTGCGGCCAGGCTTGCTGGTCTGGACGCCCGCATCTATGTCAGCCCGCTGGGTCGGGCACAGGCCACTGCCGCCGCTCTGGGACGGCCGTTCGAGACCCTGGAGGGTTTGGCCGAGATCGACCTCGGCGAGTGGGATGGGCGGACCTTCGAACAGGTGGAGGAGGAGTTCACGGAGGGCTTGACCGCGGTGCGGGCTGGAGAGGACATCCCATTCGGCCGGACCGGAGAGCGTTTCATCGAATTCTCCGAAAGGGTGTGGTCGGCGATCGAACTCATCTTCGATCGGATTGAGACTGATCAGGCCGGGGACGAGCAGACCGCCATCGCCGTCACGCATGGAGGGGTGGTCGATGCGGTCATGGCTCGACTGGTGGGTTGGCGAGCGCACAGCCGGACCTACTCGCATCCCGCCAACACCTCGATCACCCGTCTTGCCTATCGCCGGGGCAGGACGCGGCTCGTTTCCTACAACGACACTTATCACCTGGAAGCCCGTCCGAAGTCGGTCGATCAGAGGATCGCGGCCGGCGAGCCAGTCCTCGCCCTGATCCGCCATGGACGCACAGCCGACAATGCAGCCGGCCGGATCCAGGGGCGGGGAGGCGGGGGCCTCGACGACGTGGGACACGCTCAGGCCGATGCGCTGGCGGCCCGTCTGGGGCCGCAGGCTCTGGCGTTCACCTCACGTTTGCAACGGGCCTTTGCAACTGCCTCCCGTTTGACCGGCGACCCGGTCGCCTGGGAGGGGCTGGAGGAGATGGCCTTCGGGGATTGGGAGGGCCTGACCGGGGCCGAGGCCCGCGGGCTTTCGCCCGACCTCTATGAGCGGATCTACACGGGAGCGGAAGACCTTCCGCGGGGCGGGTCCGGGGAGACCTGGTCGGGCATGGAGGAGCGGGTCTGGGCGGCGATCGGGCGGCTGCCGACGGAACCCGGGACCGTCACCCCGGTCGTCACCCACGGCGGACCCATCCGGGCGGTGGTGGCCCGCTTGGGGGGCGAGGGCTGGAAGGCCGCCGGCCGCATCGACGCCCCCGATAACACCGCCGTCACCCACATCGCCCTGACCGACGAAGGCCCGGTGATGATCGACTACGCCACGACCGGACACCTGGAGTAGGCGGCCCATCGGCCGCCGGTACGGACTACTTAAGTCAAGGTACTCAGACTGGAGCCTCGGTCCTTCTTGGACAGCGAGGACCCGGCATACGGCATCGCAGCGATGGTTTGCCAGGGATCAGTCTTTGTGCTGACTACTTGGTACCTGTTCTTCTTCGGGCCCACCGGGCACGGTGAACAGTGACAGATGCTCGGGCGAGGGATAGAGCCGGAAGTGAGACTCGAGGTGCACGAACCCGGCTTGTTCCGCCCTTGGAACCAGCCGCGTGGGATTGAGCTTGTGCACGTGAACCTGGCGAGCCTTGAAAGGCGTCCCGTGCAGGACCACCGAAGTCGGGATGGCGAAGGCCCCGCGGAACGGCTCGGCCGGGTACACCAGCATCACCAGTCCTTCCGGCTTGACCACGCGCCTGATCTCGGACAAGGCGGCATCCAGTGGGGGGATGTGCTCGACGGCGTGGAATGAGATGACTGCGTCGAAGGAGGCGTCGGGGAATTCGAGCCGGTCGGCCGACATTGTGTGGATTTGATCGACGATTCCCACTTCGGCCGCCTTCGGGTTCACGTCGATTCCGTGTGCGTCGAAACCTCGGGCCTGCATCGCCGCCACCAGATGGCCGCGGCCACAGCCGATGTCGAGGATCCTGTCGCCCGGCTGCGGCCGGACATACTGCAGCACAGCCTCCAGGTTGCGCGGGTTCCACCGGTTGATCTGGGCATACCGGCGGGAGTCGTAGGAAGAAGACACAAGGCAAAAGTACTCGGTACTCGATCAGCGCCCTTGGCGCTGATCGTTCCACATCTTCCACCAGAGCAAGCCGTGGGCAGCGATGCCGATTCCGAGCACGACCGTCACGAACCAGTATCCGAGCACTGCCGCCAGCACCGCGGCGACGGCCGCTCCCGCCACAAGAGCCACCCTGACTCCGTTGAGTGGCCCGAACATCAGGTTCGCTTCCGCGGCTTCTTCTTGGGACCGCCGCCTTCTTCGACTCTGCGGCGGCGCGTCTCCAGCAGGTCCAGCCCCCGTTCCAGAGTGAGGGTCTCGGGGGATTCGCCCCTGGGCAGGGAGGCGTTGACCTCTCCATCGGTGACGTAGGGGCCGAAGCGACCGCTCCGCACCGAAATCGGCTTGCCGCTGTCGGGATGATTCCCGATGACGCGGGCGGGTTCCGAGGAGCGGGCCTGGCCCCGGCGGCGCGGCGGTTGGGCGAACAACTCGCTGGCCTGGTCGACAGTGACAGTGAACAGCTCGGCCTCCGATTCGAGGCTTCTGCGTTCCGTCCCCCGTGCCAGGTAGGGGCCATAGCGGCCGTGATGGGCGTGGATCTCCTCTTCGGTGTCGGGGTCGATGCCTACCAACCTCGGCAGGCCCAGCAACTTCAACGCATCGTCGAGACCGACCGAGTCGAGGCTCATGGACTTGAGAAGCGATGAGGTCTTCGGCTTGGGCCCACCCTCCGTGATCTCTCCGAGCTGCACGTAAGGGCCGAATCTCCCCGACTTGGCGAGGACCGTCAGCCCGGTCTCCGGATCGGTGCCGAGGATCTTGTCGCCGGCCGGCTGTGACTCGAGCAACTCGACGGCCTTCTCGACGGTGAGCTCGTCCGGTGGCAGGTCATCGGGCACGGAGGCACGGTCACCGTCACGCTCGACGTAGGGGCCGTATTTCCCAACCCTGAGGACGATCTCGACCCCCTGTGGGTCCTTGCCCAAGTCGATCGAGTTGACCGCCTTGGCATCGATCTCGCTGAGCCGTTCCGATACCCGTGAGCGGAGCCCTTCGTCGCCCAGATAGAACCGGCTGAGCCACGGTTCCGGCTGCTCATCCCCGGCTGCGATCCGGTCGAGGTCGTCTTCCATCCTGGCTGTGAAGGCGTAGTCGACCATGTCGGGGAAGTTCTCCTCGAGCAGCCCGGTCACGGCGAATGCCGTGAACGACGGGATGAGGGCCTGGCCCTTCTTCCAGACGTAGCCGCGGTCTGCGATCGTCGAGATGATCGACGCGTATGTGGACGGGCGTCCGATCCCCATTTCCTCCAGCTTCCTCACCAGCGACGCTTCGGTGAAGCGAGGCGGCGGCCTGGTGCTGTGGTCGGCGGGCGCCAACTCGACCACGCTCAGCGGCTGGCCGGCCTCGAGAGGCGGGAGGTTGCGCTCCTGGTCGTCCGCCTGGCCTCCGGGGTCGTCGCTGCTCTCCACGTAGACCCTGAGGAAGCCCGGGAATGTGATCACCAGTCCCGAGGCGGCGAAGCCCGTGTTGCGGCCGTCGGATGCCATTGCACCGAGCCGCACCTGCACCGACTCGCCGACGGCATCGGCCATCTGGGAGGCGATCGTCCGCTTCCAGATCAGCTCGTACACCTTGGCCTCGTCACTGCTCGCCCTCCGGGCGACCTGTTCCGGCGTCAGGAACTCCTCACCGGCCGGTCGGATCGCCTCATGGGCCTCCTGTGCGTTCTTGACCTTGTTGGCATGGGTGCGGGCCTTGGCGGGCACGTATGCATCGCCGTATAACTTCTTGATCTGAGCACGGGCGGCCGCCACCGCCGAGGCTGACAGCTCGACCGAGTCCGTACGCATATAGGTGATGAGCCCGGCCTCGTACAGCTTCTGGGCCGCCCCCATGGTCCTGGCTGCGGCGAAACGGAGCTTCCGTCCTGCTTCCTGTTGCAAGGTCGATGTCCGGAACGGCGGGTAGGGACTGCGCCGGTAGGGCTTGCGCTCGACGCTCCGTACCGAGAAGCCCGCCTGCGCCAAGCCGTCGGAGAGACCCACGGCGGTGGCCTCGTCGAGCACCAGTACCTCTGGGTTGGCCCGGCCCTGCTCGTCGAAGTCATCACCGCGGGCCACCCTGACCCCGTCGACCTCGACCAGCGTGGCTGGGAATGTCGAGCCAGGATCGCTCTCAGGAGCGAACAACCCCTCGAGGTCCCAGTAAGAGGCCGACCTGAAGCGGATCCTCTCCCGTTCCCGCTCAACCACCATCCGCACTGCCACGCTCTGCACTCTCCCGGCGGAGAGCCCCTGCTTCACCTTCCGCCACAGGACCGGAGATACCTCGTAGCCGTAGAGGCGGTCGAGGATCCTTCGTGCCTCCTGCGCCTCCACCAGATCGCGGTCGAGC
>DATBMA010000054.1:0-15500 GCA_036555105.1 Acidimicrobiia bacterium
GTGCTGGAAGCGGCATGGCAGGCCGGCGCCCATCGCATCGTCCACACCAGCAGCCTGGCGGTGAACTCCGACACTCATGGGCAGGTGCGTGACGAGACCTATCGGTTCGACGGCAAGCACGTGTCCGAGTACGACCGCACCAAGTGGATGGCCCACTACGAGGTTGCGCTGCCGCTGGCGGAGGCGGGAGCACCGGTGGTGATCGTGCAACCGGGGGTGATCTACGGGCCGGGGGACGAGAGCGGGATGGGCCGCCTGTTCCGGAATTGGTTGGCGGGGAGGAGCACCCCCTACGGCGCCTCCTCTGCCTACTGCTGGGGCCATATCGACGACACCGCCCGCGGGATCATCCAGGCGTTGGAGCATGGGCGGGTTGGCGAGAGCTACATCATCGCCGGGCCCCACCACAGCCTCACCGAGGCGTTCGAGATCGGTGCGGAGATCATTGGCCTCCGCCCGCCCCGACTCAAGGTGCCTTCGGCCGTCCTCGATATGACCGCGGCGGTGCTGGGAGGGCTCAGCAAGCTGATCCCGGCCGTGGGCGGGCAGGCCGAGCTGATGCGGACCGCCGGCGCCACCTATCTAGGTGATTCCGCCAAAGCCAGGCGCGAGCTCGGGTTCGAGGCGCGTTCGCTGGAGGAGGGCTTCGCCGAGCTCCTCCCCCGGCTTCGGTCCGGCCAGGCAGCCTGACGACGGGGGTCAAGGAGCCCCCGAAAACGGCCGTTATTCCTGGTAATGGACACCCTGGCGGAAACGCGCGGGCTGGTCGACTCTGCCGCGTCCGCCGCGGACCGGCAAGCAGCCCTCATCGCCCTCGCCTCGGCCCTGTACGAATACGACGCCGGGGAAGCGGTGGCGGTGGCGGAAGAGGCGATGGTTCTGGCCGACTCCCGCGGTGACACCCACGGCCGGGCCTGGGCGCTTCACCACCGTGGTTGGGCGGTGGCCGCCCTCGGCCGGCTGGACGAGGCACTGGCCGACCAACTGGCGGTGCTCGACGAGTTCGAGCGCCAGCGCGACCGGCGTGGTATCGCCCACGCGCTGATGGCCATCGGCGACATTCACGGTGAAATCGGCGACAGCTCGGTGTCCCTCGAATACCTGGAACGGGCGGTGGCGCCGATGGAGGAGGCCGACGACAAAGCGGGGCGGGCGGCGCTGATGAACCTGACCGCCATCGTCCTCAGCCACGAAGGCCGCCACGACGAAGCCGCCCATCTGCTCGAACAGGTCGAGGCGATCTACGCGTCGCTGGACGATCCGCTGCGGGTGACGATGGCCAAGATCAACCGTGGCTTCGAGTTGCTCTCGCTCGCCGAGACCCAAGGGACTGGGGATCTGGTGCCCGAAGCGGCAGAACTCGCCTCCGAAGCCATCGAGGTCGGCCGAGCACTGCAGGACGGAGGCCGGAGCACCCTCGCCTACGCCCGCTCCTTGATGGCTCAGGTGCTCGCCTCACTCGGAGATGAGGAGGGAGCCCTGGTGGAATCGGCCATTGCCGTCGCCGTCGCCAGCGAAGGCGGCTTCGACACGCTCGCCACCGAGATAGGGCTCGATCGGGTGGGATGGCTCACTTCGGCCGGGCGGCTGCAGGAAGCGTCCGAGCTGCTGGATGAGATCGACGTGTCCAGCCGCAAGAGCGACAACCGGCGCTCGCTGGCCCGGGCGACCGAGTTGCGGGCCGATCTCCGACAGGCTCTGGGCGACACCGCCGGAGCCCTGGCCTCCTACCGCGAGTTCCATCGCATGGACAAGGATCTGCATAGCGACGCCGCCGAGCGCCGGGCCAGGCTGACTTCGGCCAGGCTCCAGATCGAGCGGGCTCACAACCAGGCAGAGCTCGCCCAGATGCGGGTGGCGGAACTGGAAGCGCTCGATCAGGAGAAGCGCGACTTCCTGGCCAGCGTGAGCCACGAGCTGCGCACCCCGCTGGCAGCGGTGCTGGGTTTCGCCTCCGAGCTGGCCGAGGCCTGGGACGGCTTCGAGCCGGAAGAGGCCCGCGGCATCGTCCGCCTCATCGCCCGCCAGTCCTCGGACATCTCCAACATCGTCGACGACCTCCTCACAATCACGAGGGTGGAGGCCGGGACCATGAGCATCTACCCGGCCGACCTCGACCTGACCGAGGCGGTAGGAGCCCTGGTCGAGGTGTTGGGGCGAGAGGCCAACCGCGAGGTGGGTTGGTCAGGCAACGCCAGGGTGTGGGCGGACCCGACCCGGCTCCGCCAGATCCTCCGCAACCTGGTGATCAACGCCTTCCGGTACGGCGGCCCGCAGGTCCGGGTGGTGGCGCAAGGTTCTCAAGACGGGGTGGTGGTCGTCGAGGTGCGGGACTCGGGCGGGCCGATCCCGCCCGGGCGGGTGGCGACCATGTTCGACTCCTTCGACCACACCGACGACGGAGAGAAGAACCCGAGCTCGGTGGGGCTGGGCCTGGCGGTGGCCCGCAGCCTCGCCAGGCTGATGGGCGGCGACCTCGTCTACGACTATGACGGGGAGTCCATCTTCCGCCTGACGCTGGTGCCACCAACAGCCAAGTAACTCTTGACTCTCAGAAACAGTCTGATCATCGAGGCCGACGCCTCGCGGTCGATAGACGGCCGAGACAATTGGCACGCCATGTCGGGTACCCTTGAGAATCCACACAAGAGGCGGTCGAAATGAATCAGAAGTCCAGCTACGAGTTGCTGGAGACGATCGCCCCAACGGTCGCCCGGTTGATGGAAGAGCACCGCACCCGTCGGGAGCACTGGTACGCCCACGAGTTTGTCCCATGGGAGTTGGGACGCAACTTCCGCACGGATCCGTGGGATGAGTCGCAGTGCACACTGTCACCCGAGGCCAGGACGTCGCTCGTCCTCAACCTCCTGACCGAGGACAACCTGCCTTACTACCACGCGGAGATCGAGCGGGCGATCGGGCACAACGAGACCTTCAGCGCCTGGAACCACCTATGGACTGCTGAGGAGGCGCAACACTCCATCGCCATCCGCAGCTACCTGCTGACCAGCCGCAACTGCGACCCACGTGCCCTGGAAGATGACCGCTTGGCCACGATGGAGACCGGGTTCGATTCCGAGATCACGGATCCGATCGGTGTCTTCGTCTACACAACCGCTCAGGAGTTGGCGACCAGGGTCAGCCATCGAAATGCCGGGAAGTTGGCGGATGATCAGGTGGCCTATGAGTTGATGAGCAAGATCGCCACAGACGAGAACCACCACTTCATGTTCTATCGAGGGGCCGTGTCGGCGATGCTCGAGCAGGAGCCGTCGCTGGTGCTGCCTCACATCTATGAGGTCTTCGCCAGCTTCAAGATGCCCGGAGTCGGCATGCCCGAGTACTTCAGGCGTGCAATCGAAATGGCCAAAGCGGGTGTGTACAACCTCCGCATCCATCACGACCGGGTGGTCTTGCCCCTCCTCCGTGACTGGAAGGTGGAGACCCTGACTGGGCTGAGCACCAAAGCTGCCGAGATCCAACAGAAGTTGATGGAGCTACCAGCTGCCATCGTTCATCGAGCGGAGTCGTTCGAGCGCCGTTACGGGCTCGCCCCGGGCTGATCCGCCTCACTCGCTCAACTCCGCCTGTTTTGACGCCGATTCACTGCCATGCGCAACGCATGGCGAATCGTCGCATTGGGGCTGATCCTCGCCGCCTGTGGCGGCTCGGGAGCCGGGACCGCCGCTGAGAGCGCTGCGGCCGACGCCCCGGCGACCACCGCCTCCCCTGCCACAACGGCTGCGCCGACCACCGCGGCGCCCACCACCGCCGCCCCCGCCACCACCGTGGCAGACCCGCATGTCTGCGGTCAGGTGGAGGCAGACATCGTGGCCGCTGCGCAGCCCGCTTTCATCGTCATCACCCCCGGACTGGGGGAACCGGTGTGCGCTCGCTCCGCCGTCGACCCGGCCTGGGCGACTCTGCGCTGGCCCAACTCCCCCGACGGCGACGATGCGCTGCTGCTCAAGCTGGAAGGTGGAGCCTGGCTGGTCATCGAGCAGCCGCCGGCGCCGGACGACCCCTTCCGCCAGTACTACTTCTTCGGATGCGAGGGGCCGGTCGAGATCTACGGCGACCTCGGCCTCTGCTGATCGCTCGCCGGATCGATACGTTCTGGCGCGGAGATATGCCGCTATAGGTTCACATTCCCGCGCCAGAACGGGATCTTGGGGCTAGCTCGAGTACGAGGCGAGCTCCTTCGCCAGGTCGGCGACCGCCGCTCGCAGCTCGGGCGGGTCCAGCACCTTGAATGGGCACGGATAGCCCGCCAGCATCCGGGCGATCCAGTCGAGGTCGTCGGCCCCGATCCGCAGCAGGGTCCCTCCCCGGGTCGGCTCGATCACGCCGGTGGCTGGTGAGATGAAGCTCCTCGCCACCTCCGGCTTCACCCGCAGCAGCACTCTGGCCTGCCACCGGTAGACCGAGACCGCCAAGCCTTCCGCCACCAGGCCGGCCGCGTCGGGAGGATCGCGATGGGTGAAGCGCATGCCGGTCGGCTGGATCTGGTCGATGCGGTCGACCCGGAAGGTTCGCCAGGCCTCGCGGTCACGGTCGAACGCCACCAGATACCAGCGGCGGGCGGCATGGACCAGCTGGAAAGGCTCGACGTGGCGCTCTGAAGCTCTGCCCTCGGAGTCGATATAGGCGAACCGGAGGCGCTCGGGCAGCCTGCAGGCTCGGGCCAGGGCGACCAGGTCGTCGGCATCGATCTGGCTGGCGCGCGGCTGCGCCCGGGTGAGGCTGACGATCGACGAGTCCAGGTCCCCGATCCGTTCCCGCAGCCGCAGCGGCAGCACCTGTTCGATCTTGGCCAGGGCAGCCACCGCCGCGTCCTCGAAGCCAGGCAACGCCCCGGCCGCAGCGGTGCGAAGGCCCATCGCCACCACTACCGCCTCGTCATCCTCCAACAGCAATGGAGGCAAGGCTCCACCCGCCGCCAGCCGGTAGCCACCGGCCGGCCCGGAAAAGGCCTCAACCGGATAGCCGAGGTCGCGGAGACGGGTGATGTCACGGCGCAGGGTCCGGTCGGTCACCTCGAGGCGGCCGGCCAACTCCGGGCCGGTCCAATTCGGTCTGGCCTGCAGCAGCGACAGCAGCCGCAGCATGCGGGCCGAGGTGTCCACGAAACTTCAACCTAGACGAATATGCGGACAGAAGCTGTCCGCAACCACAGATAACTTCACGCTTGTAATCAGGGCATAGAAGGAGACCGAATGTATGGCTCCGATCCGCTCTACAAGTGGGCGAAGGCAAGGCAAGAGGAATGGTGGGCAGAGGCCGAGCGGCGGCGGTTGGTGGGTCGCAGCAAGCAGTCGGCCAAAGACCAATCAGGTGAGGCCGGGGTCAAAGCCGAGGTGATCGCGCTTCCCTCCCCCGCCCCGGCAGGCTGCGAGCAGACACCGGGAGCTGCCTAGGGTCGCTCCCGGCCCGCATGACCCAACCGACTCTGAGCACACGCTCCCTCAACCGAGCCCTGCTCGCTCGACAACATCTGCTCGAACGCCGGCCGCTCGGTGTGCTGGAGATAGTCGAGCAGTTGGTGGGGATGCAGGCTCAGAACCCACGCGACCCCTACTTCGGTCTGTGGTCGCGGGTGACCGACTTCGATCCGTCGGCTTTGTCGGACCTGGTGGAGTCGCGCAAGGTGGTGCGCTTGCAGGTAATGAGAGGGACGATCCACCTCACCACTTCCGGCGACGCCCTCGGCCTCCGGCCAATCCTGCAGCCGAACATCGGTCGGGTGTTCGGATCGACCTCCTTCTCCAAGAACACGGCATCGGTCGACCGCGAGGAATTGCTCGAGGTCGGGAGAGCACTGCTCGAGAAGAGCCCTCTGACACGTGCCGAGTTGGGGCCGCGTCTGGCAGAGCGATTCCCCGGCCCCGACCCCGGCTCGCTCGCGCAGGCGGTCACCTATCTCCTGCCAGTACTGCAGGTGCCGCCACGGGGGTTGTGGACCGCCACGGGCCCAGCCGCCTGGACGACGGCCCGCAGCTTCCTCGGCACCGAGCAGGGTCCCTCCGTGTCGGCGACCGAGGTGATCCGACGCTATCTCGCCGCCTTCGGCCCGGCAGCGGTGGAAGATGTCAGGACCTGGTCGGGGATGACCGGGTTGGCAGCCGCCATCGAGCCTCTGCTGCCGGAGCTTCGCCCCTTCACCGACGACAGGGGCCGCAAGCTCTGGGACCTGGAGGAGGCGCCCCGACCGGATCCCGAAGTCCCTGCCCCTGTCCGCTTCCTCCCTGAATACGACAACCTCTTGTTGTCGCATGCCGACCGGTCACGGGTGATCCCGCCGGGGGTGGTCCCTCCCGGTTGGAAGAGCAATTTCCTGGTGGACGGCTTCCTGGCGGGGGCCTGGAAGCCAGTGATCTCCAAGAACTCCGTGCGGTTGTCGATCGAGCCGTTCCGCACGCTCAACAAGGCCGAGACAGCTGCAGTGCATGAAGAAGCCGATCTCCTCGTCGCGTGGCTGCGGAAGTTCCCACCGGTGGGAAGTCTCGAGTCTTGAGTCTGTAGTCTCGAGTCTCGGGCACAGACCCCTACCGTTTCGCGCGTACCTCCACGGGAGGGGGAGGACATACTGCGTGGATGGAGACACTCGCCGTCGTCGCCCTTGCGGTTGTGGCCGCCCTCCACCTCGGATTCCTCTACCTGGAAATGTTCCTGTGGCAGAAGCCGGCCGGGATGCGGATCTCACGCCTCGACCCGGCCGATGCGAAGACCACGGCCACACTGGCTGCCAACCAGGGTCTATACAACGGCTTCATCGCAGCCGGGTTGATCTTGGGGATCTTCGCTTCCGACCCCGTCCCCATCCGGGTCTTCTTCCTCGTCTGTGTGATCGTTGCGGGGCTCTATGGAGCGATCACCGCCGGACGCACGATCCTGTGGGTGCAGGCAGTGCCTGGCGTCATCGGCCTCGCCCTGGTCCTTGCCGCAGGTCAGCCCTCAGGGCTCTGACCCCCAGGGAGGTCCTTCACCACTTTGGGCGACTCGTATGTGACCGTCGCCATGGGCGTGCCGGCCGACACACCCGAGTCAGGATCCGCCTCCAGAAGGATGCTCTCCTCCGCCAGGAGATAGCCGTCGGGACCAATCGTGATCGAGTCCCGGGTGGGAACCGGATCCTCGTATGTGATGCCGACGGTGATCGCGCCATCAGCCCGCTGCTCGATGAGGTCGATCTCCAAGGCGGCCATGACGTCCAAGACCGCGGCACGGAGTTGGGGACTGGGATCGCGTTCCCGCAGCAGGCTGGCGGCAAGCAGGAACAACGCCCGGGTTGTGGGCGGACCTCCCCCCTCGGCGGTGAGAGTCTGTTCAAGGCTCCCTCTGAGGTCGTCCGGATCGGTCGGCCAATCCACCGCGATGATCGGGTCGGAGATCCCCGTGAACCGGGTGACGGTCGACACACCGACCTGATCCAAGAGGTCGATCCCATGGCGGTAGTAGGCCTCCTCGTCGGCCCCGCTGAAGAACTCGGGCTTGCCAACCGTTGAGCGCACAACCACCAGCTCAGGGGCACTCCATGCCTCGCGCCTGCTCGTGATCATGTAGGCGACGAACGGTCGCTCCAGGCCGAGATCGCCACCCGGCCTGACCGTGAGCTCACGTCGTTCGGAGACGGTCAGCACATAGGAGCCGGCGGGAACCTCGAGCGGTTCGGCGGTCTCTGCCGCCCGGGCGACCTGGGAAAGCACCGCCTGGGCCGACCCGGTGTTCAGTACCGAGAAGGCAACGACGAGGACAACTGCGGCCAACCCGATCGAGAGGGCGATGCCGAGTGACCGACGTCTACGGACCGGCGCCGGTCGTTTCTGATGCATGGCCATCTCAGCCAGCAACTTCGCCCAAGCCCGCTCCACGGCTTCCTCGGTGGGAATCGGGTGTCGGGCTTCCTGCCTGAGGATCTCAAGGGGATCGGGTCTGCTGCTCATGGCGCTTCCATGGATTCGCCGATCGGCCTTGCCAGGTTCCCGAGCTTGGCCCTGGCCCGGCTGAGCCGGGAGCGGACCGTCCCCAAGCCGATGCCGAGAGCCTCGGAGATCTCCGCATAGGAGAGGTCGGCCAGCACGTAAAGAGCCACGACTTCAGCCTCTTCCTTGCGGAGCGAGCTCATCGCTCTAACGACCAGCGGGCGGGCTGCCAAGGCGTCGAGCCGTGCCGCCGACTCGTCTTCGAACCCGGAGTCTGGCCGACCGAGGTTGGCCAGTCGGGCATTGGCCCGGTACGAGCGGGCCAGCTTGCGAAAGTGATCGGCGATGAGGTTGGCCGCAATGCCCAGCAGCCACGGCCTGGCACTGGGATAGCGGAGGTCGAACCGGTCACGATGCGCAAAAGCTCGGCTGAACGTCTCGGAGGCGAGGTCAAGGCCGTCGATGGACCCGACCGTGCCGACCACGAAACCGAAGACCGAGCCATAGTGACGCCGGAAGATCAGGCCGAAGAGCTCAGGATCATCTCGGGAGGCGGCGACGATCTCGGCGTCAGTGCGCTCCTCCTTCATTCCCGCAGTTTCACCGCCCGCAAACCGGGCGGCGAGTTCAACTCCCCAGGTAGGCGATCGACTCCGTGCGGTTGCTCATGATCAGCGGCAGGTTGTCTGTTGTGCCCACTCCAGTCGTATCGGCTGATGCCCCCGATCTGTTCGCCCAGTCGTAGTGGCGAAGCCTCGGGCATCCGTTCCAGGACGATGAGATGCGGTTGGACCAAGCGATCGATGTGTTCCAGTAACCACCGTTGCAGTTGCTGCCCACAACCGCGATCGAACTGCCGACCCCATTGAAAGCGTCGAAGTGGACGCCCAGAGTGAATTGCGACAGCGCCACCTGGACCGAAGCGTCGCCGAAGAGCTCAGGGCCGGTCACAGATGCGAGACCAACTCCCGCGATCGACGCCGCCGCCGCACCGAAGGACTCGAAGCAATTCGGGTCTCCGAGCAGCAACTCCCCATCCGTCTCCTGGCCTACGACCTGGACGACACAATGCGACTCCGCTCTGGCCGGGGCGGCCAGGACCGCCAATGGCGCGGCTACCACGAGCCCGACAAGAGATACGAAAGCAAGGCCACGACCCAACGACACGGCAACCTCCACAGATTGGCTTGGGGTGTATTCGCCGAAGTGCCTTGCCGAGTTCCCGGAACTTTTCCGGCCCTCAAGGCGAATACAGGAGGTCAGAGGCGGGTCGGGAAACCGGAAACCTCCTCCACAGGGTCGTGACCTTGCCCGCTCGCCTCTGACGATAAGCAGAAGAACAAACATGTTGAAGGTCAAGCGCTACCTGGGAAATACCTCCACCAAAGAACTGCACGACACGGCCGACGAGCGCACGGGTTGCGACCTGGGACGGATCCACCCGTCGAAGCGCCGCTGGTACGACAGTGCCTCCGATGCCCGGCTCGATTTCCCCTACGCCGACTGCCGATGGTGCATTGGCAGCGAGGTGCGCTTCGATTTGGGACTGGGCGCCTCAGACACGATCCCGCCCTGAATCGATCAAGAGCGCAATCCGCGTGCACCCGGTCCGGTCGAGGCCGCCCAGTCGTCGCTGTTCATCAAGCGGCACGATCGTAGGGACAGACAGCCGCAGCCGATGCAACCACTCAGGTCGTCTCGTAGCGCCTGCAGGCGGGCGATGCGTTGGTCGAGTGCGTCTCGCCAGCTGTTGGACAGCCGTTCCCAATCCGCCTTGTCGGGCACGTGATCGGTAGGGAGGGTGGCCAACGCCTCCTCGATCTCGTCCAAGGTGAGGCCGACTTTCTGGGCGGCCCTGATCGTGGCAACCAACCTGAGGGTGGCCCGCCGATAGCGCCGTTGATTCCCATCCGTTCTCTCGGACTCGATTAGCCCACGCGACTCGTAAAACCGCAGGGCGGAGGTCTTGACCCCGCTCCGGCGGGCGAGCTCCCCGATCGTGACCCAGTCCTCGAGTTGTCCCATGGGCGACGCCAGGTTAGTGCCTTGACTTCAAGTTAACTTGAAGTTGTAGCGTGCCCGGTGATGGGCACCAGAACCGCTCTGATAACCGGCGCTTCTCGCGGGCTTGGTTACGAACTGGCCAGGGCGCTTTCCGCCTCAGGCTGGTCACTGGTGGTCGACGGCCGTGATGCAGCGGCGCTAGAGGCGGCGGTGGGGTCATGGGCCGGTGGTGACATCGCCCCCCTCCCCGGAGATGTTGCCGACCCTGCACACCAGCAGTCGTTGTTCGCCGAAGTGGCGAAGCGGGGACGGCTCGACCTGCTCGTCAACAACGCATCGTCGCTTGGGCCGACGCCCCTGCCCTCACTGGCCGACTACCCGCTCGGGCAGCTGCAAGCCGTGCTGGAAGTGAATGTCATCGCCCCGCTCGGGCTCATCCAACTCGCCCTTCCTTGGCTGCGGAAGAGCGGGGGGCGCATCATCAACATCACCTCGGATGCCGCAGTCGAGGGCTATCCAGGCTGGGGCGGGTACGGCTCATCGAAGGCGGCGCTCGAACAGGCCTCGAGGGTATTGGCAGCCGAGGAAGCGGATGTGCGGGTCTACTGGGTCGATCCCGGAGACATGAACACCCGGATGCAGCAGGACGCCTACCCCGGTGAGGACGTGTCCGATCGGCCTCCTGCATCCGACAGCGTGCCCGGCCTGCTGTCGCTCATCGAAGGCGCCCTCCCCTCCGGTCGCTACTCCGCGCGGGCACTGCCATGACCACGTCGGCCACCATCGAGTTCGTGCTCCCTCCCGCCCTGGAGGCGACCAGACCGCCCGAGGCTCGGGGGATGGAACGTGACGCGGTGCGGATGATGGTGGTGGACGCCCGCTCCGGCGGGATCGAGCACAGCAGCTTCGATGCCATCGCCGGCTTTCTGAGTGAAGGGGACGCACTCGTGGTGAATGTGTCTTCCACAGTCCCCGCCGCTCTGCGAGCAACCGATCGTGGGGGGACTCCGCTGATGGTCCACCTCTCGGTACCCCAACCCGACGGCTTGTGGACGGTGGAAGTGCGGACGCCGGCCGGACACGGCACGCTGCCCGGGCCCTCACTCAAACCACAGGTCCTTGGCCTGGATGCAGGGGGTTCGATCGAGTTGCTGGCTCGTCGGGTTGGATCGGCTCGGCTATGGGTGGCCAACCTGCGGCCTTCCCTCAGACTGGACAGCTACCTGGCCGCCCACGGAGGGCCGATTCGGTACGGAGCCAGCGCCGAGCCGCGACCTTTGTCCGACTACCAGACCGTGTATGGGATCAAGCCAGGCAGCGCCGAAATGGCCAGCGCCGGCCGGCCCTTCACCCGCCGTCTCTTGATCGAATTGATCGCTCGGGGAGTGGAGATCCTCCCGATCGTGCTCCATTGCGGAGTGTCGTCTTTTGAGCAGGGAGAGGCACCCGACCGCGAGCGCTATCGGGTCCCTCCTGCCACGGCCGATGCCATCAACGCCGTCCACACCCGCGGCAGCCGGGTGATCGCGGTTGGCACGACGGTCGTCCGCGCTCTCGAGACGGTGGCGGACGGCAAGGGCCGGGTCGGCCCGGGTCACGGCTACACCGATCTGGTGGTTGGACCAGACTCCGAAGTCCGATCAGTCGACGGGCTGATCACCGGCTGGCACGAGCCCGGCGCCAGCCATTTGGGCATGGTGGAGGCGATGGCAGGAGCCCTGGCTGCCAGATCCATGTACCGGTCGGCTCTCGAACACGGTTACCTTTGGCATCAATTTGGAGACAGCTGCCTCATCCTCCGCTGACACCGGCCGCGACCAGCCTCGCTCGGGCCACCTGTGAGTTCGGTTGAAGCCCGGCCTGCGGTCGTGATCACCGATGCACCTATGACGCTCGATGAGTTGCGTGATGTCGCGTTCGGAGCAGAGATCACGATCGGCCCCGGGGCCGTGACCAGGCTCGACGAGTCTCGCGGTGTCGTGAATCGGGCGCTCGAACGTGATGAGCTGGTGTACGGCCTGACCACCGGTCTGGGGCATGCCCGCAATGTCCGGATACCAGAAGAGGCCCTGGTGGCTATGCAGCCGGTCATCGTGGCGATGCACGCCGGGACCATGGGCGAACCCCTGCCCACCTCAGTCGTGCGGGCGACGATGGCGGCGCGTCTCAACGGATTCACCCGGGGTGGATCTGGGATCTCGCCGGCCGTGGCCCGGGTGTTGGAGCAGATGCTGAACGCCGGGGTCCACCCTGTCGTCCCCCGGCTGGGCTCGGTGGGAGCTTCGGACCTCGGCCATCTCGCGATGATCGGCCTGGTTGCGCTCGGATTCGGTCAGGCCGAGTACCGCGGCCAGACCATGCCCGGCGCTGAGGCCATGGCCGCCGCCCGGATCGAACCCGCCGCCCTGGCCCCCAAGGATGGGCTTGCCCTGATTTCGGCTAATTCGGTCACGGTGGGTTGGGGGGCAGTCGTGCTTGGATCTGCCGCCAGGGTGATCGACCTGGCCGACGCGGTGGCGGCCGTATCGATGGAGGCCGTCGGGGCCAATCCTTCGATCGTCGAGCCCGTCGTGGCCGCCGCCAAGGCCAGTGCAGGCCAGCAGGCCACCTCCGCCCGCATCAGGGGAATGTTGGAGGGGAGTGAGCGCACCGGTTTCGGAGCCACCGTCTCGGTTCAGGACCCGCTGGGCTACCGGGTGGTTCCACAGGTGCATGGCGCCATGCGCGATCTCCTCGACTTCGCCACCCAGGCGCTGAGCAACGAACTGAACGGCATGAGCGACAACCCACTGGTGGCGATCGAAGAGGATCGGCTTGTCTCCAACGGGAACTTCCATCCGATGCTGCCGGCGTTGACCATCGACGGTCTCAGGCCGGCGATTGCCCACGTGGGGCTCTTGGTCGAGCGGCGCAACGGCCACATGTTTGACAGCGCCGTGGGTGGGGCTGCGTTCATTCCGGTCCCCACCACAATCGATCCCGACGCCACCGGGGTCCTGCTGCGTTACCCCGCCGCCGCCGGCTACACCAGGCTGCGCCAGCTGGCCGACCCGGTGACCCTCGATGTCCCCACCCTCGACCTTGCGGTTGAGGACCACTCGACCAACGCTCCCGAGGCGGTCGCCCGAACCGATGAGGCACTAGGAGTGCTCGAGGATCTCCTCGCAGTCGAGCTGATGCAAGCGTGCGGCATACTGCTTCGGCTCAATTCACGCCCTCGGCTGGGAGCCGGGACCGGCCCCATATTCGATGCCGTCGTCGAGCTGTGGAACGAGTTGAAACCCGGAACTCCGACGGCCGACATCCATCGCATCGTGAGGTCTGCCCTGGTAGGCGGCCGGATCCCCATCAAGTGAGCGTGGCAATCCGGGAACGATGCCTAACCTGCCGCTTCGCCGGCCGCGGGCCGCTCGAGAGGGGTTCTCATGAAAATCGTCCTTCGTCTGATCATCCTGGGTCTCATCACGGCCGCCTGCGGGGGAGCCGCCGCGACCACGACCGTCGCTGAGGCGACGACCACAACCCTTGGAACCGGTCAGACCGGGGACACCGTCGCTTTTGAGGACCTGCCGGCGGAGTGCAAGCGCTTGGTAGGGCAATTCCTGCAGGCGATCGAACCGGTGGTTCGAGACATCGACTTCGACTCCGCCACCGTCGAGGAGCTGAATGAGATGAGCACTCAGCTCGAGGAGCAAACGTCCGAGTTCGAGACGACTCTGAACGAGAACTGCCCTGACATCGGGGGGGAGGATTCCCAAGACGCTCTGCTCGACTTGGCCCGCTCCGAGGCCCCAGGGGCGGTGGCCTACCTGCAGTTCATATTCCGGATGATGGAGGGGTTCACCGGTGAGGATGGAGCGGGGGTGAGCGGCGACTGCGAAACCGACATAGCTGCTGCCCTCGAGGTCATACAGGGAGGCGGGACTGCCGCCGACCTGACCATGGCCGAGATGAGCCAGCTCAGCGCGTTGATGGGCGCCATCGGTGAGGAGTGCTCGTTGGAGAAGGCCAACGAGTTCTACGAGCGGGAAGACGTGCAGGCCTTTTTGGCCGACATGTCCAACTGAGTTCGCCGAAGAGCCCTTAGGCGCGGTCGTCCCTGAACCAGCGGACAGCGAGCAGCAACAAGGTCGCAAGGAGCCCAGAGATGACCAGCGCCCAAATTGTCACGTCCGACCCAGTCTGACTTCCCTCCGGAAGGATGATGGTCGTCGAACTCTGATCCGTGGTGGCCGTGTGCCCGGTCGTCGACGAAGAGGGCTGCTCCGTTGTCGGGGTGCTGTCATGGGTCGTGGTGGAGGCGGCAGGGATGGAAGGCTGCGTTGATGTCGTGGAAGTCGGCTCGGTGGTCGATGTCGACGGCTGAGACGTCGTGGTGGGAGTCTGGGTCGTTGTGGTCGAAGGCTGGGTCGTGCTGGGAGGCTGGGTCGTCGTCGTCGGAGGCGCCTGGATCTGGCTGGTCCAGTTGGCGGTGTTGTCGGCCAGGTTCACATCCACCTCGTCGGCGCTCACCGAAGCGGTGGCAATACCACTACCGGGAGTCGCCGCCGCCGCCGTCACCGTCACCGTCGCCGAGCCCGAATCACCCAGGGCACCCAGAAGACAGGTCACGAACCCCATCAGCTCAAAACAAGCACCCTGCGAAGAAGAAACCGACAGGAACGTCACCTCCGACGGCAACGAAGCCGCCAGCACCACATTCGACGCTCCCGACGGGCCCCCATTCACCACACCCAACGTGTAAGTCAGACTCCCGCCCTCCACCACCGGCTCCGGAACCCCCACCAACGACACACCCACATCCGCCGCCGCCTGGCCCACAACAAACTGACTGAAGGAGGTCATGCCCGCGGCCGTGATGCTCGTCCCCGACCTCGCAGTCACCGACGGCTGGGTCCACACCAGACCATCGAGCTTCGCCACAATGAAAATGTTCGGATCGGCGGCCGGGTCGATATCGCCCGGAGCAAAAGTCAGCGTGACATCCGCGGTGTCAAAGGATGCACCGCCGTTGACGATCGTCCACCAGCGATTGACGCCGAGGGCTGCGGCGACTCCCGAGTTGGCGACATCGGGGTGATCACCTGCCACCGATGCAACGGTGAGGTCGCCGGCTTGCACGACCGTTCCGAAGTTGATAGTGACGGGCAGGTAGGTGGACGCGCTTCCGATCTCGAAGGTCTCTGTGATCGGCGATCCGGCCGGTATGTGCTTCTGCAGTGCCCCTGCGACGTGGCCTCCTGTGCGTACGACCGTGCCCGCCGGCCCGATGACCACCTTGCTTGCCCCGGTGGTGATCTTCCCGCCGATAAGTTGAAGTTGGCCGGTCACCACAAGCGGTCCCTGGATCAGGGTCACTCCGGCCGCCAAGGAGCCGGCATTCACAATCACGTCGTTGAAGCTGATTCCCGCTGCTGACACCTGCTCTGTGCCGGAGAACACCACCGTCGAAGCTCCTGCATCGAACCCACCCGACGTGTAAGTCCAGTTCCTCGCCGTCCGGATCGTCCCCACCAAACTCAAAGTCCCCGACGGCTTAGCAAACTCCACATTCGGCAACTGGCCAGCCCCCGT
>DATBMA010000067.1:0-4071 GCA_036555105.1 Acidimicrobiia bacterium
GACGTAAACGCATTCCCCGGCACCCGCTCCGCCAACACCTTCGTAATCGCAGCCGTCAACGTCGTCTTCCCATGATCAATATGACCCATCGTCCCCACATTCACATGCGGCTTCGACCTCTCAAACCTCGCCTTACCCATGTGGATCGATCTCCTTCTCTGTACCAGTAGCGGCGGGCAGACTCGAACTGCCGACCTCTCGATTATGAGTCGAGCGCTCTCACCGACTGAGCTACGCCGCCTCCTCCTTGCGCACGGCGATGCCGTCCGCTCGAGCCCCCTTCCGGATTCGAACCGGAGACCTCCTCCTTACCATGGAGGCGCTCTGGCCAGCTGAGCTAAGGGGGCGCACTCAGCCACGGTGAGTGGCGGGTCGCGTGAGTCCCGCCACGATACCTATTCGAGGAAGCCAGAGTGCACCGGCCTCTCCTGTCCACGGGCGCAACCTCGACGTCTTCACCGTCTGCCTCGGCCTCAACAACCGACTTGAAGGCCGACTCTGCTTCGGGGTAGTCAGCTGGCCGTATGAATCTCCGCCTTAGGCTCGCCTACCATGCAGCCCCGGGAGGAAATCTCTTCGGCGGCTGCAAGCTCCTGACCTGCGGTCGCTTGACCCTCATGAGTGGGCCACCGCCGTTCGGGCGGGCCAAATGGGGTCTAGCCGTCCTTTCGCAGCCCATTCGCACCAATCGTTCGGTCTCCTAAAATGACCTTGTGCCAACCTGGCTGAAGTGGACCCTTTCAGTCGTGACCATTCTGGTCATTGCAATAGCCGTGCTGTTCTGGATATTTGCGCCGCAGGTCTACCTGCTTCGTTACACCGGCGCCTAGTGGATGTGCGCCTTGGGTGAAGTGGCTCGTGGCCGTCGTTTGCCTCGGCGCGATAATCTTCGGTCAATGGTTTCCCGATATTTGTTGAGTCGACAAGCGCAATCATGTTGGCTGCGCTTCTCCCAATCGTCGGGAGTTTCGGGCTACTTTCTGGTTGCGGACGCACACCCACTGAGAACCCAGTAATCAGGATGCCTTGCTTGACCGGGCCTTCGAGTGCCGGGAGAAGGATTCGAACCTCCGTAGGCGATAGCCGGCAGATTTACAGTCTGCTCCCTTTGGCCACTCGGGCATCCCGGCGAGCCCGAAGATCCCTTCCGGGCGGGGAAATCATAGCTTCGGGCCGTTTCAGCGACCACGGCTAGACCCTTCCCACCGCCAGTCCCGTACCGCCCAGGAGGGCGGCCGGGGCCAGCAGCCCCAGCCCAATGGGCCCGATGGTGGACGACACCGCCAGCGAGATCACCACCAGGACCAACGTCCCACCAAGGCACCAGACCCTGACCCGATGGAGGATCTCCGCCCGCCGTTCGGCGGATACCTCGCCGAATCCGTGCTCTCGCTCGATCGTCTGCAGCAGCCGGCGCTGACGACTGATCAACCAGGTGGCGACCCCGATCACGTATAGAAGGGCCAGGCCGATCCAGAACGGGCGGACGAGCAAGGCAACAAGGACGCTGAGCGTGAGACCGCCGATCGCGACCGGCCGGGCTCGTCCGAGGTGGCTCAGGGCCCAGGCCGGGCCCTTGGCAGCGGCGTTGACACTGAGATAGGCCCCCCAGCCGGTGACCAGGAGAGTGGCGACTCCAACGATCCAGAGGCCTGGGAGGGCAGATACAACCATCAGTCCGAGCGAGGCTATCCCGGCGCCCGCGCCACCACTGGGAGTGGCTAGTCATCGTCTGGACTCCAGCCTTCAGGGGTTTACCGTGTTGCTGGTCAGACAGAGGGAGAGGGGAAATGGACTCGTCCACACACACTCGTGTCCGGGGAGCCATCGTTGGGGTGCTGATACTGCTTTGCACCCTCATCGCACAGCCGGCGACAGCCGCCAAGACCAGGAAGGTCAACGTCCTGCTCAGATCCGACATCACCGCTTCCATGCGGGCGGAACTCGGGCGCTATGGCTCGATCAAAGCCGAACTGCCACAGGTCGATGCCGTCTTGATGCAGGTCAAGGAGGACCTGGTCGACGACGTTTCAGCGCTGGCATTCGTGGCGGCGGTCAGCCCGGACGCCGAGCGCAACGGCGTGCCGATCGACACGGTCGCCGCCACCAACTTCACCAATGGGCTGAGCACTTGGGACCTCGACGCCATCAACGTCACCGACATCGGGGCCGGGCGCCAGCTCACTGAGAATGGCGACGGCGTCTATGTCGCGATACTCGACACCGGATTGTTGTACAGCTGGCGCCAATACTTTCCTCAGGAGCGGATTGCTACCCAGTACGCTAAGTCGTTCGGTGGCGGTGGGAGCGAAAACGCCAACGTGTCGGAGCAGCCCAACAAGTGGGAGCACGACACCAACAGTCATGGCACCCACGTCACCAGCACGATCCTGGGTTACAGCCTGAATGGCACGCCGATCAACGGGATGGCCCCGATGGCGACGGTCATACCGGTGAAGGTCCTGGGGAACTCGGGCTCCGGGTCATCCGGAATGGTCGCCCAAGGGATCGTCTACGTCGCCGATCTCAAGGCCGGACCGCTGGCCGGTTCACCTGTGGTCATCAACATGAGCCTTGGAGGAGACGAGCTAGACGCGGTCGAGCAAGCCGCCATCGACTATGCGATTGGGAAGGGCGTGATCATCGTCGCCTCGGCGGGGAATGAAGGAGCGGCCGGCATGGGGTATCCGGGCGCCTATGGACCTGTTATCTCGGCAGCCGCTTCGGGCTGGGTAGGCGAATGGATCCCGAACAACTCGTGGTGGCTGGTCGGCAATGTGGCGGATCCGACCAACGCCGCCGACTTCTACATAACCGACTTCTCGAGCCGTGCACTGGCCGGCCAGGACCTCGACGTGGCTGCTCCGGGCTCTTGGGTGGTCGGGCCATATCAGACCCAGCAGGGGAAGACCTCGTACTTCTTCGTTGGTGGGACCTCAATGGCCTCGCCCCATGTGGCCGGCACCGTCGCGCTGATGGCTCAGAAGGCGCCAGGGCTCACCGCCGGCACTGCAGAAGCCATCCTCGAGGGAAGCAGCGTTCCCTTGGCAGCGGGCTGCAGGAACGTGCTACCGGCGCCTGGTGTGCCGGCCGCTGAGATCTGCTGGGGCACGGATGCCACTGGAAGCGGCCTTGTCGATGCTGCCGCAGCTGTGGCGGCGACGCCCTAGATACCGCTCACTTTCGGGCCACCAACACCCTGAAGTCGCCTAGTCCGCGGGGATGGAGCAGGGTCTCCGCCTCGACGATCTGTGAGCGCGCGAGCAAACGGGCTTCCTCGTCGCCGGACTGCGCCAGGTCGAACTGGGCCTTGCGGAGTTCCGAGAGTCGCTTGCGGAGACCGAGGTCCACGAGAAAGTCATCCTGGCGCGACAGTTCGACCTCGGCCCCTGCCGCTGTCGCAACCGACTCGAGAGCTGTGAAGTTGACATCGGCGGTGATGTCGGTGGCCCCCGGCTGGTCCAGCGGGTGAGGGCCGAGATGGTGGGATCGGTAGGTGCGCAACGTTCCATCCCGGCGGCGCGGCAGCAGGCCGTCGGCGGTGTCGCCGTAGTCGATGACCAGGACCGCCCCGGAGGTGATAGAGGCCAATGCCTGCTCGAGCCACTTTCCCGCCGCCAGCTGTACCTCAACCCAGCCCTCTTCCTCCACAGGGCCGGCATAGAGGTCGAGCCAATCCCTGACTTCGGGTCTGGCGGGGGCATCAACGAACACGAGGCGTCCGCCATCCTCATCGACCCAGCGCTCGCGCCAGTCCTCGCGCTGGCGGGTGGCAAGCGCCATCGGGAGGTTGTCGACCAGCTCGTTGCAGACGATGACGCCGCGGAAAGGGGCAGGCAGCTGTTCGAAGTCCGAGACGACCCGATCTGAGGGGAGCAGCAGCCGCAGCGCCGCCCGCGAAGGAGGGGAGGCGTCAACCGCCCACGCTTCCACCTCGAGCTGGTCGAGCAGCGGCCGCAAGAGAGAGCCTGATCCAGCCCCGACTTCTGCCAGCACAAATGGCTCACCAACCCGATCACGCTCATGGCTGACGAACCGCCCGATCATCTCACCGAACATCGGACTTACCTC
>DATBMA010000070.1:0-11411 GCA_036555105.1 Acidimicrobiia bacterium
GATGATGCCCGGGGCGGATGGCGAGCCATCGAATCTCACCCTTTTCGCCGACTCCACGCCCAGCGTCGCCCTCGAGATCGGGCCAGGCGGCGACCTCTATTCGGTGGACCTCCTGGGCGGGAAGGTGGTGCGCTTCAGGTATCCGGGCGCCAACGACGCGCCCACCGCAGTCGCTGGAGCCGACCGGACCGCCGGGCAGGCGCCCCTCACGGTGGCCTTCGATGGCACCGGATCCAGCGATCCCGATGGCGACCCGATGACCTACAGGTGGGACCTGGACGGGGACGGCCAGTACGACGACTCCACGGCCGTCAATCCGAGCTTCACCTATACGACTCCAGG
The DNA here is from genome assembly GCA_036555105.1 of Acidimicrobiia bacterium. Taxonomy (GTDB): domain Bacteria; phylum Actinomycetota; class Acidimicrobiia; order Spongiisociales; family ZC4RG35; genus DATBMA01. The sequence continues at coordinate 343 of DATBMA010000070.1, forward strand.
TACCTACAACGTCGGGCTCGAGGTAAGCGACGAATGGGGGGGAGTCGACACCGATGGAGTCGTCATCACCGCCACGACCGCCCCGGTTGCGACGATCACCTCTCCGTCGGCATCGTCGAAGTGGAAAGTCGATCAGCAGGTCACGTTCGTCGGGACGGGCAACGATGCCGAGGACGGCGCGCTTCCGGCCGGCGCCATGTCGTGGCAACTGGTGATCCAGCACTGCTCCTCGCCTTCCAGCTGCCACGCTCATCCCCTTCAGCAGTGGACCGGGGTCGCCAGCGGTTCGTTCGTTGCGCCTGACCACGAGTATCCGTCCTATCTGGAACTGACCCTCACCGTCACCGACAGCGTCGGGGCCACCGGGTCGAGCACGATTCGCCTCGACCCGGCGACCACGGTCTTGAGCTTCACCTCTACCCCGGCAGGGCTGAAGCTGACGGTCGGCGGTTCTGAGCAGGTGACGCCGTTCACCCGCACGGTGATCGTCGGATCCCAGATCTCGGTCCAAGCAGCCAACCCGCAGACGGTCAACCAGAGGACCTACCGGTTTGCCTCATGGAGTGACGGTGGCGCCGCCGCCCACGTGATGATCGCCCCGGCCAATGCCATCACCATGACCGCCACCTTCACCGGGGGCTATCGCGGGTTCTTCTTCGATGACGAGGGGAGCGTGCACGAGCCCAATATCGACGCCATTGCCAATGCCGGAATCACCAAGGGCTGCAATCCCCCCGCCAACGACATGTTCTGCCCGGGACGGCGGGTGACCAGGGGCCAGATGGCGGCGTTCCTGCGCCGGCTGCTGGCGCTGCCGGATGCGGGGGTGGACTACTTCACCGACGACGGCGGCTCCACCTTCGAAGGTGACATCAACGCCTTGACCGCAGCCGGGATCGGCTTCGGCTGCACGACCACCCGCTTCTGCCCCAGCGGTTATCTGTCACGCGGGGAGATGGCCGAGTTCATGGTCCGAGCATTCGATTTCGACAACCCGGCGGGCACCGACTTCTTCATCGACGACACCGGAAGCCCGTTCGAGACCTCGATCAACGCGTTGAGGGCCAACAACATCACCTTGGGATGCAACCAGACCGCATCCAACCGCTTCTGCCCGAGCAGCACCCTCATCAGGGCTCAGATGGCTTCATTCCTGGCCAGGGCCCTCGGCATCGCCTCCTAGGGGGCCTCGCTGCCAGGAGCCTGCCCCTACGGGCTGACGTTGGCGGTGAGGGTGGTGGTGCGGATCAAGTTGCCGTTCCAGTACCAGAGGCCCGTGATGGTGTGCTGGCCAGGGTCGAGGCCGATCACCAGCGTGCGGAATTCCCGGGTTGCCATCTGCCCGCTGTTCACCAACGGCAGCGAGGTTGACGGGACCAGGTGGCCGTCGACGAGGAGGTCGAAGCGGGTGTCGGAGTCGGTGAACTCCGCCTGCTCTCCGGGCTGATATGGGAGCACCTGATACCAGCCCTCCTGCACAAGGTAGGTGTCGCGCTCGGGGAGGTTGGTCGAGCCCTTGCAGCTGGTGCCGTCCTTTGAGCAGGAATAGGTAGGCAGGTCGAACAGAGGCAGCTGGATGTAGATCGGCTGGAGCGGCTTGGCTCGCCCCAGGAACGTCGCCATCTCGTCGCGGGGGAGGGACTTGTGGGGGCAGTAGAGGGTGGCGGTGCAGCCGGTGGTGATCCCCGCTTCGAAGATGGCGTTGATGTTCTCTTCGTGCAGGTTGCCGGTCACATCGGTGAACGGCCCATCGTTCTCAGGGTCGAGGTCGAAGGCGCGGGCGAGGAACGAAGCCATCTGGTCACGGCGGACCGCCTCGCTCGGGCAGTAGCGGGTCGGGGTGCAGCCGGTGGTTATCCCGGCCTCATAGATGGCGTTGATGGCGCCGGCGTGGACGCTCCCGCCGATGTCGGTGAAGGGCCCGCCGGCTTCGGGATCCAACTCGAGGGTGCGGGCGAGGAACGAGGCCATCTGGGCGCGTGTGACCGTGTCGCCAGGGCAATAGTGGGTAGAGGTGCACCCGGTGGTGATCCCGGCTGTGGCGATGGCTTCGATGTACGGCTCGTGCTTGTTCCCGTCGTCGTCGGTGAAGGTCCCGTTCACGTCGATGGCGATTGCCGGCGTGCGAACCAGCAGCGGGATGGCCACGCCGAGGGCAACCACGACCGCGAATGCCCACCAGATGAGTCGCCTGCTCATTCGATTTCCAGGCCGGCCAGCACCTCGTTGACCCTGGGCACCAGATCCTTGCGGTCGAGATGCGAGCCCAGCACGACGTAGAGGCAGAAGGCGCGACCCCGGTATGTGAAAAACCGCTGCAGACCGCTCTGGCCGCGTCGCATCTCTTGTAGTGCGGTCTCGTCGAACTCCGATGGGTCGAGCTGACGGGGAACTTCGTTGTCACTGAACAGGGGAGTGCCGGCCTGCTCGGGCAGGTATTCGAAAAGGACCATGAATACGTCGGTCTTGCGCATCAGCTGCACGGCGCCCGAGCCCCAGTCCCCGCGCTGGGGTGGGAGGGGAAAGCTGGCGATATGCATGACGGTGGGTCGGCGGGCGCCATCCGACAGCTCGCGGAAGTCGCCTGAGGTCACCGCCCCCTCCCAGCCTGGGGGCAATTCGACCTGCATACCACGTCCGATCAGCCTGGACATGACGCCTCCGTCATGAATCGATCGGATTTCGATACAGCGATGGGTCACCAGGCTCGATTCCGGCCCTGCGGAGGTCGTCGTCGGCGAAATGGGCACGGCCATTCGGGTCGGCATTCTCGTCTGCCTGGCCGGCGCTCCGCCGTGAGTCGCTCAATGACTGGCGGACCAGGCCCTGCAGGTGCCTCCAGGTTGAGGCCGATCCTTCCCCGAGGACGTTGCCGGCCCCGTCCGCCAGCAGGAAATAGGGCGTCATCGGCACCCGGAACGCATCCCAGGCCTCCGTCGACATCAAGGTGGTGATGCCGGGCGGGGCCAGGGAGGCGACCCCCTCCGGGCTCTCCGCAGCCGGGCCCTTGGTGACGATGACTGGCCGGGCATCGACCCCGGGGAGCTCGAAGTCGCCGGAGAAGGCGTCCCAAAAGGTGCGGCAACTCGAGCAGCCTGACGACAGGAACGAGATCAGGGTCGTGCCGCGGCCGTGGATGAGGCTGACGTTGACCGTGTCCCCGGCCGGTGTGACACCGCTCAATTCGGTGAGTGGGGCCTGCCCGAACCCGGCGGTGGCCGGGGGGCGGCGCCGGGATGGGCCGGTCGGGATGGCAATGTCCTCACCGGCTCCCAGAGCGTGCAGGCGGCGGAGGATCTCGCCGTGACTGCGGAGCAAGCCGGCCACGAGGATCAACAAGAGGATGATGACCAGCCCCTCGACGATGAGCACCGCTTCCATCAGCCGCTCACCCGATGCCAGGTGACGGGCTGCTGGCCCCCGCCCCCGAAAGTGAAGGTCTGGTCGGCGGAACCAGTCGTGAGCGAGTTGCGAATCTCCCAGGTGCCGTCGTCGTAGCGCCCTGGCCCGTCGATCCCGTCCCCGTTCCAGTCACCGACCACCGGGATGTCCCCTGCCTGCCCGAAGTTGAAGGTGATCTCGGCGATGCCGCCGGTGGGGGAGTTGCGCAGCCGCCAGGTGTTGCCGCGCACCATCCCAGGCCCGTCGATCCCGTCCCCGTTCCAGTCTCCGACCACCGGGATATCGCCTGCCTGCCCGAAAGTGAAGTCGAGGTGGGGGGACCCCGGGCTGTTGGAGTTGCGCAGCAGCCAGCGATTGCCTCGCACAACCCCGAGGGTGGCCACCCCGTCGCCGTCCCAGTCGCCGACCACCGGGATGTCGCCCGGCAATCCATAGCGGATCACCAGTTGGGGCTGGCCGGGTCCCTCCACCTGACGGATGTACCAGGTGAGCCGGTCGTCGCCGCTGAATCCGTGGCGGACCCCCCTCACCACCGCCGGCGTCTCCACCCCGGCATTGCTCCAGTCGGCCATCAGCGCGATGTCGCCCTCCACCCCGTAATCGAAGGTGTCGTCAGCGCCGCCGCCCCCGAGCGAGTTGCGCAACTGCCAGGTGGCACCGGCCATCACCGCCGGTCTGGCCACCGCCGGCCCTTTCGGGCTGGTGTCGGGGTGCAGGCAGGCGGCGTTGTGGGTGTAGGTCGACTGGGCGATGGCGTCGGTGCGGCTGCAGGTCGTGTCCCACTCCCATGGCGGCACGCAGGTCACCACCCGGCAGGTGATCGGCCCGATGCATGGCTCCTGGTTGTTGCACTGGCCATAGCGGAAACGGGTGCAGCAGATCTTGCGCTCCACGCACTGGTCGTGGTTGCACTTGCACTCACAATCGACACACGTGTGCGAGCAGGTTCCGGAGGATCCACAGGAGCATCCGCCGCAGTCGGCCGAGTTGCAGTCCATGTAGTAGCGGGAGGAGCCATCGCAGAAGGTGTTGCCCTCGGCTCGCCACCATCCCGCCACGAGGCTGCCCGGGGGGCACGTGTTTACCCCGTGGATGTTGCAGCAGAAGTCGGTCCAAGGGTCAACGCAGAGCCCGGAGGAACAGTCGGGCGGCCCGATCAGCGCCGAGTAGGCGGTGCCGGGACGTAGCAGGTAGGTCATCGGGGCGGTGGCGACCGCCGATCCGACGATCACCGCCCGGCGCAGGAAGCCGCGCCGGCTGACCCGGGAGTCGAGCCAGCGCCCGGCCGCCTCCACCAGACGGGTGCTCAACCTGCTCCCCGCGCCGCGGCCATGGTCCGCGGCAACTCGGCCAGCATCAGGTATATCCCGAAGACAGCAGCCCCCAGGAAGAGGAGATACAGGCCCGCTTCCATCGGCCCGGCTGGAAGCGATTCGATCAAGCCGGGGGCGCCATTCAAAGCCGCCAAGGCTCCTGCGGCGGCAGCCACCAGGTTGAAGGCGAGGTGCAGGATGGTTGGCGGGGTGTCTGCCCTCCCGAAGCATCCGCAAGACTGGATCGCTCGATGGCGGGCGAGGGCCACGCCGACGAAGGCGGCGAAACCGGCGTAGACCACCGCCAGGGCCCAACCGGCCTGCCCACCCATGACCAGGAACGCCAGCCCGGTGACGATCTCGGCCACCGCGACCACGTAAGCGCCGAACCGGCCCATGCGAATGCCGGCGGCGGCCATTGCGCCCGCGGTCGGATCGGGGTCGAAGAGCTTGGCTCCCCCACTCCCGACCAGAAGCAACGCGGCGACTTGGGCGATGATCAGACCGGCCAAGGCCGCTCAGGGTAGCCAGGGGCCACCAGAGGGAGTCTCAAGTCGCAGGTCGCACGTCTCACGGGCAACGAGGGGGCTCGTACCGGGGAGTCCTCTCAGGTGGCGTGACTAGGACCGCGGTCGGAAGGGCCCACAGTGCCCAGAGCCATGATGTCCGATTGGCTGATCTCGTCATGGAGCTTGGCTGTGATGACATCCGATTCCTGCTTCGTGACCTGGTGGAGAACGCGCTACAGGAACTGATCGATGCTGAGCTCAAGGGCCACGCCTGGCGTGATGATTCTGACGAGATCCACGTCCACGGCTACGACGAGGCCGAGGAGAGGGTCCCCTTGACGATCGAGTTTCCCGCCGAGGTGGATGGGATTGTCGAGCTGGAACTGGAGTCTGCAGATCTCCATCTCTTTGATATTCGAGGCGATCCTCGATTCGGCGCGGTCTCGAGGTCGATGTAAAGCCGGCGCCGCCCGGACGGCTCGGGTGAGATTTCGCTCTCAGCGGGTGAAGGTTGGATTGTCGGCGTTGCCGGAGACCATCCAGACTTCGACGTGGCGTTGGCCGGTGTCCAGGAGGCGGGGGTCGATCATTGCCCCCCACCTGGCAGAGCTGCCTCGGGGGTCGTAGCAACGGGTCACTGCAGCCACCTGGCCGTCAACCACGACTGCGAGGATCTCTTCGCCGGTGGCTGCCACCGGTGTGGTGATGGTGCCCGACAGGTAGCTGGGCACGGGGTCGGAGCCTGGAACGAAAGAGGCGATGGCGGCCTGCTGGTCCAAGCCGATGCTCAGCGATGGGTCCTCGGTTGCGGCCAGTTCGGTGCGGCCCAAGAGGTCCTCCCACCCCCGGGGCGTGAACTGATATGGGTCTCCTTCCTGAAACCAGCTCTCTTTTTGGGCGGCGACTGCCCGCACTTGGTCCTCGTCCACCGGAATTTCAATTGGTCCTTTCGTTCCCACCATCACCGAGTTGGTTCTCTCGGAGCGGGTTTGAGTATCGAGTAGTGAAACCCCGTCCATCCTCCATGGGACGGTGACATCGATGACGTCGGCGATAGTGGGGAGAAGGTCAGTGGTTTCAGCACGGAGGTCGTCGATGGTCCCGGCCGGCGCCCCCACCAACCGCTCGGGATACTTGACGAACATGGGGACATCGGCGACGGTGCCGATCGTGTCGGGTGAGATGGTTCGCTGATGCTCGGTGTTGGGTTCGATGGTTATGCCCTCGTCGACTGCCACCACGACAAGCGAATCGTCGTACAGGCCGTTCTGCTTCAGCGCGTCGAGGACCTGGCCCAGGATGCGGTCGGCGTATTCGGCCTGGATCAGGTGTCTCTGCCAGCCCTGGGCGACCAGCCACGGGTCCGGGCCCCAGCCTGTGGACAGACTCCCGGGTTCGCTGGTAGCCCCATGCAGTCGACCATCTCCCGTCAGATTCCAGGGGTGATGCGGATACAGGAAGTGGGCGAACCGCAACGGCGGCCGGTCGCCCACGTCGTCGTCCAGGATGGAAAGGAACCGGCCAACCTCGAGCCGGCGGTCGTCGTCGACTTGGGCCAGGAAGCGTTCGATGATGTCGTACTTCTCCGATGTTTGTTGGCTGAAGTCACTCCAGGTCTGATCGATGCGAGGAAGCCGGTCCGACATTTCGGCGGGTAGGACCAGGTGGCCGTAGACGACGCCGACATCCGACAGCACCGACGCCCACCGCTCCGATGGCGACCGGGAAGGAAGGCTGGCGTTGGAGCAGACATAAGACGGGCACAGGTTGGTGACCGTCTCCACTGCCTGGACGTCGTAGGCCTCGGAGAGCAGCGTGAACAGGGTGAAAGGATGATCACCGATCGTGGGGATGGTGCTCATCGATTGGCTCACCCCGGTGAGCATCGAGGGCAGGGATTGTTCTGTCTGCTGGCTGACGCTGATGGCGTTCCGATACCAGACACCATCTGCAGCCAGACGCGCCAGGTTGGGGTAGTGCAGCGAGTCCAAGCTCCCGTCGCCGTGCATGATCGAGGCCTCGGGGAACTCGTCGAACATCATCATTATCACCGGGACCGGGCTGGCCACCGCCTCGGCCTCGGGCAGGTCGGTGGGAGAGGCATGGACGAGCTGGGAGGCGGGTGTGAAGAAGAGGAACCATGTGACAAAGACCAGCGGTGCCAGCCCCAGATACAAGAACGCCTGACGAAGGGCGCCGAAGCGGGTAAAGCACCACGCCACCACCAATCCGGCCAACCCTACAAAGGCGAAGAAGACCGCCGGAGGCGTGCCGGCGAGTCCCAGAGTGACAGCCATGTTGGCGGCGACCACCGCGGCCAGGGATCCCACCACCGCCACATGGGCGACAGCTCCAATTCGAGCGTTCAGCCCCCGCAGGCTCAACACCAACAGACACAACGAGATGGGCACGGTGATGAGTCCAACAGCGAGAAGGACGATGTCGCCAGAGGCAAAACGCTGTGCGATGAAGAACTCAGGGTTGCGGCCCAGCAGATCAAGCAGCGGCTGGGCCAACGCGAAGGCGGCCGCCGCCATGATCGACGAAACGACGCTCAGCGGACCAGCCTGTTCTAATTCGCGCAGGTCGAATCCGGTGGGGGCCCATCGCCCAGACATGGCGATATTCTCGCCCCTCGCCCACGCTAACTCCCCGCTCGGGCGTTCCCCTTCCGGGAAACATGTACGTTTCGCTCGATGGATTCGTTACCTCTCCCGCCCACCGAACTGCGGTTCATGCGGGAGGATGACGACCGCCTGATCCGGACCGGCCGGGAACTGGCGCGGCTTCTGCAGCAGTACGGGATGAAGCCCGACTCGACGGTGCTCGACGTCGGGTCCGGGTACGGCCGGTTGGCGTTGGGCCTCCTTACCGAGGGCCTCCACCGGGGCAGGTACATCGGCTTCGATGTGCTCCCGAAACACGTGGGATGGTGTCGCGAGCACCTGACAGCCTTGAACCCCAGGCTCGAGTTCCATCACATCGACGCCCGCAATTCCCGCTACAACCCGACGGGTTCCATCGATCCGGATCGGTTGAGGTTTCCCACGCCGATCGGGTCGATCGATGTCGCGGCGGCGTTTTCGGTGTTCACCCACCTCTACCGAACAAACGTTGAGCATTACCTCGCTGAGTTGCGACGAGTGCTGCGCCCCGGTGGAGTAGCGATCACGACCTGGCTGCTGTGGAGCGACGAGCGACTGCCTGCCCTGGTGGACGACGGGTGCGCATACCCGATGCGATTCCAGATCGATCGGGACACGCGCACCAGTGACGAAGCCGACCCGCTGCGGGCGATCGGTTTCCGCCTCGAGCAGGTACTGACATGGGTAATGGAGGCCGACCTTCGAATCCGGCTTCTTGCGTACGGGTCGTGGGACGGTGTGACTGCCTCGGAGTCGTTCCAGGATCTGATGGTCATGGAGCGCCCCGACGGACCCCTTCGACGGGCGAGATGGCTGGCCGGACGCGCCAAACGCCGCGTGCAGAAGACGTTCCGACGCGGCGCTCCGGACCGGGCCCTGCGGCCCGAGACTGCGATAAATACAGTCTGACGATGGCCGGCCCAGACGGATCTACGCCCAGCGAGGGGCTATGCCTCGCCTGTGGGAGCTTGGTGGCCTGGACCCCGGGACCGGGCGGGCGGCCCCGAGCTTGCTGCCCGCGGTGCGGCAGCCTCGAACGGCACCGGTTCCTGGCCTTTCTGGTTCAGGCTCTGGCCGAGGAGCTGGGCAGGGGCCCGGTGCTCGACGTTGGTCCGTCGGCGGCGCTGGCCCTGCACCTCAAGCACCTCAGCCTCGATCGCTACATCGCCATGGACCGCGACCCCGGCGCCGATCGCCGGCGCGCCGACGTGATCGGCGATATCACCTCGCTTCCCTTCGCATCGGGGTCGATCAGCACCGTGGTCTGTTATCACGTGCTCGAGCACGTTCCCGAGGATCGCACGGCCATAGCCGAGCTGGCCCGGGTCCTCAGCCCTGCCGGCCTCGCCCTCATCCAGGTGCCATGCCGCTTCGATCGCCCCACTGAGGAGGACCCCGACGCTCCCGAGGAGGAGCGTGTCCGGCGATTCGGCCAGGCCGACCATGTCCGGTACTACGGGGGCGACTTCGAAGACCGGCTGCGGGCGGAGGGCCTGATGCTGCAGCGGGTGTCTCCCCGGGACTTCCTCCCGGACGATGTGATCGAGCTCGGCCGCATGGTGGCGGACGAAGTCGTTTGGCTCGGGACAAAGGAGGCGGCCGACGGATACAAGGATCGGATCGGCAAGCGGGCCACCTTCGCATTGGCCGCCCTCTGGCAAGCCGGCGCCGCGACTCAACGGGGGGAGCTGGCCAGGGTGAGAGGTCAGCTCGAATCGGCTCGCAGCTCGACCGCCGCCGCCCAGGCGCGGGCAGAGAAATCGGAGGAGAAGTATCGAAGGTTGCGCTCCCGCTGGCCGGTCAGGGTGATGGGCTCGATGGCGGCCTGGGGCCGTTCCGTTACCGGCCGCGGCAATGGCCGCCGATCCGAAAAGCAGCGGGCTTGAGCAAACCTCTAGCTGGGTACCCTCAAAGAGTCCATGGGCGCCGACCGCGAACAACTTGCAGCAGACACGCTGCGCACGCTGGCGATGGACGCCGTCCAGAAGGCCAAGTCCGGCCATCCGGGGATGCCGATGGGGATGGCCGACATCGCCGTGGTGGTGTGGGGCCAGTTCCTGAAGGTGGATCCCGCTCACCCGACGTGGCCCGATCGCGACCGATTCGTCCTGTCCAACGGACACGGGTCGATGCTGCTGTACGGGTTGCTGCATCTGTCCGGGTTCCCAATGACGATCGACGACCTGCAGGCGTTCCGTCAGCTGGGGTCGAGGACGCCCGGCCACCCCGAGCGGGACCCCGAGCTCGGGATCGAGGTGACCACCGGCCCGCTGGGCCAGGGGTTCGGGATGGGGGTGGGGATGGCGATCGCCGAGGAGCACCTGAGGGCAACCTTCGGATCGGACCTGGTCGACCACCGCACGTACGGTTTCGTCTCGGACGGGGACCTGATGGAGGGCCTCAGCGCCGAGGCCTCATCGCTGGCCGGCCATCTCGGACTTGGCAGGCTCATCTACTTCTACGACGACAACGACATCAGCATCGACGGCAGCACCAGCCTCGCCTTCTCTGAGGACGTCCCGGCTCGTTTCCGGGCATTGGGCTGGCATGTGGATGAGGTCGATGGCCACGACCGAGCAGCCATCAGCGCCGCCACAAGTGAGGCCCTTTCGATCGAGGACCGGCCCTCGCTGGTCGTTTGCCACACGCATATCGCCTTCGGGGCTCCCAATGCCCAGGACACCGCCAAGGCCCACGGCGCCCCCCTCGGCGAGGAGGAGGTCAGGCTGGCCAAGGAGGGCATGGGCTGGAATCCGGACCAGCACTTCTTCGTGCCCTCCGAGGCATATGACTACTTCCACTCGGCGATGGAGCGGGGACGAGAGGCCAGGGCTCGCTGGCTGGAGCGGCGACAGAAACTGGAGGAATCAGAGCCCGACCTGGTGACTGCCTGGGAAGACCGGCTGGCCACCAATGCGGTGCAGCTGGATCTGCCCGGGTTCAAGACAAGTAGCAGCCTCGCGACCAGGGCCGCATCCGGCGACCTGTTCGACCAGATCGCCGAGAAGGTCCCTGGCTTCCTGGGCGGGGCGGCCGACCTGGTGGAGTCGACCAAGACCCACATCTCCACAGGCGGCTACTTCGCGCGCGACAACCGCCTTGGTCGCAACCTGGCATTCGGGGTTCGTGAGCACGGCATGGGAGCCATTGTCAACGGGCTGGCGGTGCATGGAGGCTTGCGACCCTACGGCTCGACCTTC
>DATBMA010000097.1:0-3017 GCA_036555105.1 Acidimicrobiia bacterium
CAGGAGTTGCGGATGCGTTACGCCCGCGGCGAGTTGACCCGCGAGGAGTTCACTCAGCGCAACGCCGACCTGGGTGGCAGCGGCCAACCTCCACCGCCTGGCTGAGCTACTGCCAGGCGCCGATGATCATCGCCGCGATCAGTATCCCGATGTAGTGGTACCCGGCGGTGATGGCGAACCAGGTCATCGGTTGAGGCTTCATCGGGTCGAAGACCGCGGTCACCAGGATGATGGCGGTGACGATCCCGAGGCCGACGATCAGTCCGAGGATGAATCCCTCCAGCAGCGTGTCGGTGGCGGTCGCCTCTGCCAACAGCCCGAGGCTGATGGAGATCGCCAGGTAAGCCACGAGCGGCCCAACGTATGCAACGGCCCCCATCGTCGGCCGGGCGCCAGGGTCCCATCCGATCGATCTCATCCATCTACTGCCGAAGGCCGATGGGTTGTACCAGCCGGCCCCCAAGATGAAGTAGACAAACGCCGCCACCAGGACCGCCCACCAGTTGAGGTCGGAGAATCCGGCGAAGCTCACGGACACCTCCCGTTCGCGGAGCTGGTGGAAGGCTACGCAAGGGCACCGGGCCGATGCCGCCCTCAGCGCCTGGGAACTTGGTCGACCTCGCCGTCGTGCACCCAGACCAGTTCGACCTCGTTCTCCCCCCGGCGGTAGAGGTCGGGCGGCAGCAACGCCTGGAACTCGGTCTCGTCGCCATCGAGGAACGTGCGGGTCATCGACCCGATCACACCGTTGACCGCCACTCCCAGCACCTTCTCCTCTGACCCGGCCCCGATCAGCTTGCCGGTGATGCGGGCAGGGATCATGTCTGCGAGGTCCACTTGCTCGTACCACTGAGGCTGGTCCAACAGAAAGTAGAAGTTCGTCTGATCAGTGGCGAGCGCCGTCACTTGTTGACCGGTGAGGTCGGGGGCACCGGGCGGGCGCAACTCCCAGGGATCACCAGTCGGGAACCAGCGGGCCAACCGCCGCGCCACCGCCAGCTTGGGGGCTTCGTCGCCCACATATGTGGCGGAGCTGTCATTGCCGACGGTGGTCGTCTCCGGCCTGTCGGCCGCAGGCCCGAACAGTGAGGTCCCTTCGACCTCGTACGGCAGGTCGAAGCCCATCACGTCGGCGACGGTGGGGACGAGGTCGACGGTCAGGGCCCGGCGGTGGTCGATGATCCCGCCTTCGTGACCGGGCGCCTTGACGAACAGCGGGATGAAGGCGATCTCGCCCACGGTGTCCTGGGTGATGCGCCGCTGATGAGGCACGTTCGGATAGACGGCGATGCCGTGGTCGGCAAGAGCGATGATCATGGTGTCGTCGTAGATGCCGGAATCCTCGAGGGCGTCGAGCACCTTGCCCAGAGCGGCGTCGGCGTACTGCGCCTGGAGATAGTGGCGTTGCATGGCCTGGGCGGTGAGCCAGGCGTCGGGGCCCCAGCCAGTCCCTTTCGACCCCGGGGCCGCCTCCTGGGCCAGCGGATACTTGCGCCCGTCGGGCAGGATCTGCCACGGGTGGTGGGGGACGAGGGCGTGGGCGAAGTGGAAGGCCGGCTTGGAAGTGTCCTGATCGCCGGCGATGTGGTCGGCCAGGGTCTCCAGTTTGAGCCGGACGTCGGTCTTGCGGGCTTCGTTGAACTCGGCAATGGCGTTGTAGTCGGCGGAGGCCGCTCCGAAGTTCCCCCAGCTGCCGCTGATCTGGGGCAGGTCCTCGGTCAGGAACTTCGGCAGCAGGGCATGGCCGGAGATGACGCTGATGTCATGGAAGAGCGCCTCGGCCCGGTTTCCGGCCGGCGGTGGCGGTATCCGGTTGGTGCAGACGCTGTATGGGCAGAGCTCGGTCGTCGTTTCCTGCACGTCCATCTGGTGGCTGTCCGCCAGCAGCGTGAAAAGGCTGTTGGGGTACTGGCCGGCGTATGGGGTCTGCGACAGCTTGGGAGTTACCCCGGTCAGCATCGCCGGTATGGAGTACTCGGTGTGATCCATGACCGTCACCGCGTTCGGGAACCAGGTGCCGTCGGCTGCCAGCCTGGCGAAGTTGGGGAAGTGGTCCGCACGGAGGTTTCCTTCGGCGTCGACCAGGCTGGCTCCGGGGAATTCGTCGAAGACGATCATCACCAGAGGGAGGGGGTGGGTTGGTTGCGCCGCCGCCCCCGGCGCGGCGCCACTGTCCAACACCAAGCCTCCTGAGGGGCTGGCGAACAGGTAGAGCCCGAGCATGAGGAGAGGCACCGGGCTGAGGTAGCGGAACACCATGCGGGCTCCCTCGTAACGGCGAAATGCCCACGCCAGCGACCCGCCTCCGACCACGCTCAACCCGATCGTCAGCCACTCCGGCCATTCCAGGCGGCGCAGGAACAAGAACGCGAGCGATGCCCCAAGGATCGTCACCAGCCCCAGCGTCACCACCATGCCGATTCTTCCAGGAAGCAGTCCGAGCATGGCGAGCCCGAGCGGCAGGATGATGGCCAGGACCACCCCGACCGCGACCACGTCGACCTTGGGAGCTGAACGCGCCAGGTAGAACTCGGCGTTGTTGCCAAGCAACTCGAGCACCGGCCAGGCCACTGCCATCGAGGCCAGCACCACGATGACTGCGAAGCGATCGAAGGGGCGGGCCCTCAAGCCGGCACCAGATGGAGGAGCCTGCGGTTCTCCAGCGGCTCCTCTGCTGCGATCTCGAAACGGGCTTCGAGCAACCGCCGCAGCTCGTCCTCCCGGTAGTCGTAGTGGATCTCGCCTTCGCGCTTGTTGACGGCCAGCTGTAAGGCCATCGGGTCGTCGGGAGGAACCCACTCGAAGACCACCTCGGCATCGAGGGAGCGCAGCCAGTCGATTACCTCGGCGAGGGGGACGTTGCCAGCCACGACCAGGTGATGCACCACCGCCAGCATCAGGACCAGGTCCGGCTTGGCCCTGGCCTCCAGCGGCCGTCGCTCCCTGCCCCGCCATCCGAGGCCGGGGGAGGGGTCGGACAGATCGAACACCATCGGCAGCACGTTGCGCGGACCGTT
>DATBMA010000109.1:0-57446 GCA_036555105.1 Acidimicrobiia bacterium
GAGCGGATTCGAACAATCAGAGGTTGTCGGCTGCTTCTGGCAGCCCCGAGCGGATTCGAACAATCAGAGGTTGTCGGCTGCTTCTGGCAGCCCCGAGCGGATTCGAACAATCAGAGGTTGTCGGCTTCTTCTGGCAGCCCCGAGCGGATTCGAACAATCAGAGGTTGTCGGCTTCGTCTGGCAGCCCCGAGCGGATTCGAACCGCCGTTTCCGGCTTGAAAGGCCGGCGTCCTAGGCCTCTGGACGACGGGGCCAGCGAGCTGGATGCTATGACATAGGGCGTCAGACCCAAGACCTGAGAGTCACTAGAGCCGGCGCTTCGCAGCCTCGAGCCGGGCCATGGTCCTCTGCTTCCCCAGCACCGAGATCGACTCGAATAGCGGGGGGCTGATCGAAGAGCCGGTCACCGCCACCCGCACCGGTTGCAGGCCCTGCTTGGCTCCGAGCGCGAGCTCCTCCAGCATCGATCGCAGAGCCGCCTCGATCGTGTCGTGCTCCCAGAGGTCGACCTTCTCGAGACTCTCGGTGGCGGCGGCCAGCACCTCGCCTGCCCGATCCCGCATCACCTTCTCCCAGGAGACCGGGTCGTATTGGATCTCGTCCGCATACAGGAACCCGACCTGCCCGGCAGCCTCGGTCAGCAGCTTCACCCGCTCTTGGACCAGAGGAGCAATGGCTATGAAGTCCGCCCACTCCGCTTCGGTCAGCCCCCGCCCCAGCCCCTCCTCGAGGAACGGGCGGACTCGCTCGCAGAACTCCTTGCTGTCGAGCGCCCTGATGTACTCCCCGTTCATCCACTCGAGCTTGTCAGGGTCGAAGACGGCAGCGTGCTTCGACACATCGGCCAGGTCGAAGGCGGGGATGGCTTCTTCAACGGAGAAGATCGTGCGATCGTCGCCTGGCGACCAGCCCAGCAACGACAGGTAGTTCACCAACGCCTCGTGCAGATACCCGCCCTCCCGGTAGAAGCGGAGGGAGGTGGCCCCGTGTCGCTTGGAGAGTCGCTTGCCGTCAGGTCCCATCAGCAGAGGGAGATGGGCATAGGTCGCCACATCCCCACCCAACGCAATCGTGAGTTGGATGTGACGCGGGGTGGAAGGCAAGAGGTCCTCCCCCCGCACGACGTGGGTTATCCCATAGTCGACGTCATCGACGGTCGACGCCAGGTGGTAGGTCGGACTGCCGTCGCTTCTCAGCAGCACGTAGTCGTCGACGTGCTCATGATCGAAGGTGACTTCACCCCTCACCAGATCGATGAAGGTCGTGCTTCCCGGGCGCGGCATGGCGAAGCGAATCGAGGCAAGCTCCCCCGCGGCTCTGCGGGCGGCGGCCGAGTCCGGTGGAATCAGGCGGCAACGGCCGTCGTAGCCGGGCGGCCGGGACGCGGCCTCGGCTTCCTGCCTGCGGGCTTCGAGCTCTTCGGGGGTACAGAAGCATGGATAGGCGTGGCCTCGGTCGACCAGCTCTTCGGCGGCCTGGCGGTAGCGATCAAAGCGGTCCGACTGGCGGTAGCTCCCGAATGGCCCGCCAACCCCTACCCCCTCCTGCCAGTCCAGGCCCAGCCAGCGGAAGCCTTCGAGGATGTCGTCCTCGTACTGGGACTCGCTCCTAACCGGGTCGGTGTCGTCGATCCGCACCACGAAGACCCCGGAGCGGTTCTTGGCGAACAACCAGTTGAAGAGGGCCGCGCGGGCGTTGCCGATGTGCATCAGCCCGGTGGGAGAAGGGGCGATGCGGACCCGGACCGTCATCGCGAGGTGACCCGGTTGATCAGGCTGCCGATGCCGTCGATCTCGACCTCCATCAGATCACCAGGTACCACCGGCCCCACCCCAGAAGGTGTGCCGGTAAGGATCACGTCGCCAGGCAACAGCGTCATGACCGCTGAGATGTACTCGATCAGCTGGGCGACTCCGAAGACCATGTCGGAGGTGAAGCCGGCCTGTCTCACCTCACCGTTGACCCGGCATATGACTGCCAGTCGCTCGAGCGGGTCGAGCTCGGTCTCGATGGCAGGCCCGAGCGGGCAGAAGGTGTCGAAGCCCTTCGACCTGGTCCACTGCCCGTCCTTGCGCTGCAGGTCGCGGGCGGTGACATCGTTGGCAGCGGTGTAGCCGAACACGTAGGCGGAAGCATCTTCGGCAGACACGTTGCGGGCGGGCCGGCCGATCACGACCGCCAGCTCTGCCTCGTGATGCACTTCATGGCTCGCCTTCGGATAGACCACCGGTGACTGGGGACCCACCACCGCGGTGGCGGGCTTCAGAAAGATCAATGGCTCTTCGGGCGTCTCGCCACCCATCTCTTGGGCATGGTCCGCGTAGTTCTTGCCGACACACACGACCTTGGTCGGCAGCACCGGAGCCAGGAGTTGCACGCGGTCCCAGGCGATCAGGGTCTCGGTGGGCTCCCATGCGACGAAGGGGGAGCCGGTGTAGATGGTCACGCCTTCGGACTCGGCCAGCCCGTACGCGATCCTGTCGTCGGCCTTGAACCGTACGATCTTCACCTCTCGCCGCCCAGGGATGCGGCCAACTGGGCCGTCGTCAGCATGAGCATGTCCTCGCCGATCTCCGCTACCGCCGATCTCCCCTTGGCGACCTCGTGTGCAGCCGCCTTCACCCAGCGCAGTCTCCGCTCGGTCAGCCACTCCGGCTGGCCTTCGGCAAGACCGCAGAACAGCTTGGCCGCCTCTACGTCGTCCGGCACAGGCGCCCGGCCTCGCAGCGAGGCCCGGGCCGCGACGATCGATCCGAGCACTCCTTCGAGATCGGCTGACCCTCCGCTCAGCCCCGACCGCTTGATCAGCTGCAGGCCCCAGCCGGTGTCGGGGCCGGGAGTCCCGAAGGCCCCGCCCCATGGCATCTGCTCAGGGGAGGTGACGACGCCGGGACGGTTGTCGGGACCGAGCCGCGGGGGACCCGGCTCGGGGACGGATCGCGGGAGATCCGCGGGCGCCGGGACGATATTTGGTTGCTGACCCATTGCTCAGACGTAGGTGAGCCAGTCGTGCCGGGTCGGGTCGCGACCGGTCACGGCGGCAGCAAAGAGGTCCTGGGCGCGACGGGTGACGGGGCCAGGTTTGCCCTGTCCCACCGGCCGGTCATCGACCTCCCGGATCGGGGTGACCTCGGCGGCGGTGCCTGTGAAGAAGAGCTCGTCGGCCCCGTAGAGGTCGCCGCGGGTGAGAGTTGCCTCTTTCACCTCGAATCCGTCTGCCGCGAGCAGACTCATCACCGAAGCCCGAGTTATTCCATCGAGGATCCCGGCTGACACCGGGGGGGTGAACACCGCCCCGTCGCGGACCAGGAAGAGGTTCTCCCCGCTCCCTTCCGAGATCGTCCCCACCTGATTGAGCATGATCGCCTCGTCATAGCCGGTGGCCACCGCCTCCTGCTTGGCGAGAACGCTGTTGAGGTACTGGCCCGTGCCTTTGGCGATGGGTACGAAGCTGGAGGGGTCGATGCGACGCCATGACGAGACCCGCACCCTGATGCCGTCACGGATCCCCTTCTCCCCCAGGTATGCCCCCCATCGCCATGCGGCCATGAACGTGCGGACCCCGCATGAGGCTGGGTTGAGGCCGATGCCCCCGAGCTCGAAGATCACCAGGGGACGGATGTAGGCGGACTCGAGCTGGTTCTCCCGGAGTAGCTCCTTGATCCCGTCTGACAACTGGGTCACCGACCATTGCAAGGGGATGGCGTAGGCCTTGGCCGACCGGTGGAGCCGCTCGAGGTGCTCGACCAGCCTGAACACCGCCGTTCCCTGCTCGGTCTCGTAGGCGCGAATGCCTTCGAAGACCCCGGTTCCGTAATGCAGCCCGTGGGTGAGCACATGGACGGTGGCGTCTTCCCACGGAACCAGGCGGCCGTCGGTCCAAATGAGCTTGGCGGTCTCCATGGCGGAAGGCTAACCGTCGGCCTAACCGACTTCACCGGGTCAAGTCAGGTGACTCAGGTGCCAGTCGATGATCGCTTCGAACCTCTCCACCCGGTGCTTTGGCTTGCCCGAACGGGATAGCTCGTGACTCTCCCCCGGGAAGCGGAGGAATTCCACCTCGACCCCTTTGGCGAGCAACGCCACAAACAACTGCTCCGCCTGTTCGATCGGACAACGGAAGTCGTTCTCGGAGTGGAGGATGAGGGTGGGGGTCTCGATCTGGCGAGCAACCGACATCGGGCTCAGCGCCCACAGCTCGTCGTGGTCCTCGGTGAGCGCGTAGCTTTCGTTGAACTCGGGCCCGATGTCGCTGGTGCCGTGGAACGACTCGAATGACAGCAATGCCCGCTCGACCACGGCCGAGGCGAAGCGGTGGTCGTGTCCGATGGTCCAGGCGGTGAGAAACCCGCCGTAGGAGCCACCCATGATCCCCAGCCTGGCTCGATCGAGCTGCGGATAGCGTTCCAGCGCGGACTCGAGCGCCCCGATGATGTCGGCCAGGTCGACCTTGCCCCAGCCCTCACCGGTGACGGCTCTGGCGAACTCGATACCGCGGCCGGCCGAGCCCCGAGGGTTGCAGGCGATGACTCCAAAACCGGCGCCCGCGTACACCTGGAACTCATCGAAGAAGCCGAAGCCGTACTGGGTCATCGGGCCGCCATGGATGTTGAGTAGGACAGGGAAGGGACCCTCGCCCGCCGGGAGCACGGCGAAGCAATCGATCTCGACCCCATCAACCGCGGTGCGCCAATGCTCGACTGGACGGAGGTCGAGGCCCTCGAACGCTCCCTCCCAGAGCGCCACCTCGCCGTGGCCGTCGTCGGTCAAGAGCACTCCCGGCCCGTTGGGGCTCGAGGCGGTGTAGTACAGGTGCCCATCCCGGGCGGCCAGGCTCGTGATCAGCCGGTCGCCGCCCACTAGCTCGTCGACCGTCCCGTCTTCACCCACTGCCACCCCCCGCAGCCGCCCATCGGTCTCGAGCAGCATCAGGGTGCGGCCGTCCTGCCAACCGGTCTCGTTGGGGGGCACCCCTGCCGACGTCAAGAGGGACCGATCGAGATGACCGGTGAGATCGGTCAGACCTCCGTCAGATTCGCGGCGCCACAGACCCGAAATCGCCGGGTAGCGGCCGCTCGGCTCACCGATGAGGCAGAGGCGGCCATCCGGGTGATAGGTGAGGGACGCCCAGCCGCCGCGAGCGGCAGCGCGCGACACCGCACCATCCTCGATCTCGACCTCCCAGGCGTCGACGCCGCGCTCGAGGCCGCCACGCGGGCTGCGGTCCGAGAGGAATGCGACTTTCCTTCCATCGGGTGACCAGGTGGGGCCGAAGTCGTCCCATTCGCCCTGGGTGAGGCACCGGGCCTCCTCGCGGCGAGCTGGGTCGATCAGCCAGAGATGCCGGCGCCGGTCGTGCAGCCACCCCCGGCTCTCGAACCTGTAGGGATAGCGGGTGATGCGGCGCACCTTGCGTGCCCGATCGTCGTCGGCGAGCCCGCCCCAGCCCTCCGCCCACTCGCCCGCTACCACCAGGAGCCAGCGGCCGTCAGGCGACCAAGCCACGTACTCGACCCCGAGGTCGAATGAGGTGAGCACCTCAGCCTCGCCTCCATCCACAGCCATCAGGGCCAATTGGGGCTTGGAGTCCTTCTCCTTGCCTGCCCGCAGGAAGGCGAGCCACCGCCCGTCAGGCGACCAGCGGGGACAGGTGTCGCCCGGCCCGGCAGTGAATGCCCGAGCGGAGCGGCCGTCGTGCAACCAGATCCGGCGGTGATAACGATCCTCGCCTTCCTCCATGCCCGACAACACGAACGCCACAGAGCCGTTGGTTGGGTGAGGGCGGGGATCGGAGGGGACTTCGAGCTCGTAGAGGTGGCGGGGAAGCACTTGCGACATCCTATGAGGACAAGCCGGGCACGGCCTTGCCATCATCCAGGTATGGGCACACAGCGCGCGGTCGCCTCCTTCTTCGGGTCGGGTCTGCTCCTGCGCCGGCTGCGTGGATCCGACGACGGTTCCGGAACGGTCGGGTCGCTTCTGGCCTTCGGCCTCACCCTCCTGGTCGGGCGGGCGGGCTGGATCGCCCAGGCCGCATTCCTGGCCGTCGTCCTCGCTCTCGCCTATTGGTCAATTGGGCCGTTCTTGGCGGAGGGAGACCCCGGCTGGATAGTCATCGATGAGGCGGCCGGCGTGATCCTCGCCACCATGGGTTTGGCGCCGGTGCCGGCGGTGGTGGCCTTGGCCGTCTTCCGGGTTGCCGACATCACCAAGCGCTTCCCGGGTGTCGCACAGGCCGAGCGGTTGAGCGGCGCAACCGGCATCGTCGCCGACGATCTGGTGGCCGGCTTGTACGGGTTGGCCGCCGGATGGCTCACCGCATTTTGGGTGGCTTAGGCTCACTTGATGGAATGGACCCTCAAAGTGATCGTCGCCGCCGTCGATGGCTCCGAGTCGAGCACCTCAGCGGCCAAAGTGGCCGCCGATCTCGCCCGGCTGGCAAAGGCCAAGCTCATCCTGCTCACTGCTGTCCGGACCCCGGAAGGGTGGTGGGGGCTCGCCAACATGCCGCCCGAGCCGGAGGCCCTCTCACAGGCACTGGTGGACGGACAGCGCGAGGTATTGCAGGGGACGGTCGAACAGCTGGACCTGACCGGAGTGGACTATCAGACGGCCGAGGAACTTGGCGAGCCCGCGGGCGCCATCCTTGGGGTCCTGGAACGTGAGCACGCCGATCTCCTGGTGCTCGGCAGGCGGGGGGCGGGACTGGTCGAGAGAGTGGTACTGGGCTCGGTTGCCGACCGGCTCGCCCATCACTCGCCCTGCCCG
Organism: Acidimicrobiia bacterium; assembly: GCA_036555105.1. GTDB lineage: Bacteria > Actinomycetota > Acidimicrobiia > Spongiisociales > ZC4RG35 > DATBMA01. The sequence continues at coordinate 6,769 of DATBMA010000109.1, forward strand.
GTGCTCATCGTTCCCTGAGCACCCGTCCTGGGACCGCGCCAGGCGGGTGGTGTCATACTTCTCCTGTGGAACAGGCCCAGGGCCATCAGCCAGCCTCCAAGCCTGCCTCGAACGATGACCTGGCCGACCGTCTGGATCGGCTGGGGATGCCGGTCGCCGAGCGCGTGCTGAGAAGAGCGATCGAGCTCCAGGACGAGAGCGCCAGCCAGAAGGACCAGATCTCGCTTGCTGCCCTTCAGCAGGTGGCAGCGGAGCTGGGGATCGAGCCTGAGCAGGTGCGCCGGGCCCTCGCCGAGGAGCTGACGGCGGCTTCGGAGCCGATCTCGGGGCTCTTGGGAAAGGTCCTGGCGCCGGCCTCGCTGTCCCAGCGGCGGGTGATCGAGGGCAGCGCCGAACAGGTGGAGGCGGCGGTGCGCACCTGGATGATCGACCAGGAAGGCCTGCGCCTTCGGCTGCGGTCGGGAACCCGAACCTCCTGGGAGAAGGAGGGGAATCCCGCCATCAGGATCCGGCAGGGGCTCAAGATGACCCGCGGCAGCGGGGCGCTGCGCAGCGTCCCCGAGGTCGTCAGCCAACACTCGCGGATCGATGACGGCAGCCAGGTCGTCGAGCTCAAGGTCGACACCGCGGTGGTCAACCGCACAGCCGTCGGAGTGGGATCGGGGCTCGGAGCAGCCGGGGTAGCAGCGGGAGTGGCGGCGGCGATGGTGTCGGCAGGCGGGAACGACATGCTGCAATTCCTGAGCGGATTCGCGCCGTTCGTGGTGCTGGCGGGTGTTGGCGCCATTCTCACCGCCAGGGTGTGGACCGCCACCCTCCGCCAGGGCATCGCCCGAGCCATCGACGGCATCCAGCAGGAGCTCACCAACCCCAGCCCGAGGCCGGCCAGGTCGTTGATCAACGAAATCGTGAGGATGTGGACCGACCGCAGGTGACTCCGGGGAACTGGCCCGGGTTGGACGACCTCGTCGAGTCCTTCGATCATTTTGCGATCGCAGTCGACGCCATCGAATCGGCGCTTCCCATGGTCACCGGGTTGGGAGGAACGTTCCACCAAGGGGCAGACCATGTCCGCAACCGGTTCCGCTGGATCCAGTTCAGGCTGCCCGGGGGCGCTTGTCTGGAGCTTCTGCAGCCGCTCGGCGGCGGCTCCTTCCTGAACCGGTTTCTGGAGACGCGAGGTGAAGGCCTCCACCACATCACCTTCCGGGTGAGGGACATCGAGCAGGCACAAGCTCGTTTTTCGCACACCGGCCTGGTCACCACCGGCCTTCACCTTCACCCCGACTGGAGCGAGGTGTTCGTCCACCCCAAGTCCGGCCACGGCGTGCTGATCCAGCTGGCGGCCTGGCCGGAATCCGAGAACTGGCGCGGCTACACGCTCGAGGATGTCATGAGCGGCCGGTCGGTCGACGACACCTGATGCCTTCGGTTCTATGCGGGATCGCCATCAGGTCGTTCGATCACGCCAAGCTCCGGCTGCGCCAGGCGATGCCGGACGAAGTCCGCAGGCAGACCGTCGCGGAGATGGCGAGGAGAACCGCGGCCGCGGTAGAGGAAGCGGGAATGACTCTGGCGGTGCTCAGTGCCGATGAGGAAGTCGGAGGCTGGGCACGTGGGAACGGCTTGCTCCTCCTGGAGCATGGCGCCGAGACACTGAACGGAGCGGGGGCGGCGCTCGTAGGAGCGGCCGAAGCCGGACAAAGGCCATGGGCGGTGATCCACGCCGACCTCCCGCTGATAGACGCCGACGACCTGCGTGCCGCCGCCCGACACATCGAGGAGGGTCGAGCGGTGATCGCCCCCAGTGCCGACGGAGGCACCAACCTGATCGGGACCCCGGGCACCTCGGTCGAGTTCGCCTACGGGCCAGGCAGCTTTCGCCGCCACCTCGCACGGCTGGGGGCGCTCGACCCGATCGTGTTGACGTCATCCGGACTGGCCTTCGACCTCGATCTGCCGGACGATCTCGTTGCGGCCGGCGGCCAGCCGGAAGGTGCTTGGCTGCAGACGCTGGTCGGTAGCCTCCCTCCGCCGTGACTTCCTCAACAGAGAGCGCGATGCGGCCCGAACCGCTGGCCGTCCCTTCCCGGGCCCTTGCGATCGGAGCCCACCCCGATGACGTCGAGTTCGGAGCCGGCGGGACCTTGGCCGGTTGGGCCGCAGCCGGCTGTGAGGTCTCGATCATCGTCGTCACCGACGGGTCCAAGGGCACATGGGATCCGTCGGTCGCGCCTGCCGACTTGGCTGCGTCGAGAGCGGGTGAGCAGAAGGAAGCCGCCGCTGCCCTTGGGGCCACCGGGGAGGTGGTCGTGCTCGACCATGTCGACGGCGAGCTCGAGTACACGATGGCTCTCCGGGAGGAGATGTGCCTCTGGATCAGGCGGCTGCAGCCCGAGGTCGTCCTTTCCCACGACCCCTGGCGGCGATACATGCTTCACCCGGACCATCGGGCGGCCGGCTGGGGAGTGGTGGACGGGGTAGTAGCCGCCCGCGACCACCTCTTCTTCCCCAACCAGGGGCTCGACAAGCACCGGCCATCGTCGGTCTTGTTGTGGAGCCCCGACCAGGCCGACCACTGGGAAGACATCTCCCCGTGGTTCGAGGCCAAGCTGGCAGCGCTTCGTTGCCATTCGAGCCAGTCGCAGTCCTCGATGTCTGGGACCGACGCCGAGGCCTTCGAAGCCCGCATGCGGGAGTGGGCGACCGAGCAGGGGCACCCGGTCGGACTGCCTCTGGCCGAGTCCTTCCATCGGATCGCCCCCTGAGTGACGGGGGCCGGTCGCTTCGACGAGGCGGTACTCCACGACGACCCTGGGCGCTTGGCCCTCATCGAGGTCCTGGAGGCGGCACTGGCGGCGGTTGAGCCGGAGCGTCTGGTGAGGGCGGCGCTGGCCGACCTCGAATTGGGCATGGAGCCCGCAACCGTGATCGCCTTCGGGAAAGCTGCCCCGGCCATGGCCAGAGGTTGGGCCGGCGCCGCTGTCCCGTTGAAGGCGGGAGTGGTGGTCAGCGATCACGAGGAAGTAGTGCCGCCCGGTTTCGATCTGCTGGTGGCGGGCCATCCCCTTCCAGATGGGCGATCGGTCGAGGCGGCCGAACGGGTCCTGGCGATGCTACGGGCCGCTCCCGATCAAAGCCCGGTCTTGTTCATGATCTCAGGCGGCGGATCGGCGCTCCTCGAGCTCCCGGCCGCCGGGGTCAGCCTCGCCGATCTCGAAGTGACCAACCGGCTGATGTTGGCTTCCTCCCTCCCGATCTCTGCGCTCAACGCGGTGCGAACCGCTTTGTCGGCGGTGAAGGGCGGGCGCCTTGGAGCACACGCCGGCCATCTTCGACCCTTCACCCTGGTCCTCTCCGACGTCGGCCTGGCCGGAGCCGCGACCGTGGCCTCGGGCCCGACCACCCCGCCGCCCTCGGTCGAAGCCGATCTCGAGTCGATGCTGCGTGAGCACCAACTGTGGGACCGGCTCCCGGCTTCCGTCCGAACCCGTGTCAACGAGGCAGCGCACGATCGGCCGGCCCCGCCTCCCCATCCGATCGTCACCCTCGCGGATGGGAAGGTGGCCGCTATGGCCGGTAAGGAGCGGGCCCGGCAGATGGGCTTGGATGCCACGGTGGCCGAGATGGAACTGGCGGGCGATGCCGCCGAGTCGGCTCGGGCCATGCTCGCCGGTGCCGGCCCGGGCCTCACCCTGGCGTCCGGGGAGACCACCGTCGACGTCGGCGGTGCCACCGGGAGGGGCGGCCGCAATCAGGAAGCCGGGCTGGCAGCTGCGATCGAAGGAGAAGGCGACAGCGGCTGGACATTGGCGGCCCTGGCCACCGACGGGATCGACGGCAACACTCGCGCTGCTGGAGCAATCGTCGACGGCCGCACGTGCTCCCGGGCCCGCGCCGACGGGCTGGATCCCATCCGATGTCTCGCCGACCACGACTCGCACACGGCGCTGGTCGCGGCAGGAGACCTGTTGATCACCGGCCCGACCGGCACCAACGTCGCCGACCTCTGGGCGGTGCTCCGCCGGGCCTGAACAACGACCCGTCAGCGAATGGCGAGACCGGTCTCGCGGTCGAAGAAGTGCGGCTTGGCCGAGTCGATCGTGAGGCGGATGTTGTCTCCAACCTTGGGAGCCCGGTCCGGGTTCACTCTGGCGACGAACTTGGTCTCCGAGCCCAGGGTCTCCTCGGGTACACCCTGATCCTCCAACAGCTCACGGATGTCCGGCGTCACCACAGGCGGGGAGGCCTTGGTGAAGTGGATGTAGGCCTCGGAGCCGAGCTGTTCGATGAGGCCGACATCGACCGTGATCGTTCTCTCAGGGTCGTCGTCGGGCCCGGCGACGGCGACCTCGAAGCTCTCGGGCCTGACCCCGATGACGACCCGCTGGCCGATGTAGTTCATCAATCCCGGGCGCTCGGCCAGCATTTCAGGGCGGACCCGGATCTTCTCGTCGGCAAAGCCGGCGTAGACCGCCCCGTTCTCTTCGGTGAGGCTGCCGTACACGAAGTTCATCGCCGGCGAGCCGATGAACCCGGCGACGAACAGGTTGTCAGGATGCTCGTACAGGTTGCGAGGGGTGTCGACCTGCTGGAGGGAGCCCTTACGGATCACCGCCACCCGATCGCCCATGGTCATCGCCTCGACCTGATCGTGGGTCACGTAGACCGTGGTGGTCCCGAGCCGCTGTTGCAGGAGGCCGATCTCCGACCTCATCTGAACGCGCAGCTTGGCATCGAGATTGGAAAGGGGCTCGTCCATCAGGAAGGCGGAAGGCTCGCGCACGATGGCCCGACCCATCGCCACCCGCTGGCGCTGACCGCCGGAGAGCGCCTTGGGTTTGCGATCGAGGTATTCGGTTATCTCGAGGGTCTTGGCCGCATCGGCCACCCGCCGCTGGATGTCCTCTTTGGTCATCTTGCGGAGCTTGAGGCCGAATGCCATGTTGTCGAAGACGGTCATGTGCGGGTACAGGGCGTAGTTCTGAAAGACCATGGCGATGTCGCGGTCCTTGGGGGAGACATCGTTGACGACCCGCTCTCCGATTTTGAGGTCGCCCTCGGTCACCTCCTCGAGGCCGGCGATCATCCGCAGGAGGGTCGACTTCCCGCAACCGGAGGGCCCGACCAAGACCAGGAATTCTCCATCCTGGATATTGAGGTTGACGTCGGTGATGGCCCTGGTCCCGCCCGGGTAGATCTTGCCGACATGTTCGAAAGTGATCGATGCCATCCGGCCGCCTCCGTCTTTTGTTGAAGCCGGGCGAACTTAGCATGTGCCTTGTAGCCTCGACCGGAGAGAGATGAGTCGTGTAGCCGTCATCACCGGAGGGACCGGCGGTCTGGGGACCGCCTTGGCCCGTCGCCTGCGCCGCCACGACTACCGGCTGGCCGTCACCTATCTGCTTCCCGAGGAAGCCGAGCGCTTCGAACACGACATGGAGGCCGATGAGGAGCGCCTGATCCTGCGCAGGGTCGATGCCACCAACCCCGAGGCGGTGACAGGGTTTTTCAAGGAGGTAGAGGAGCAGTTCGGGGCCGTCCACGCCATGTGCTCGCTGGTGGGAGGCTGGGCCGGGGGACGCGACGTCGAGGACACCGACGACGTGCGTTTCGAGCGGATGCTCGATCTGAACCTGCGGTCGGCCTTCTACAGCGTCCGAGCTGTCATCCCCCACTTGAAGCGGGCCGGCTGGGGCCGAATCGTGCTGGTGGGGAGCCGGGCGGCGTTCGACACGCCTGCGGGGCAAGCCGCGTTCAACATCTCCAAGGCGGGGGTGGTGGCGCTGGCCAAGACCACTGCCCAGGAGCTGGATGGGACCGAGATCACCGCCAACGTCCTCCTCCCGTCGGTCATCGACACCCCGGCGACCAGAGCGGCGCTGCCATACTCGGACTACGTCGCCTGGCCGACCCCGGACGAGATCGCCTCGGTGGCAGAGTTCCTGCTCAGCGAGCAGTCCGGTGTGATCAATGGGGCAGCCATCCCGGTCTACGGCCGGGCCTGAACCAAGTCAGCGCTCATTCATCAACGAATTCCGGTGTCGTAGACGAGCTCCGGCAGGATGACATCGCCGTCAACCTCGAACCGCACCGGCTCGGCGGTGCCCATCAAGCTCTCGACTGGCTCTGGTGTGGCGGTGTAGGAGCCGGCCGCGATGTCGAAGGCGAAGCTGCCATCAGCCAGGGAGGTGACCCTTGCCACCTCTTCCCCCTGGTCGTCGGTGATCACAATCACCGCCCCTTCTACCGGCATGGGGTCGCAACCCGGTTGAGGAGGATTGGACTCGACCGGGCAGGTTGGCGCCGCCACTGTCTTGCCGGTGACCGTGTAAAGAGGACCGGACGTTGACGTGCACGCCACGACCAGCAAGCTCGTCGTCAGAAGCGCCCAGTTGCCCAGGCTCTTGAGTGCCGCTCTCGTCACATCCAATTCACCCACTCCCCATGATGGTGAGCAGTCGCCACTTGGTTGCCGTCGACGGTCATCTCCGGCCAGTCTGCCCCGCTGTCGGTGAACTCGAGTGCCACTCGAGAGAGAGGGCGGCGTCCCGCCTCGATTGCCAGCGTCGAGTCGAGCGTCGACCGCATCTCCGGCGTGAACTGGTTGAGGGCAAACGCGTGCATCACCACCACCGGCTCACCGGCGGGAAGCAACCCGAACAACCGCGGGAGGTTCACGACTGCATCTCCTGCCACGAGCTGCACCGGCAGGGCGGAAGCGAAGGCCTCCTGCAGCCGGCGACGACGGTCCTCCTGTTCCGGCCAGATGAGGGCAACCATCCACATCCGCGCATCAGCGTCCGCCAGGTCGACGGGATTCAGATCGAGGCCATGCCTGCCCAGGATCGCCAGCTTATCGGGCAGCGTCGGCAGCCCACCGCGAGCCTCGGCGGTGAGGACCAGCTTCGAGGCTGGATCCCCCCAGACCCCGGCTGTCCCGTAGTCGTAGCGATAACGATCGAGACTCAGGTTGAGCCCGGCCGAACAGCCAACGTCAACCAAATGGAACGGGCTCGACGCCGCCCGCGAGGTCGCCACTCCCGGCATGAGGGCGGTGCAACGCCGCACCTCGTTGGTCTGCACGTACCGGCTCCTCCCAAGCTCGATGAGTCGGTCGGCATGGGCAAGCGCGAAACGATGGAAGTCGGAATAGCAGCCCGTCGGATCCAGTGACTCATGGCTGACGCTCGGGTAATAGCGGCCGAGGGGATCGTCCTCTCCCGCCAACAGCAGGTAATGGACTCCGGCGAACAGCATGTTCGGTCGGGGGGTGTGCTCGATCTTTGCCGCCACCGCCAGGACCTCGGGGTCCTCGGCGACTCGTTTGGCCAGGAACCGATAGAGGGGCGAGCCGTGGGCATGGTCGCCCCAGCGGTCGAAGTCCTCCCAGAGGTTGGCCGGCCCGTCGACGGTGGTCATGAAAACGGTCTCACGGTCTCACGGTCTCACGGGCGCCCGGGCTCACGGGTCGGATCTTGTCACCCTCGCACTCGATACTGAAACCATGGCCGTTTGCTCGGTTGTGTCCTGTCATCGCCCCGCTGTGACCCGGGGTTGGTGCAATGCCCATTACAAGCGCTGGCTTCGTTGCGGGGACGTCGACGCCGCACGGCCCATCGGAGCGGGTCCCATCAAGTGCGAGAACCCCGGTTGTGAGCGGACCGCGACCACGGATCGCCTGTGCCCGATGCACTACCGACGTCGGCTCGAGACCAATGATCCTCTAGCCGAAGGCGGGGTTAGCCGGCCGATTTGCCTGATCGACGACTGCTACAAGGCGGCGGAGGCCCGCGGCCTCTGTCATGGCCACTTGCAGCGGCTCTACCGCACCGGGCGATGGCCTTCAGGACCGCTCCGCCCACCTGGCGCACGCACATGCTCTGTCTCCGGATGCGACCGCCCGGCCCATTCGCACGGACTGTGCGCGACTCATGCCAGGCGGTTCCGCCTGTATGGCGACGTGCAAGAGGGTGTCCCCATTGGCACTCGCCCTGGGATGGGCTCGCTCAACCACGGGTATAGACGTGTGCCGGTGCCCCCGGCACTTCGACATCTAACCGGAGGAGAGCCCAACTCCACCGAGCACCGCCTCGTCATGGCCGTCCATCTGGGACGGCCTCTAGCCGTCGACGAGGTGGTGCATCACCGGAATGGTGACCGGCTGGACAATCGACTCGACAACCTGGAGCTGTGGTCAGTGGGCCAGCCCAAAGGACAGCGAGTCGAGGACAAGGTCGAGTTTGCGGTGGCGATTCTGACGAGGTACCGGCCCGAGTTATTGGCTCGAGACATGGGACATGAGACGTCGTAGACGGCTCTGAAACGCGCGACTGTGCGGTGTAGTCCCGAGGTTCGAGAATCAGAGGTCTGGGCCTGAGACGTGAGACGTGAGACCTTCTTTTTGCAGTCCCGAGCGGATTCGAGAACCTGACATTGTCGGCTGGCGACGTGAGGCGTGAGACGTGAGACGTGAGACCCTTTTTCTTGCAGTCCCGAGCGGATTCGAACCGCCGTTTCCGGCTTGAGAGGCCGGCGTCCTAGGCCTCTGGACGACGGGACCGTGGCTCGGGGGGAAGGACTCGAACCCTCAATAACAGGGCCAGAACCTGTCGTGTTGCCGTTTACACCACCCCCGAAGGGCGCGAGCACCCCCTGACGGGGATGTTCGAACTACCTGACTTTACCGGCCACTGGATATCGAGGCCACCCGTCTCGCCGATCAAGCGCCAACCCGTGCCGCCGATACCTGCAGTGATGATCCCGATGATCTTCGGCTACGTGATGGGGACGCGGGCTGTCAAGCGCGCGGCTGCCATGGGAGTCGTCGCCGACAACATGCTCGGGCGAGGCGTGGTCGAACAGCAGGAGTTCGACGAGCGCCTGGACCGCATGCTGCTCGTCATCCAGGCGATGTGGGACCTCCTGAAGGACCACGGCCACACCGACGAACAGCTGCTTGAGAAAATCAAGGAGATCGACCTGGCCGACGGAGTGGAGGACGGCCACCGCACGACTGCCCCGATCAAGTGCAGCAAGTGCGGCTCGGCCGTGGCTCGCAACCTGGCCAAATGCCAGTTCTGCGGGACCGATACCAACCTCCCGACCGATCCGATGGCCGGGCTCTAGCCGGGCTCCTTCAACTATTCGGCCGTTTCCGCCGATTAATCACCATGCCCGAACAGGGGCCCTTGCGCGTGGGGGCTACAGGCGGACGGGCGGCAGCGCTTGTCTCCGCCTCGGTCGTGGCCGCGGCGCTCTTGGTGGTGGCGGTCCTCTTCTCGAATTCGTCGACCGCCTCTCGGGTCGCGGCCAATGCTCGCTCGCTTCATGCCGCCAACGCCGCCGCGGGGAACGCTGCCATCGCCCGCCTGGCCCAGGCGCAGGCGGTGGTCTTCGTATCCGATCATGCGCTGGGAGTCGCTAGCGCCGAAGCCGCCGACCTGGCGGTCGCCGAGGCCAGGGCCGCCCTCGACAACTTCATCGACGCTGCCGCGTCTCTACCCAACCTGCAGCCATCACTGACCACCGCCGCAGACACGTTCGGGGCCGCCGCCGAAAAGGTGCTGACGCTCCTCGCCTCTTCACAAGTGGTATCGGCTGAGGAGGTCCGCGAGCAGCAAATGGAGCCTGCCTATTCCGAGCTCGAAGCCGGTCTCGGGGCATGGCAGGAAGCCATGGTGGTGAGCATCTCCTCCACCGAGGATGTGGCCGGGCGGACCGCATGGGTCACCCAATTGGCGGTGACGCTCGCCATCCCCGGCGCTGCCATGGGCTTCTACTGGTGGTGGGTGCGGCGGCGCATGAGGGAGCGCGAGCGGGACATGGAGTCGCGGCTCGAGGCCGAGCGCGCTCTCAACCGGGCCAAGGACGAGTTTGTGGCAGGGCTCTCCCACGAGCTTCGTACCCCTCTCACCAGCATCTACGGGTTCTCCGAGGTCCTGGTGGAGACGGGGAAGATCGACGCCTCCACTTCGATGGACCTGCTCGGGTTGATCAACCACGAGGCGGCGGAGCTGTCGCGGATGGTCGAGGACCTGCTGACTGCTGCTCGCCTGGATGCCGGAGCCCTCACCGTCCAACTGGAGGAGGTCGACCTGGCGACCGAGGTCGAGGCAGTGGTGGCCCCGTTCCGGCGCACAGGGCTCGAGCTCACCGTCGAGTGCCCGCAGGCAGTGGTGACCGCCGATCCCCTCAGGCTCCGCCAGATCATCCGCAACCTCGTCTCCAACGCCCAGCGCCACGGTGGCCCCAACGTTGCCCTGGTGGCCGCCTGCCACGGCGACTACATCACCATCTCCGTGTTCGACGATGGGCCCGGGGTCTCGTCCGACATCGAGGAGCGGCTGTTCCACCGTTTCGTCAACAGCGGCCGCCGGGCTCTGCTGGCAGGAAGCGTCGGCCTCGGCCTGGCGGTCGCCCAGGAGCTGGCGGCGGGTATGGGCACCACCATCGAGTACGGCAGGCGCAACGGGCTCACCTTCTTCTCGGTCGACCTTCCCCGGGTCGAGCTCCCCACGGTGATGGAGGCGGAGTTGGAGCCGGTGCCCGCATGATCCGCCGTCTGGCTGCCGTCGCCTCAGCCGCGGCCTTGGCCGCTTCCACGCTATTGGCGGTGCTGCCGGCTGCTGCCCACCCGCTCGACAGCTGGTACATGAAAGGTGACGGCGTCCCCGTCGCCTCACTCTCCAAGGTCGTGCCCCTGCAGCTGACCCTGCCCGATTACGACCAGGACGGGAAACCGGGGCGCACTCTCAAGCGCACCAGCAAGGGCGAGGCCGAGACCGACAAGGCGAAGTATCAGGAGTGGGTCCTCCGCAACCCGGGCCTCGAAATGGATGGGGCCGGGTCGATCTCGTTCTGGAGCGCGATGAAGGACTTCGACACAGAGCGGGGGGGCTCCGTCACCGCATATCTCCTCGACTGCAAGGACGTAGGCGAGACATGCACGATGGTGACCAAGGGCACCTTGGCCCTTGCCAACTGGAGCGGCGACAACGACGGATGGGTCGAGCACGAGCTCGTATTCGACGCCGCCTTCCACGTCTTCGCCAGCGATGCCGTGCTGGCAGTGCGGATCGTGGTCAACAACGCGTCACAGGACGACATGTGGTTCGCATATGGCACCCTCGCCCAGCCGACCCACGTCCACCTACCGGTCGAGCTGGTTCCCACCACCATCACCCTGCCCACGGTCACTGTCACCGTCACCTTGCCGACCATCATCTCCACCACCAGCACCACCCGTCCCACCACCACGACCTCGACCACCCGACCCACCACGACTACCAGCAGCACCTCCTCGACGACCACCACCGAGGCCGGCGGGGTGCTGCCGCCGGTGGTTCCACCGCCCTCGACAACCTCCACCACGACACCGGGAGGCCCACCCCCCGGAGATCCATCCGCCGTGGAGGAACCGGTGGACATGGACCGACAGGGGCTGGTGGTGAGCGGTCAGATCACCCGCCACGCCCCGGATGCGGCGAGCGGAGCCAAGCTCGAGCTCAGCCCACTCCAAGGCGTTGCAGTCGGGTTCCGGACCGTGGCCGAGACGATCCACTCCCAGCTGCTGGCCTCGGTCCTCCTCGGCATCGTCACCGCCACCCTGGCGGTGGCGGGCAGTGGGCGCAGGAAGCCTCCGGACTCCGCCACCGGCTGAGCCGAGCTAAGACGCCGGTTCCGACCCTGGAACTGGGGTCTTCCGGTCGCCTGCTCGGCCGGCCGAGCTACCCAAACCGAAAAGCTCAATGACTTCGGCATGTGAAGCAGGCGTGCTCGTCATCACCTCTCCCGTTGGCTCGGCGGCTGAAGCTCCTCCAGCCCGCCCATCACGGCGAGCTGGGGAACGCCACCGCCTCCACTTGGACCGTGAACTCCTCTGATGCGAGCGCGAGCACCCTGATGAGACCGTATGGGACGTGGTCGGAGATCGTGACCGTGACCCTCTGGTCGGTGCCGACCTGAACGGCCAGCCCCTCGAAACCGACGTTGCTGGCGACGGCGACACGCCGGCCCCGGCGGGCCGCCTCGGCAGGGTCGACCACGAGCTTCCCGGTAGCTCGGTAATGGTCCATATCGATTGCAGAGGCGGCCGCGATCGCAGCGGAGTCGGCAACCGCTCCCAGCTCTTGCCGCACTCCGATCGCTCGCCACAGCTCGAATGAGACCGCCCCGATCATCAACACCGCCAGGGCAAGTCCCAGGAACCAGATGGGCCCTGACCCACGCTCGGCCGCCGGGACATGAGTCACGGAAAGCTCCGATAGGGATCGACGGACTCAGAGTGGATCGCCGTGAACTGCATGCCACCGATCGTCGCCAGAGGAGTCTCGAGGCTCGGCACATCGACCGTCACCGAGACGGTCACCGTGCCACCCCGGCCGACGCCACTGCACGCCATCGGATCGGCCTGGCCTGGCGCCACCGCCGGCCGTCCGCAGAACGAGACCCTGACATCCCCGACCGATCCCGTGCCCGCCGCCAACTCGATCTCCGCTACCGCGGTTCGCACGCCCTCGCGAGGATCCAGTGCGACGATCCGGGCCGCTTCAGTGGCGACTCGATGAGCCAGGTTCCGACGCTCCGCCCAAGGAGCGAGCCCGAGGACCAGGAGAGCCATGGGGAAAACCAACAGAAAGATCCCGAGGGCGAGTTCCATCGGGCTGGTCCCCTTCTCCATGTTCAAGTCGAGGACTCCTTCACCCCACTCACCCGGTACTCGAAGTGGAACGGCTCCATTCCGGGAAGCCAGGCAGGGATGTCGACCGAGGCGCTCGCCTCGATCATCGCCCCGACCTCGCATCGGTAGGTCACTCCGTCCCCGAGCGGTCCCCCGAGCAGCCCGGCCAGGGTGATCCGGACACCTGCCAGGCAGTCTTCGGCGCCGGCAGGCGCCGGTGCCCCGCGCCGGACCCCCTCGTCGATGGCCGCCCGCACCACACCGGCGGCGTACTGAGCCACCACCAGGTTGAGGATGAGCACCAGGAAGGCAAGCGACAGACCCGCAACCAAGACGAATTGAGCGGTGACGAATCCGAGATCCGAGCTCAGCTCCCGAGGATCTGGGTCCGAATCCACGCAACCACGTCGACGCCCAGCGTCTGCAGCACGCCCCAGATCACGACCAAGGCCGCGATCGCCAGGGCGGCGTTGCCAAGCAGCTCCGCGGTCGAGAGACCGCCCTCTTCCCTCATGAGTGATCTCAGGCGTTCGACCCATCTCATCCAGTTCTCCTTTCCATCTCGATCAGTTCCATCCCAAGACGAGCGAAGGCAGCGGCGCACCAACGAACAGCAACATGACTGGAGCCAGAACGGCGATGATCGGAACCAGAAGCGCCGCCCTCCGCTTCGTCGAAGCGCGCTTGAAGTCGTCCCGCCTCTCTTCCCGTACATCGTCGGCCAAAGCCAATAGGGCCGGAGCGAGGTCGGCACCACGCTCCTCGGCCGCGGCCAACAACAGATAGGTCCTCGCACAGGCCGGCTGGGGAGTGGTGGCTCCGATGTGTTGAAAGGCCGCGGCAGCCGGCATTCCTGCCCGGTGAAGTCGCAAGGCTTCGCTGAGCTCCGAGACAACGTCTCCGCTAGCCCGCCGGCACAGATCCTGTACCGCGCTGACGACCCCGCCGCCTGTGCGCACTCGAAGTGCGAGCAGCTGGTCGATCGTGTAGATCTCGATGCGCATTCGCGCAACGCGATCTTCGAGCTGTCGATCCAAACGGGAGCGAAGCCGGGTTGCCCCTACTACCGCACCGACGGCAGCGAGACCAAGGGACTGCGGTCCCGTCAGGTGAAGCGCGACGGCAAGCAAGTAGCCGAGGAAGAGGCCAGCCAGCGCCGAGCCCATCTGCCGAAGCCGGAAATCGGCAACGGCATCTCCCTCGGTCGTGAAGCCGGCCTGTTCCAGCCTCAGGCGAAGGGCGGTATCGCGCTCGGCGTTGCGCCACCGCGCCATAAGCGACACAAGCGCAACCATCGGAGGCAGCAGGACTCGGCGCACCGGCCCCATGCGTCTCGAGGCGGCCGAGCCGTCGATGGGAACCCCCTCAGGCTCCGAGCCTGTCAGGTAAGGGCGTACCCGCGTCGACAGCCGGGCCGGGGCCGGGAAAACCACACGGGCGAGGGCCATGGCAAATGTGGCAGACAAGATCGCCGCGGCCAGCGTCAACGGTGTGAAGGTCACGTCACCTCTCCGAAGACCCGCGGCTCCACGGGCGCTCGGCCCAGCCGGGATACCCACCACATTCCGCCGAGGCTGGCGAGTGCCCCCGCTGCCACAACCAACATGCCTACCGGGCGGCTGTAGAAGTCCCGGAAAGGGCCCGGCCTCATGGTGAGGAGGACCAGCACGACCCAAGGGATGATGAAAACCACTCTGGCGTTGATCTTCTGCTCGAGGGCGAGAGTTTCTGCCTCCTCGCCTGCCCGCAGGTCCTTGGTCGTCGCCGCTGCCAGATCTCCCAGGATCTGAGGGACCACTGCTCCGCCGCGTTCGTGCGCCACGATAAGGACCTCGATGACCCGGTCACTTGTCGGATGGGCCAATTGGTCGCGGATGCTCTGCAGCGCCCCAACGACGCCGAGGTTGCGAACCAGCACCGGGTAACGGGCGAACCCGGACCTGATAGGCGGAGGTCCCCATCGACTCAGGTGCTCGATGGCGCGCGACAACGACATGCCCGCGGCCACGGATGCCATGAGGTCCCTCAAGGCGTCTGGCCAGGCCTGCTGCATCAGCCCCACGTCGGTGGCCAGCCGGTGCGAGAACCACGCGCGTGGAAGCAGCGAGACAATCACTGCAGGCACAACCGCCACGACGACCAGGTTGGAGAGAAGCCAGACGACCAGAAACGTCAAGGCCCCGCAACCGAGCGACACCGCCCAGAATTGGAGCGCGCTTACGCCGATCCGGTCCTGCCAGTTGGTCCTTGGTGCCCGAACTCTCTCCTTGGCAACCGGTAGAGCTCCGAGGATCCAACCCACTAGGAGAGCAACCACCAGCCCGGTGGCGACCGCGGCGACCAACTCGATCATGGCCTTCCTCCTCCTCCCAGGAGATCCGCCAGGCGGCTTCCCTCTTCCAGCTCGGCCTCGATCCGCCGACACAATCCGTGTGGAGGGAGAGCACCCGTCCACTCGAGCGGGGCGCCTATGTGCTCGCGGGTGAAGATCGACTCGACCGTGAAGTCGTCGTGCAGTGAGGGTGCGAGAGCGAGGATCTCCATCACCTGGCGCCTGACCGGACGGGCGCCCGAGCCTCCGGAATCGCGATCCAGGTGGACCACCAGGTCGATTGCTCCAGCAAATACCTTGCGTACCACCGGCTCGGGCACGTTCTCTCCCGCCATCAAGGCGGCATTGACCAGCGCGGCCAAAGCCTCCCCGGCCGAGTTGGCGTGAATCGTGCAGGCGAAACCGCAGCCTGCATTGACTGCCCGGGTCAGCTCGAACGCCTCGGCGCCTCGGACCTCTCCGACCACGATGCGATCCGGCCGCATGGCCAAGACGACCTTCACGAGCTGGCGAAGGTCGACGGCGCCCGCGCCGTCCATACCCGGGGGGCGAGCCTCGTAATAGGAGCCATGCACAAGGGGCACGTGGAGCTCGCGGACCTCCTCGCAGCAACGCACACACTGACGGGGAGGAATGGCGTGAATGAGGGCTGCCAACAGAGAAGTCTTTCCGGCACCGGGCGGGCCCGACACGATCAACGACGAAGTGACCCGCATCGTCAGATCTAGGAACGATGCGGCGCTCGGGGTGAGCGAGTCGAGCGCCACCAAAGAGTCGAGTGACTCCCGCCGCAGCGCATAACGGCGAATAGTCGCCGACAACCGATCTGAGACTGGGGGAATGACCGCCGTGAGCCTGGAGGTGCCCTCCAGCACCCGGGCCTGTGCGATCGGGCTCGACGCGTCGAGCCGGCGGTCGGTGTCCGCCAACAGCCGGTCGACCGTCTGGCGGTTCTCCGCTTCAGAAGTCGGCGAATCCAGGCGGCGCAAGTGGCCCGACGAGTCGAGGAAGGAAACCGTGCTGCCCTCGAGGAAGATCTCCTCGATGTCAGGACGAGCCAAGAGACCGGTGAGCGGCCCGAAGTCGGCTACCGACTGAAGGACGCGATCAACCATCCCCTCGGGGTCGTGCAACACTTTGCCGAGCCCCAGTTGGGCGCGTCGCTGGTAATCGTCAACGGCGCCGCTGACCATCGTCCGCGCTGTCTCACGATCGCGGCCCGGATCGATGCCGCTCCTCTCCACCAGTTGCAGTGAACGGCGCCTTATCTCCTCGTAGGCGTCGACTCGCTCGAGCGCGCTGGTCACGCCGCCACCATTCGATCGGTCAGCTTCGAGGTGGCTCGGCGGAACGGACCTCGCCTGACCGCCACACCCGACCAGGCCGCCTCGGTGACCAGCGAGTCGTCCGGCAGGAAGAAGACTCCCGCCCCGCGATGGGCTCTGGCCAACTCGGCCTCGATCTCAGACTGCCGATGCCGTGAAGCAGGTGCCCGGTTCACGACGAATTGCATCGGGAGGTCGGGCCGGACCGAGGTGACGGTCTCCGCCCAGCCGATGACCCGCGAAATCGCAACCGGGTGGGCCAGGCAGACCGCGACCAGGAGATCGGATCTTCCGATGACGGCTCTGCTGAGAGCGTGACGGCCTCTGTCTGCTCCCTCCAGTTGGGAGCCTACGTTGGCCACCAAGTAGCGGGCCCCGGAGCCGTGCAGGCGATCAACCACCGCCATCAGCTCGGACGGTCGGACCTCGCGCCAATCCGCAGGGCCGGCCAGACCTGCCAGCACGTCCATTCTCTCCACCTGCTGCAAGCACGAACGCAGGCTGCCGCTTTGATGCTCTACGACATCGATGGCGGTGCGAAGGTTCGGATGACGCCCGAGGCCCAGGCGCTGAGCGATCGATGGGGCCACCTCGTCGACATCAACCACCACTGTCGGGCCGTGCTGCTCGGCGAGTCTGGAGCCGATAGCGATGGCCACCTCGCTGGCACCACAACCTCCTGGAGGCGAGCCGACGGCGATGACCACACCTGCAGAGACCCGCGACGGCACCTTGGTGGGCGAGCCCGTGCCATTGAGAGGGACCGCAAACCGAGCAACCACCTCCAGAAAGTCCTCTGGCTCCGCCTCGGCCTCGATGACGCCATCGACTCCCATTCCGAGAAGCCGATTGCGAGCAGGTGCGGCCTCGATGCTCTCGTATACGCCCAACACGAACCGGCCCCGTCCCTGCACCTCGTCGACCAGCCGCGGCGTCAGAAACGAACAGATGTCGTCGATGACCAGCACGTGATACACCTCGGCAAGGGCGTCGTCGCCCGAGATCACCTGGGTTCGCACCCGAGCCCCGCCGTGATCGATCAGAAACCGATGAAGCCGCTCGGACCAGATGCGTGAGGATGCTGCCAGCGCCAGTTCGACATCGCTCATCCGCTCGCCCCCTCGCTGTTGGACCCGGTGGAGCGGATCACCTCGACGGTCCCGGCCGCGATGGCCTCGGCCAGGCGAAGGGACGAGGCATTGTCGACTGCCACCACCAGGTAGGAGGACCCGACACCTCCGAGCCCACCGCTGGAGCCGGCAGATATTTGGAGCACCTCGGCGTCGGTGACCAGGAAGCTGGCGATGCCGTCCTGGACGCCGATCACGTCGACCCGATCGCCAGGGATGATCTGACCACCGGCGGCATGGGCGGGCTCGATCGGAATACTCATGGCCTTCAGCCCGTTCGGTGCAGCCGCCGTGAGAAGGTCACTGTGGGAGACGAGGTCGCCTGCCGAGATAGAGCGAGCCGTCACCATCCCAGTCGTCGAGGTGCGCTGGTCCCATCGGATCAAACCGTCCAGGATCGTGGCGTCGGCATTGAGCGCAACCGCGGAAAAGTCGGCAGCAGAGACGGCCGTGCCGGCAGTGAGAGGACGGGAAGCCACCGCAACCTGCACCGAGCTGTCGGCTTGCCGCAGGAACGCCAGATTCGCCAGCAGGGCGGCGAGCCCGGCTCCAAGCATCAGCCAGTGGGCGCCAGAGAACCGCGCAAATACGCTTCGCCTGCGGATAGGCGCTGCTGTCGGAGCCCCCGCTCCCGAGATAGCCTTGGCTACCACTCCCGGTCCTCGAACCTACGGGTCGGGACCATGCCGGGTCGGGAACCGCGAAAGAAAGCCCAATGGGTGACTTCGACGACATTCAGCGCGAATTGCGTGAGGCAGTCGGTGGCGAGATCAGGGCAGAGGCCGAGGAGAACGAGCGGCTGACCGAGCTCGGGAGGCGCCGGCAATGGGACCTGGCCGAGGTCGCCCGGCGTTCCATGAACCGTGGCGACGACGTCACCGTCGAGGCCTCCGGCCGCACCCATCGCGGCACCATCACCGCCGTCGGCTCCGACTACCTGGTGGTGGAGACCGAGTCCGGAGTCGTCGAGGCGAGACTGCCCAAGGTGATCATCACCGTTTGGCGGCGTCGTTCCGGCGGCACCTCGTTGAAACCGGCGGCAGAGACATGGCGGGCCCGGCTGGCCGAGCTCGAGCAGAACGGCGAGTCGGCCATCCTGCTGGCGGCCGGAAAGGAGATCGGCGGAGTGATCGCGGTAGTCGCGGCCGACCACGTCGAAGTGACCGACGCCGACGGGACCGCCCACGTCTTCCCCATCGAATTGACCGAGCTGGTGCTCAGGCCTCGCCTTCCCAGCGGGTACTGACCTCATCGCCCTCCCGCGCCGCCGGGTGGGAACGGACGAAGTCGAAGATCTCGTCCCGGAAGAACCGGAAGGTCCGGCCTCCTGGCAATCGATAGGCGGGCAAACGCCCCTCGCGGGCATACCGCCTGACCATTTGCACATTCATCCCCAGCAGCTCAGCCACTTGGGCCGCATCCAGGATGGGAGGAAGGTCTTCACCTTCCATCCGGCCGTCCTCCGCTCACAACCGTTCGATCATACGAAAGCCGAGGCGGCTGCCGGAAGAGGGTCGTCATCTAGCCCTCGAGGTCGGACAGGATTGCGCGGGTGGTGAGGGGCTCGCCCAGGAAGCCCTCGATGATGTCGGAGCTCGAACCGGTGGCCCCGAACCGGAGCAGGTGCTCTGATGCGTACGCGTACCAGGAGGGGTCCCCGAGCCACCATTGCGGACGCTTCGTCGCCATCCGCTCCCTCAGGGCGGCCACCACGATTCCCCCCAGGGCGTAGTTGGACAGATAGCCAGGGCTCTCGATCAATTGTCCCCGCACCGCCCACCAGGACCACTCGGGATGCCCGGCCACCCCGAGATGATCCTCTGAGAGCTGGGCCCACACATCGTTGGGACGCCGATCGGGGTGGCGGTGGAGCTCGACCTCGAACAGTGTCCAAAGCACGTCGAGCATCAGAGGCCCGTATCGGTAGAGACGCGCCTCTTCGTCGGAGATCGATGCCCCGAAGGTGGCCGCCACGAAGGTGGGCTCCGAGACATTCCAGCCGAGCAGCTCACCGACCGCCTCGACGAAAGGAAGGGCCTCGAGTGGCCAGTCGAACTCGGCGGGCCTGGCCCTGGTGGCCAGGTAGTGGAGGGCATGCCCCGACTCGTGCACGAGCTCCGACAGGTGCCCAAGGCCTCCGGTCGCATACCAAGCGAACACCACCGGTGCCGCGGGATGCCATTCGCCGGCCTCCTCCCAACCGATGCTCTCTGCCAGGGTGAAGGCCAAGGCCAGAGGGGCGCGCTCGGGCTCCGGCATGATGTGATAGCGAACCTCCGGCCGCCCCGGGGCGCCCAGCGAGGCCAGGTGCCGGTCGTTGTGCTCCTGCAGGGATGCCAGCGGGACCTCCACTTCCCGCTCCGCGGCACCGCACAGGAAGCGAAAGTCCCATGGCTCGATCGTCCTCCCAGGCATCAATCGTCGGAATGCCCTCAGAATGTCGACCAAGTCGGCTTCGATCCGGGCGGGGTCGACACCGAGATGCGCGGCCCCGAGGTGCAAAGGAAACCCGCTCACACCCCACGAGGATGCGCTCGCCGGCAACAGCCTTCGATAAGGGCTGTCGTCACCACCGTCGCCGTCGACCGCCTCCCAGATCGGAGCCATGGCCATGAAGGCATCGCGCCGCGCGGGCTCATCGCTCGCGGTCTCGAGCAGTTCGAAGATCGAGAGGCGGTCCAGCGTCCCGTCCCCAAGCGGTACACCGGCGGCGACACCGGTGTAGGCCGAGAGGGTGTCGCGACGGAGATCCACGACCGGGTCCTCGTCCCCCAACGAAAGCCAGTCCTCCAGCTCGCGCAGGGTGGCGCTCATGAGATCGAGAAGGCGGGAGTCGGCCGCCGGCAGCGAGTCGCCCAGCTCCTCCTTGATTCGGCGCCACTCGCGCCGGCGGTCCGATACGGCGTCGAGGTCGACCTCGACGCCAAGGGTGCGCTCGGCGACCAGATGTCCATAGAGGTTGCGAAGGCGCGAGAACAAATGCTCGGCGTCGGCCAAGCCAGGGCGCGGGGTCACGGGGCGAGGGTAGGAGTACCCTCGGCGCAACCATGACTCAGCCATTGCAGCCAGACGCGGTCGAAACGCCCCCGGCCGAGCCACCGCCGGACGCCGATCAGAGCGGCATCCGTTCGCCCACCAAGCTCATTCGAATCGCATCGATGACGCGGGCCATGCTCGAGGAAGTCAGGCAGATGCCACTCGACGAAGGGGGGCGCACCCGCCTGGCAGAAGTGCTGAAGGCGTCCGAGGACGAGCTCAGGGACGTCCTCTCACCAGACCTGCTCGAGGAGTTCAACGAGGTCTTCGTGCCGGTGGACCGAGAGGACGCTACCCCCGCCGAGCTGCGCATCGCCCAGGCGCAGTTGATCGGATGGTTGGAGGGCCTGTTCCATGGGATCCAAGCCAGCCTCTTCAGCCAGCAGATGGCCGCCCAGGCTCAACTGGCGCAAATGCAACACGGGCAGCTCGGCCCGGGCGGGCCCGAGCCGGACAGCCCCGGTCAGTACCTCTGAACCGAGCCGACCGCCCGCGAGGGTCAGCCGGCTCGGCGTCCCGCCATGATCCGCTGACGGCGGACCCGCCGGCGCTCGCGCTCGGACATGCCGCCCCAGATCCCGAACTTCTCTCCGCTGGCAATGGCGTAATCCAGGCACTCCTGCCTCACGTCACATGCCGCGCATATCGCCTTCGCCTTGCGGGTCGACGCACCTCGCTCTGGAAAGAACAGGTCGGCGTCAGCTCCCCGGCAGTTGGCATAGTCCTGCCAAGAGAGATCCCCCTCGGCCAAAGCCTCGATCAGCTTTCCCCTCATCCCACGCCCTCCTCACAAGCGTGTAATTACACGCTTGTGATTGTGCCAGATGGGCCGCGTTCCCGTCAAGAGGGGTGGCCCTCGCCGTGACTGGTATCTCGAAGGTGCTGGGCAATAATGAGGGCGCCGCACCCCAGGAGAACGTGACCACCGCTACGAAGATCAGGCGCCGGCCACATTCGTTCCTGCTCGATTTCTACCGCTCCGCCGTCGGCAAGAAGTGGGTGATGGCGCTCTCCGGAGTGGCGCTGCTGGGGTTCGTCCTCGCCCACATGATCGGCAACCTCAAGATCTTCCTCGGGCCCGAGCCGGGGGGCGGCTTCGAGATAGACCAGTACGCCGAGGCCCTGCGCTCACTCCTCTATCCGCTTCTCCCCCGCCATGTTGTCCTGTGGGGGATCCGGCTGGTGTTGATCGCAGCCTTTGCGGTGCACATCCACGCCGCGATCACCCTTACTCTGGTCAATCGAAGGGCGCGACCGATCGAATACCAGGGCCCCCGCCAATACCTGGTGGCCAACTACGCGTCTCGCACCATGAGGTGGAGCGGGTTCATCGTCCTGGCCTTCATCGCGTTCCACCTGGCCGACTTCACATGGGGCATCCAGCCGATGGCCCCCGACAACTGGGAGGCGGGCTCGGTCCACGCCAACATGGTCGCCAGCTTCTCGCGGCCGGCGGTCACCGCCCTCTATGTGATCGCCAACCTGCTGCTCGGCATTCACATATTCCACGGGGCATGGTCCATGTTCCAGAGCCTGGGGGTGGCCCACCCCCGTTTCAACCCGTGGCGGCGCTGGTTCGCGATCGCGTTTGCCGCCGTGATCGTGGCCGGCAACGTGGCGATGCCGGTGGCCGTCCAGTTCGGGGTGATCCAGTGAGCGCCGAGCTCGCGGCCAAGGTCCCACCAGGGCCGCTCGAGGACAAGTGGGACCAGCACAAGTTCGACTTGCACCTGGTCAGCCCGAACAACAAGCGCAAGCTGAAGGTGATCGTGGTGGGAACTGGTCTCGCCGGGGCGGCGGCCTCGGCAACTCTCGGCGAGCTCGGCTACCAGGTCGAGGCCTTCACCTATCACGACAGCCCCCGGCGGGCTCATTCGATCGCGGCACAGGGAGGCATCAACGCCGCCAAGAACTACCGCGGCGACGGCGACTCGATCTTCCGGCTGTTCTACGACACGATCAAAGGCGGTGACTTCCGATCCCGAGAGGCGAACGTCTACCGCCTCGCCCAGGTGTCCGTCGACATCATCGACCAGTGCACTGCTCAAGGGGTGCCGTTCGCCCGCGAGTACGGCGGCCTGCTCGACAACCGCTCGTTCGGGGGCACCCAGGTGGCGCGCACCTTCTACGCCCGCGGCCAGACAGGGCAGCAACTGTTGCTGGGGGCTTACCAGGCACTGATGCGGCAGGTGGCGGCGGGGACCGTGACCCTGCACACCCGCAGTGAGATGCTCGACCTGGTGGTCAAAGACGGTCAGGCGGCGGGCATCGTCACCCGTGATCTCGTCTCCGGGGCCGTCCGCTCGCACAGCGCTCATGCGGTTGTGCTCGCCACCGGCGGCTATTCCAACGTCTACTTCCTCTCGACCAACGCCAAGGCTTCCAACGCCACGGCCATCTGGAGGGCCCATCGGCGGGGGGCACTGCTCGCCAACCCCGCCTTCACCCAGATTCATCCGACCTGCATCCCCCAGGCGGGAGAGCACCAATCCAAGCTCACGCTGATGTCGGAGTCCCTTCGCAACGACGGCCGGATCTGGGTCCCGGCCAGAGCGGGCGACGATCGTCCCCCGGCCGACATCCCTGATCCGGAGCGGGACTACTACCTGGAGCGCGGCTATCCCGCCTTCGGCAACCTCGTCCCTAGGGACGTGGCCAGCCGGGCAGCCAAGCGGATGGTCGATCAGGGCCGCGGGGTCGGTCCGCTCCACAACGGCGTGTACCTGGACTTCGCCGACGCCATCGGGCGGCTGGGGGAAGAGGTCATCACCGAGCGCTACAGCAACCTGTTCGAGATGTATCAGCGGATCACTGACGAGGATCCCTACAGGAGCCCGATGCGGATCTACCCCGCTCCCCACTACACGATGGGTGGGCTGTGGGTCGATTACGACCTGATGACGACCATCCCCGGGCTCTATGCGATCGGGGAAGCGAACTTCTCCGATCACGGCGCCAACCGGCTTGGGGCCTCGGCCCTGATGCAAGGCCTGGCCGATGGCTACTTCATCCTCCCTTACACCATCGGCGACTATCTGGCCGCCCGGCTCAAGGAGCAGCCGGTCCCGTCATCCGACCCCGCCTTTGCGGTGCTGGAGGAGGAGGTGGGCCGGCGCACGTCCGCCTACCTCGAGGCCAGAGGGACCCGCACGGTCGACTGGTTCCACCGCCGGCTCGGCCGGATCATGTGGGACTACTGCGGGATGTCGCGCGATCGGGCCGGGCTCGAGAAGGCGATGGCGGAGATCCCAGGGCTGCATGCCGAGTTCCGCTCCGACCTGGCCGTGGGGGGAGGCGATGAGGAGCTCAATCAGGCGCTCGAACGAGCCGGCCGGGTGGACGATTACTTCGAGCTCGCCATGCTGATGTGTCGCGACGCCCTCGACCGCGAGGAGTCGTGTGGGGCCCATTTCCGCGAGGAGCACCAAACCCAAGACGGTGAGGCCGCCCGCGACGACGAGCACTTCTCCTACGTTGCCGCCTGGGGCTACGCCGAGGGCTCGGATCCGGTGATGACACCGGAGCCGCTCAGCTTCGAGTCCGTGCACCCGGCGGCGAGGAGCTACAAGTGACTCGCGCGGTCTCACGGTCGCACGGTCGCACGGTCGCACGGTCGCACGACTCGAGACTCAAGACTCGAGACCCCATCGGAGAGAGTCGATGAACTTCACGCTGCAGGTCTGGAGGCAGGCCAACGCCGACGCCCCGGGCGGCTTCGCCGCCTATATGGTCGAGGGCGTCTCCTCCGACATGAGCTTTCTCGAGACCCTCGACCTGCTGAACGAGGGCCTGAGCGCAGAGGGTGAGGAGCCGGTCGCCTTCGATCACGACTGCCGTGAGGGGATTTGCGGCAGTTGCGGCGTGATGATCGACGGCCGGCCCCATGGCGGCCGGCTTGGCACCGCCACCTGTCAGCTCCACATGCGCAGCTTCGAGGACGGACAGACGATCGTGGTCGAACCGTGGCGGGCCGCCGCCTTCCCTGTGATCCGGGACCTGGTAGTCGACCGCTCGGCTTTCGACTCGATCATCGCGGCCGGGGGTTACATCACCGTCTCCACCGGCTCAGCCCCGGAGGCAAACCTAACTCCGGTACCCAAACAGGTCGCCGATCTCGCCTTCGATGCGGCAGCTTGCATCGGTTGCGGGGCATGTGTGGCGGCATGTCCTAACGGGGCCGCCCAGCTGTTCACCGCCGCCAAGGCGTCCCATCTGAACCTGCTGCCGCAGGGCCAAGCCGAGCGCCACCTCCGCACTGTGGCCATGGTCGAGCAGATGGAGGAGCTGTTCGGATCCTGCACCAACCATGGCGAGTGCGAGCGAGCCTGTCCCAAGTCCATCTCATTGGATTTCATCGCGATGCTCAACCGCGACTACGTGGGAGCCAAGCTCTCCCGCCGCCCCCGGGTCCATGCCGGGGGGGATGACTAGCCCTTTAGAGCGAATCGAATCCCCCTCAATTTGTGGTCGGTCTCAGGCCGATAACCAATTGATTCAGTCGTATTGGCGGGGATGACATGACAAACCTTCGTAAGCGCCGCGAACGAGGCGCCACCCTGGTCGAGATGGCGCTCGTGGCGCCGATGTTCTTCTTGGCCCTCTTCGCGGTCATCGAGCTTGGAATGGCCTTCAAGGACTACCTGACGGTCAGCTCCGGTGCCCGCGACGGCGCCCGCGCCGGCTCGGTCTTCGGCAACGACCAGCGGGCCGACATCCTCATTCTGCGCGGGGTTCAGAACTCGCTGGCAGTCGGAGGCGTTGGCGGCACCGATCAGGTGCGGGTCGCGATCAGCGATCCCGACGGCGGCGCCAGCACCACTTACACATACCGTCCTGGCACCGGTTGCTCCGGCGGCAACTGCTGTGACTGGGAGCCCTGCCCGGATCCCGCCTTCCCCGGGCCGATCTACCAGGTGCCAAGCTGGAACCCGGTCACTCGCGACGTCTCCGCTCCCTTCACCGATCGGATCAACGTGCAGGTGAGCTACGACCACAAGTGGTTGACCCGGTTGTTCTTCAGCACGAGCACCTTCACTGTGGGCGTGACCCACCAGATCGAGCCCCAGGTGTTCGAGTGAGGCTGCCCAGCAAGGAGCAGGAGAAGGGGGCAGCCCTCGTCGAGGTCGGCCTGGTGCTCCCCTTCCTGATCCTGCTCGCAATCGGCCTGTCCGAGATCGGCTTCCTGGTCCTCGACTTCATGGCCGTCAGCAGCTCGGCCCGTGAAGGCGCCAGGATCGGCGCCTCGGCCGCCGATTACGACAGCGGGACCGAGGATGCCGACGACCTCATCCTGCGCGGTGTGGAGCAGGCCGCTTGCTCGATGCCGTATGGCTCTCTGCGGGAGGTCTGGGTCTACGAGGCCAACGCCAGCGGCGGAGTGGCCAACGCCAGCTCAACCCTCAACCGCTATGTGCCCGGCAGCGGCGGGCTCAACTGCTCGAGCTCGGGCCCGACCGGCCTGGTCTGCAGCAACGGATGCCCGTGGGCTCCTTCGAGCCGCTCCACCCAGTTGGGCTCGCTCCAGAACTTGGGCGTGCGCGTCGACTTCCGCCACAACGGGATCACCGGGCTCTTCCCGATGCCGACGGTCGACTGGTCGGAGAGGGCGATCATGCGAATCCAACCGAATACCAAGGACTTCTAGCCGTGGAGAACTTCGAACTCACCGACCTCGAGCCCAAAGAAACGATGGAGCGGGGCGCCGCCCTCCCGCTGGTGGCGATGGCGATCATCCTCTTGCTCGGCATGGCGGCCTTCGCCACCGACCTCGCCTGGTTCTACCTCAACGCCTCGAGGATCCAACGAGCAGCGGACGCCTCCGCCCTGGCCGGAGTCGTGTATGTCCAGGAGACCTGGCCTCAAGTAGAGAACGCCGCCTGGGAGGTATCCACCAGCAACGGCTACACAGATCAGCCCGCCGGGCCCAACTATCCCCAGGTGGTACCGGCAGCAGTCACCGGCAAGGCCAACCAGGTGCAGGTGACGATCACCGCCCGAGTGCCGACCTTCTTCCTCAAGGTGTTCGGGATCAACTCTCAGCTGATCACCCGCACCGCGGTTGCCGAGTTCGTGCCACCACTGAAGCTCGGAAGCCCCAGCAACAGCTTCGGCAACGACCCGACTTGTTACTCGTCCAGCGCTTCGTGCGCAGGCAACTTCTGGGCGAACATCCATGGGATGCACACCGACACCAGGATGGGCGATGCCTACTCGTCGCGATGCAACGACGGCGCCGGCAGCGGCAACAGCTCATGCGCCCAGAACCCGCAGTGGCGGGATACCGGCTACCTCTACGGGATCATTCCCAGCGGCTCCAGCTTCAGCGTCCAGGTGCTCGACCCCCAATTCCGCAACGAGCAGGGCGGAGTGGCCAATGGCGACGCCCAGCGCACGGGTGACCACAACGACTTCTGCTCGCCCGCCGCATCTTGCCCGGGGCCGCGCACGACCTTCCGGGTCTATGCCCCCGATGCCACTCCCACCGACCTTTCCGACAACGGCCCGCCCCTCTGCTCGACCACTTATGACCCGGTGGCGCAGATCAACCCGGATGACAACCCTCCGTTCAACGCCGCCAACTGGACCGGGATCAACGGCTGGCTGACGGCGTGCACCATCAGCGGTGCATCGTCCGGCTCGATCTACGTGCTGCAAGTGGTCATGGACGGCAGCGGAACCGGTGATGACGGCCTCAACCGCTACTCGCTGCGCATCAGCCCCAGCAGCGCCGAGCTCTTCGGATTGGGTGACTTCTCCCTGTTCAACAACGCCACCGGCACCAACACCCAGTTCTATCTGGCCGAGGTCCCGAGCTTCTATCAGGGCAAGACATTCGTTGCCGAGCTCTACGACCCGGGCGATGTCGGCACTGCAGGCAACATCCAACTGCTGCAGCCCGATGGGACCGTCTTCCCCTCCTGCCGCCAGTACGTCCGGGACGACAACACGGTTGGGTGGAACCTGCGCGGCACCGTCACTCCATGCAGCTTCCAGGCCTTCAACAATGGCGGGAGCAACGACTACAACGGCAAGTGGGTGAAGCTCGAAGCCGACCTGCCGACCAGCTATTCATGCTCGACCTGCTGGTGGAAGATCAACTACGTCTTCCCGGGTGATGTCAATGACACCACCACCTGGCGCGCGTACATGATCGGCAACCCGATCCACCTGGTCCCCTGAGACTGTCACACGGTCGCACGGTCACACGTTCGCACAGTCGCACAGTCGCACGGTCACTGTGAGACCTCGAGACCGTCGAGACCGTCGAGACCGTGGGACGTGAGACCTGAGACCTTCGCGAGGGGCTAGTCAGGCGGCGTAGCTTGCCGTTGTGCCTGGGATGACCACCCAGAGTGGTGGAACCTGCGGCCCATCAGGGCGACTCCAAATCCGCAGCGCGGCCTCCACTCGGGCGCGTCCCCGGTTCAGCTTGCCCTGCTGCTTCCCTTCTTCATCCTCATCGGGCTCGGATTCGTCGAAGGAGGCCTGGTGATTCGGGACTATCTGGCCGTCAGCGCCGCCACCCGGGCAGGGGCAGGAGCGGCCGCGGCGGCAGGGCGCTCGATCTCGGCGGACTGCGCCGCGGTGGCGGCGGTGGTCTCATCGCTCGGCTCCGCCGGCGTCGAATCCCTCGATCGCATCGAGGTTTTCAGGGGAAACAAGAGCGGAGCCCAGGTCTCGACCGCCACCAACGTCTATCACTATCGGTTCGGTGATCCGGTGGTCTGCTCGAGCTGGGAATCGATCGTGGCTTGGTCGCCCAGCGTGCGCCACGCCGTCGCGGGAGACGGCCCACTCGACCAGGTCGGGGTGAGAGTCGTGCTGGATCACGGATTCGCGTCGGGGGTGCCGCCATTCGCCGGTGTGGTGACGATCGACGAGGCAGCGACCACCGGGCTGATTCCCGAGGACTAGCCACCCGACAATCCTCCAGTTGACCACTCTCAGTGGTGGTCTTATCCTATCGACACGCCAGGGGAGATGGGCGCTCCGACGCTGGCTTGGAGTTACCAAGCGGAGAGTCAGGATGCCCGGTCCATCCAAGGGGGATATTCGGCGATCTCATCGGCACCGTCAGCGCGGCGCCTCCATCGTGGAGATGGCGCTGGTCCTCCCGGTCTTGATGCTCACCCTCATCGGCATCATGGAGACCGGCATCGCCTTTCAGGACTATCTGACCGTCTCGTACGTCGCCCGAGAGGGGGCACGCATAGGAGCCTTTCTGGGAGACGACATCGGAGCCGACTGCGCCGTCGTCCAGTCGGTGGCGCTTGGGCTCACCGGCCGACAGCTCAGCCGCCTCAACCGCCTGGAGGTGTTCCGGGCCGATGCCAGCGGCAATCAGGTGACGGGCGACACCAACACTTACACATACAACACAGGTGATCCCCAGGACTGCGACAACTGGACGAGCGTTGTCACCTGGCCGGAAACTGACCGGCAGGTCGTGGTCGGCACGGATCCGCTCGACATCCTCGGAGTGAGGGTGGTCCTCCGTCACGACTGGGTCACGGGGTTCCCGCCCTTCAGTGGGTCTTTCACGATCAACGAAGAGACCATCACCCGGATGGAGCCGGAGGCCTACGAATGAGACTCGAGCGAGAAGGGACCTGGGGGATCGGCGAACGAGAGCGGCGCCCTGAAGGTGGGAACCGGAAGGATCGGGGCGCCGTTCTCCTCTGGGTGGCGGGGATGCTCACGGTCCTCATGGGGATGGCGGCGTTCGCCACCGACCTCGGATGGCTGCTGCTCAGCACCAGCCGGCTGCAGAAGGCGGCCGACGCCGCCGCCCTGGCCGGCGTGGTCAACCTCCCCGGCTTCATGACCCAGGCCCAGTCCGACGCCTCCGGCGCCGCCTCCGCCAACGGGTTCCCGATCGGCGGCAGCACCTCCATCGGTCTGACCCAACTCGACGACAACCGCCTCCAGGTCGACCTCTCCACCCGGGTGCAGACCTTCTTCCTACGAGCGTTGGGGATCAACGGTTTCGACATCACCCGCCGCTCCACAGCCGAGTACATCAAGCCGGTCCCGCTCGGCAGCCCCAACAACTGCTTCGGCAAGCCGGTGGGGGTTTCGGGCTGTCCCGACCCCAACCTGTGGGGGGCGATCTCCGGCCCGTTCACCTCCAAGACCAACGGGGACGCTTACGCCACCAGGTGTGTCACCGCCACCAGCTCGTCGTGCTCACCCACCAACTCTCAGTACCGGCCGGCCGGCTACTACTACGCGGTCGAGGTTTTCCCTGGCACCACCGGGCTCTCTGTCCAGATCTATGACGCCGGTTTCTATGAACGGGGAGACTTCAACGTCGAGACAGGCGACCGTGAGCAGGACCGGAACGGCGGAACCGACACCTTGTACCAGTTCTACAACGTCGACGTGACTCCGCTCGACCCGACCGACAACCCGCCGGTTGCCGGCTGCGGCTGGACCATCGGCAGCAACTCCGGGGCCTCCACATACAAGAACCAGTGGCGGACTCTCTGCAGCCTGGGGGGCTCGTTGACACCGGGGGTGTACGTGCTCAGGGTCTGGACCAGCGGCAACATCGGCGGCACCAACCAGTACTCGGTAAGGGCCACGACCAGCTCCGGGCCGGCCCCCCGCCTGTATGGGATCAACGACATCTCGATCTTCACGAACCAGCCATCTTCGACGGCAGACCTCTACCTGGCGGAGGTGGCGCAGGTCCACGCCGGCAAGAAGCTCGAGCTGAAGTTCTACGACCCAGGGGAGGACGACCAGCCGGCCTGGATGACCGTCAAACGACCTGACGGCACCACCCCCAACTGCGACTGGACCGCTACCAATGAGAGCGGGAGCGTTACCGCCTCCGGATCAGGTTCATGCTCGATCCAGACCTCCAACTCCTCTGGCCCGCTCTTCAACGGCCAATGGATTACAGCGGTGGTCGACATCCCCGACACCTACACCTGCTCCACCAACTGCTGGTGGAAGATGCAGATCCAGCTGAGCCAGCCCCATGACCGCACGGTCTGGGAGGTGCGGGTCATCGGCAATCCCGTGCGCCTCACCGAGAACGAGCCATGACGGAAACTCATCAACACGAGCGGGGGGCGGCCCTGGTCGAGTTCGCCATGGTCTTCGCCTTCCTGCTGATGATGGCCATCGGGGCATTCGAGTGGGGCATGGGCTTTCGCGACTCGGTCAGCGTCAACTCCGCAGCCAGGGAAGGGGCCAGAGTCGGCTCTTCCGCCGGTGACAACGCCCAGGCCGACTGCCGGATCCTGGAGGCGGCCGCCGGGGCACTTCAGGCGATCTCGGGCAACCAGGTGGCGCAGCTTTGGATCTACCGCACCGATACGGCCGGGACGGTCAGCACCGCCCGCAACGTCTACCGGCCCGCCCTCCCCACCGACAACCCGGCATCGCTGCGCTGTGGCACCTGGTTCCCCATCAGCCAGAACTGGGCGGAGACCTCGAGGGACAATGACGGGGCAACCCGGGATTGGCTCGGCGTGCAGATCCTCTATGACCACCGCTGGCACACCGGCTTCATGTGGTGGAACGGGACCGTCCAGTGGGCCGAAAGGGCGGTCATGCACCTGGAACCATCCGTCGGCGCCTAACAAAAATCCCCCTGGCGGCCTATCGCCCTGGCCGCTAGAACTTGTCCACAATTAACCTCGGGCGAGTCGGCATGGGAGTCGGCTGATTACTGACGGGAGCGGGCGATGGGCTTTGGGGCCCTAAGGGGGGCGAAGAGACGGGGGGCTGACACTTCCAGGGAAGCGTCCAAGGGCGCAGCCATGGTCGAAATGGCGCTGGTCGCCCCGATCCTCATCCTCATCCTGGTCGGGATCTTCGAGATCGGCATCGCCTTCTACGACTACCTGACCGTCTCCTACGTCACCAGGGACGGCGCCAGAGTCGGCTCGTTCATGGGAGACGACGCCCAGGCCGACTGCGAGATCATCAAGACCGTCGCCGCCGGCCTCACCGGAGCGCAGTTCCAGCGGATGAACGAGCTCCAGGTGTTCAAGGCCGACTCTCAGGGTCGGCAAGGGGCCACCAACACCTACCGGTTCACCGGCACCAACCCTCAGAATTGCGGCCACTGGTCGTCGACCATCGGTTGGAGCCCGACCAGCCGCCAGACGCTGGTGGGAACCAGGCCGCTCGACATCCTGGGTGTTCGCATCCTGATGCGGCATGACTGGATCACGGGCTTCCCGCCTTTCCGGGGCTTTTTCACGATCAATGAGGACAGCATCACCCGACTCGAGCCGGAGGCGTACGAGTGATGAAGCACCTTCGCGACATGATCCGGGCCAAGGAGAAGGGGGCGGTCCTCATCTGGGTGGCTGGAGCCCTGGTGGCGCTGCTCGGGGCAGCCGCCCTCGGAACCGACCTGGGCTGGCTCCTCCTCAGCACCAACCGTGTGCAGAAGGCAACAGACGCCGCCGCCCTGGCCGGTGTGATCAGCCTCCCCGGCTTCACCGGCATCGCCCAGACCGACGCCACCGGCGCCTCGTCGGCCAACGGCTTCCCGGTCTCGGCGGTGCAGTGGGACACTCCCCCGTCGTGTGGCGGCACCAACACCTGCATGATGTTGAAAGCCCTGGACGACAACAGCCTCCAAGTCGATCTCACCGTCAGCGTGAGGACCTTCTTCCTGCGCGTCTTCGGGATCAACCAGATGCGGGTGACCAGGCGGTCCACCGCCGAATGGGTGAAGCCGGTCCCGATGGGGAGCCCCAACAACTGCTTCGGTGAGCCGGTCGGCACCTCCGGCTGCCCCGATCCCAACTTCTGGGGAGCGATCTCCGGCCCGGGCACCACCAAGCTCAACGGCGATGCCTTCGCCACCCAGTGCGTCACCATCAGCCCCTGCGTCTCCAACTCCGAGTACCAGCGTGGGCCGGGTGGCTATGACGGCTACTACTACGCGGTCGAGGTCTTCCCGGGAACCACCGGGCTGACGGTCGATGTCTACGACGCCGGCTTCTATGAACGCGGTGACTTCGACACCCAGACCGGCGACCACCAGCAGGACACCAACGGCGGGACCAACACCCGGTACGAGTTCCGCAACGTCGACAACACGCCGCTGGACCCCACCAACAACCCGGTCAACACCTCGCAATGCGCGACCTGGAACATCCCTACCAATTCGTCGAACACGAGCTGGAGGAACAGCTGGCAGCGGCTCTGCTCGTTCTCAGGCAGCCTGACCCCGGGCCTCTACTTCCTGCACGTGCAGAGCTCGGGCAACCTGGGAGGGACCAACCAGTACTCGGTCAGGGCCGACTCTGGCTCTGGGCCCAAGCCCAGGGTCTACGGGGTGAACGACATGTCGATCTTCACCAACCAGCCCAGCCGGACTGCCCTCGTCAACATCGCCGAGGTGGACCAGGACTACGAGGGCCAGTTCCTCGAGCTGAGGTTTTTCGACCCGGGTGAGGACGACGAGGAGGCCTGGATGACGGTGCTCCGGCCCGACGGCAGCGTCGCCAACTGCACCTGGAGCGCCACCAACGGCAACGGCGGCACCGGCCCTTGCTCGATCCGGACCTCCAGCAGCAGCGGCGCCCTCTACAACGGCCACTGGATCACGGCCACGATCGACATCGGCGACCCTTACACATGCAGCACAAACTGCTGGTTCAAGATGCAGATCCAGCTGAGCGAGCCCCATGACCGCACGGTCTGGACCGCCCGCGTCATCGGCAATCCCGTCCGCCTGACCACCAACGCGCCATGAGGCGGTTCGGAGACTCCGATCGCGGCGCGGCCTTGGTGGAGATGGCAGCGGTATTCGGGCTGCTGATGCTGATCGCCATCGGCGGCTTCGAGTGGGGCATGGCCTTTCGCGACTCGATCAGTGTTTCCACCTCCGCCAGGGAGGCAGCCCGCGTCGCCTCCTCAGCCGGCCGGGACACCAACGCCGACTGCTTCATCATCGAGGCGGCCGCCGGCGCCCTCCAGGCGATCAGCGGCAACAAAGTGGTCGAGCTCTGGATCTACGAGAGCGACACCAGCGGCACGGTCGGGAGGTCGAGCCGGTACCGGCCCGGCCAGCCGAGCGACGTGAGCCTGGTCTGCAACGGCGCCTGGTTCCGGATCTCAAACAACTACCCGCCGTCCTCGAGGGACAACGACGGGTCCACCCGGGCATGGATCGGGGTGCAGATCACCTACGACCACGCCTGGAAGACAGGCTTCGCCTTCTGGAGGGGAACCTCCCGCTGGAGCGAGCGAGCTGTCATGCACCTCGAGCCCGCCGTACCGAACTTCTAGGAAGACCAGTACTTAGTACTTAGTACAGAGTACAAAGGCTGGAACCTCGGTCGGTCAGGCAAGGGTGATCGACGGCCTCTTGCCCAGTCGTGAAACCTACGGGGCGCGGCGATGGCACGCAGCCATTGATCCTGACACCGATGACCGACATTCCAGTCTGAGTACTTGGTACTTGGTACTTGGTACTTTGTACTTCCCATGATTCCTCCGACCGTCATGCCGGCGCTGGTCACGCCGTTCGACCGGTCGGGGGAGATCCGGCTCTCCGACCACCGCCACAACCTCCGTACCCTCTGGGATGCGGGAGTACGCGGGTACCTGATCGCGGGGTCCACCGGCGAGGGCCCCTATCTCGAGCCAGGAGAGCGGCGGCAACTCCTCGAGGCGGCCAGGTCCGAGCTCGGCTCCAAAGCTTTCCTGCTCTGCGGGGTGGCGGCCGAGACCACCAGGCAAGCGATGGCGATGGTGAAGGAGGCTAGGTTTGGCGGTGCCGACGGCGCTCTGGTGATCACCCCGACCACCCTGGCCCGCAACCGCCACCGCATGGTCGAGGACTTCTACCTGGGGTTGGCGGAGGCTTCGCCCCTGCCCATCTGGATCTACACGGTTCCGGCGGTGACCGCCTACGAGCTTCCACTCGAGAGCGTGCTGAGAGTTGCCGAGCACCCGAACGTGGCAGGGATAAAGGATTCCGGCGGACACCCGGTCCGTTTCCAGGCGATGGCGGCCGCAGCCGGTCCCGATTTCCACCTCTATTCCGGCGCGAGCGCCGCCATCACCCTGGCCATTGAAGGGGGGGCACGGGGGGCCATCACCGCCTCCACCAACTATGCGCCTCGCAGGGTACTGCGGACGGTGGAGGCAGCCCGCCGCCGCTCGTCCGACTCCCCCAAGCTCCAAGCCGATCTCGTAAGGCTGACTTCGGTCGTGGAGGCATACGGAGTGCCAGGGGTGAAAGCAGCTGCCCGCTCGGCGGGGATGCGGCCCGGGGTGCCGAGGCTGCCGTTGGTCGCACTCCCCTCCAAGGAATCCAAGCGCGTCGTCGCCGCCCTCACCCCGGTCTGAGGGCCCGGAGAGGACCGAAGGCGCGCTGCTACTCTCGCCGCGCCGACCAGAAGGATGTCGATGGCCGTCAGGTTCCTGTCTTCCGAGTGGGCACAAGCAGTGAACGATGCCCTCAATGCCCACCAGGGTTTTCTCGGCGCGATCGGATCTGCCGACCTGGGCATCCAGTTCGAGACCACCGAGGCGCCGGAAGGCGACGTCTCCTACTACCTCCGCACTGGTGGCGGCTCCGCCGAGCTGGCGCTGGGCAAGATCGACCCGGCTGACGTCACCGTCGGACAGACCTATGAGACGGCCATGGCCATCTCCAAGGGTGACCTCAACACACAGACGGCCTTCATGACCGGGAAGCTGAAACTGTCTGGCAACCTGGCGAAACTGATGATGCATCAGACGGCGATCCAGCAATGGGCCAACGCCGTCCGTGATCTCGACGTCAGCTACTGAGGCAGTAACCCCAGTTCCCTGACCGCGGCCCGCTCGTCTTCCAGCTCTGCCACGGATGCGTCGATGCGCGCCCGAGAGAAGCCGTCGACCTCCAGATCGGGCACGATTCTCCAGATGCCCTCCTCACAGGTGCAGGGGAACGACGAGACCAGCCCCTCGGCCACGTCGTATGAGCCGTCGGAGACGACGGCCATCGATACCCAGTCACCCTCAGGGGTGCCGAACACCCAGTCGCGGATGTGCTCGACGGCGGCATTGGCGGCCGAGGCCGCGGACGACAGGCCTCGCGCATCGATGATGGCGGCCCCGCGTCTGGCGACGTCAGGGATGAATTCGTCTTCGACCCAGGTGGGGTCATTGACCGCGTCCAGCGCCGGGGCCCCGTCGACGAGGCAATGAGTGAGGTCGGGATATTGGGTCGAGGAGTGGTTGCCCCAGATCGTCATGCACGTGATCGACTCCACGCCTACCCCGACTTGCTTGGCCAGCCTGGCTTTGGCCCGGTTGTGATCGAGGCGGGTCATGGCCGTGATCCGGCTCGGGTCCAGGCCCGAGGCGTTGGCGGCGGCGATCAGCGCGTTCGTGTTGGCCGGGTTCCCGACCACTACCACCTTGACATCCGTACGTGCCGAGGAAGCTAGGGCACGGCCCTGCGTCGAGAAGATGGCGCCGTTGGCGGTGAGAAGGTCGGAGCGCTCCATGCCGGCCTTGCGCGGCATCGCCCCGACCAGCATTGCGATGTCGGCATCACCGAAGGCGACCTCGGGCTGGTCGGTCTCGACCACTCCCGCCAGGAGGGACGAGGAGCAGTCCTCCAGCTCCATTACGACTCCCCGCAGGGCGCCTAGGGCCGGAGTTATCTCGAGCAACTGCAGTATCACCGGCTGCTCGGGCCCGAGCATGTCGCCTGTCGCGATCCGAAAGAGAAGGCTGTACCCGATCTGACCGGCGGCCCCCGTCACCGCCACCCGCAGGGGATCGTGCATGTGCCGAGAGTAGAGCTGTGCCCGATCGCCTCCGTCCGCAATCCCCCCTTGCGCACGCCCGCCCCCGGATCTACCGTCCGGGCCGGGAGTGGCGGCGGCCACCGGCTCCGATTGGAGCCTGGTGGCGCCCTCAGCGACTCTCAGCCCCTGCTCTGTCGATGAAGTCGAGCGCGACGTCGAGGGCCGGGGCCGAGTGGGTGATCCAGCCCACCGAAATGACGTCGACACCCGTTTCCGCCACCTGCCGGACGTTTTCCAGAGTCACCCCACCCGAGGCCTCCACCAGCATGCGGCCGTCCACCAGGTCCACCGCCTCGGTCATCTCGGCCGGGCTCATGTTGTCGAGCATCACAATGTCAACCGGCATGGCCAGGAGGGTCTTGAGCTGGTCGAGCGACGACACCTCGACCTCGATCTTGACCGTGTGCCCGACCGCGGACCTCACGGCTCCCACCGCCGCCTCGATGCCCCCAGCGGCGGCAATGTGGTTGTCCTTGATCATCACCGCGTCGTAGAGCCCGAACCGGTGGTTCATGCCGCCGCCGGCCCTCACCGCCTCTTTCTCGAGCGCCCTCAGGCCCGGCGTCGTCTTCCTGGTGTCGGCGATCCTCGCTCGCAGCCCCACCACCGACTTCACGAGCGTGTTCGTGGCGGTGGCGATCCCCGATAGGTGCCCGAGGAAATTGAGGGCGGTGCGTTCCGCCGCCAGGATCGACCTGGCCTCTCCTTCGATCCCGGCCAGAACCGTCGAGGCGAGGACCGCGGAGCCGTCGTCGACCTCGAGCCTGACTCTGGTCCCGGCATCGACCACGGAGAACACCTCGGCCGCGACCTCGAGTCCCGCGATCGTCCCCGCTTGGCGGGCAACGAGTTGGGCAGAGGCGAGGGTGCCCTCGATGACCACCGCTCGGGAGGTGATGTCGCCGGCGGTCCCGAGGTCCTCCTCCAGAGCCTGGTCGATCAGCCGGCGGAGGACAGCCGGGTGCATCAACCAACCCTAACGGAGGCCACCGGGCTCGGTTCGACCAGCGTACGGCTGGCCTGGAAGCTGTCCGGCTCGGGGTAGTCCGCTCGATAGTGGCCGCCCCGCGACTCGGACCGCCGGAGCGCGGCGGCCACCACCATCCTGGCGACATCATCGGCGGTTCTCCCGTCGAGCCCCGCCGACAGCTGAAGGTGGAAGTCGAGCAACCGTTGGTGGGCCTCCCACAGCCCGGCACCGGTCCGCACAACCCCCACCCGGTCCCACATCAGGTCCCTGACCTCCTCCACGGCACCGGAGTCGAGCGGCAGATCGAAGGCGGCGGCGGGCGCCTCACCGTTGCCGGAAGGGTCGATGGAATTGGAGGCGACGTCAGTGGCGACCCTGGCGCCGAACACGAGACCCTCGAGCAGCGAATTCGAAGCCAGACGATTCGCCCCGTGGACTCCGGACGAGGCGGCCTCCCCCACCACCCACAGACCGGGAAGAGAGGTGCGTCCATCGGCATCGGTGTCAACGCCTCCCATGTAGTAGTGGGCAGCCGGGGTTACCGGCAGGACCTCCACAGCCGGGTCGAAGCCGGCGGCAGTGGCCGCGGCGAAGACCGTAGGAAAGTGCTCGGCCAAGGCTTCGATGCTCCGCAGGTCGAGGTAGGCGCCGGCCTGGCGATCCCACTGCCAGAAGATCGCCCTGGCCACGACATCACGCGGGGCCAGTTCCGCATCCGGGTGGTGGTAGGGCATGAACCTCCTCCCCTCCTCGTCCACCAACAAGGCCCCCTCACCCCGGAGAGCTTCAGTGAGCAGAGGCAGGGGGTCGGTGGCGGCCCGCAGCGCCGTCGGATGGAACTGGACGAACTCGAGATCGGCCAGCCTGGCACCCGCCCTGGCCGCCATCGCGATCCCCTCCCCGGTGACACCGGGAGGGTTGGTCGTGTAGCGGTAGACGCGGCCGATCCCTCCGGTTGCCAGGATCACGGCCGGGGCGAGGAGGACCAGGCGGTCGCCGGAGTCCGTGGCGGCCACCACTCCCTCGATCTGACCATCGGATCGCACCAGGTCGAGCGCCCTCCAATTGGCCAGCACTTCGATTGACGGGCGAGCAGCCACAGCCGCGGTGAGAGTGCGCATCACTTCCCGCCCGGTTGCATCCCCGTCGGCGTGGAGGACGCGGCGCAGGCTGTGGCCCGCCTCGCGGCTGAGGGCCAGGTCGCCGCCGTCGGTGCGGTCGAACCTGGCCCCAAGCTCGACCAGTCGCCGGATGGCGGCCGCCCCCCCTTCGGTGAGGGCCTCCACCGCCCGCTTGACCCCGAGCCCGCCGGAAACCGCCAGGGTGTCGCGGGCGTGGATGCCGGGGTTGTCGTCCGCCGCCACCGCGGCTGCGATGCCGCCCTGAGCCCACCAGGTCGAGCCGACCTCACCCGAGGTGAGAACCGCGGATGCGGGGAGTCCCAGCGCAACCGACAGTCCGGCCACACCGGAGCCGATCACAAGCGGGTTGTCGAGCCGCCTGGTCACCATTGCCGTGAGGGCCCCGGCCAGGAGTCGCCCACGGTCAGTCGCGGCGGTCGATGTCGAGCATGCGATCCACCGCCCGCCTCGCCCGAACGGCGATCTCCTCCGGCACCTCGACGACGTGGGTCATCGTCTTCAGTGAGCGATGTATGCCCTCGAGCGTGATCCGCTTCATGTGGGGGCAGAGGTTGCATGGGCGGACGAACTCGGTGACAGGCACTTCGCGGGCGACGTTGTCGGCCATCGAGCATTCGGTGATCATCATCACCTTTCGCGGTTGGTTGCGCCGCACCCATTCGATCATCCCGTGGGTCGACCCGACGTAGTCGGCTTCCGCCAGCACGTCCGGCGGGCATTCGGGATGCGCGATGACCTGCACGCCATCCATCCCCGACCGGTGGCGGCGGATCTCCTCGCCTGTAAAGCGCTCATGCACCATGCAGGAGCCCTCCCAGAGGATGACCTCGACCTCGGTCTGCGATGCGACCCAACGGCCCAAATACTGGTCGGGGATGAAGATCACGCGGTCGACCCCGAGCGACTCGACCACGGTCTTGGCATTGCCGGAGGTACAGCAGATGTCGGACTCTGCCTTCACCTCGGCCGAGGTGTTCACGTACGTGACGACCGGCACACCGGGGTGGTCGTCCCTCAGGCGGCGAACGTCGGCGGCGGTGATGCCCTCGGCCAGAGAGCAGCCCGCCCGCAGGTCCGGGATGAGGACTGTCTTCTCGGGGCTGGTGATCTTGGCGGTCTCGGCCATGAAGTGAACGCCGGCCAGGACGATGACGTCGGCGGCGGTCTCACGAGCCATATGGGCCAGGGCCAGCGAGTCGCCTCTGATGTCGGCCACTCCCCAGTAGATGTCAGGAGTCATGTAATTGTGGGCCGCAACGACCGCGTTACGGGCCTGCTTCAGTTCCTCGATCTCCTCGATCAGCGGTGCCAGCGCGGCCAGCTCCGCCTCGGGCAGGACCGAGGCCGCCGAGGAGGCGACGAGGGCGGGCATCTCACATCCTTTCGATGACTGCGTCGGCGAAGCTCGAGGTTTTGACCTCGGTGGCTCCGTCCATGAGGCGGGCGAAGTCGTAGGTGACGATCCGGTCGACGATCGCCGACTCCAGTCCCTTGGTGATCAGGTCGGCCGCTTCCGTCCAGCCCAGGTAGCGCAGCATCATCTCTCCAGACAGGATCACCGAGCCAGGGTTGACCCTGTCCTGCCCCGCGTACTTGGGAGCCGTTCCGTGGGTGGCCTCGAACACCGCGTGACCGCTGACGTAGTTGATGTTGCCGCCGGGGGCGATCCCGATCCCGCCCACCTGGGCAGCCAGGGCATCGGAGATGTAATCGCCGTTGAGGTTGGTGGTGGCGATCACGTCGTACTCGGCCGGGCGGGTGAGTATCTGCTGGAGAAAGGCGTCTGCGATGACGTCTTTTACCAACAACCTGTCGCCGGCCTCACCGCCGCAGTCCTCCCAGCTGACCGCCACGTCGGCGTACTCCTCGGACACCACGTCGTAGCCCCATTGCCGGAAGGCGCCTTCTGTGAACTTCATGATGTTGCCCTTGTGCACCAGGGTGACCGAGCGGCGCCCACTGGCCAGCGCATACTCGAGGGCGGCGCGGACCAGGCGCTTCGAACCAGCGGCGGAGATCGGCTTGAGGCCGAGGCCGGAATCTGGCCGCAGCTCCCACCCGAATTCCGAGCGGAGGAATCCCAGGAGGCGTTCGGCCCCTTCGGTCCCGGCCTCCAACTCCTTGCCTGCATAGACATCCTCGGTGTTCTCCCGGAAGATCACCATGTCGACCTGCTCGGGATGGCGCACCGGAGAGGGGACGCCCTTGAACCAACGGACCGGGCGAACGCAGGCGTAGAGGTCGAGGGTCTGGCGCAGGGCAACGTTGAGGCTCCTGATGCCGCCCCCTACCGGAGTGGTCAGAGGCCCCTTGATCCCGACCAGGTGCCGCCGGAATGCCTCCACGGTCTCATCGGGCAGCCAATCGCCGGTGAGGTCGAAGGCCTTCTGTCCGGCCAGCACCTCCTGCCACTCGATCGAGCGAGTTCCGGCATAGGCCTTCTCGACGGCCGAATCGAACACCCGCACCGAGGCAGCCCAGATGTCCGGCCCGGTGCCGTCGCCCTCGATGAAGGGGATCGCCGGTGCATCGGGCACCGACAATCCGTTGGCGGTCATCTCGATCAGGGCGGCCATCACACTCCTCGCGCCTCGATAGCGAGGCTACTAAGCCCGTCGGGATTGCTCGGCGGCGGAGACGGTGTTGACCAGCAGCATCGCCCTCGTCATCGGTCCCACCCCGCCCGGCACCGGAGTGATCGCTCCTGCCACTTCGGCCACGGCCGACCGATGGACGTCACCGACCAGTCGCTCCCCGATCCGATTGATCCCGACATCGATCACGGTGGCCCCCGGCTTGACGTGGCCGGCGCCGATCAGCCCCGCCACTCCCACCGCACTGACCAACAGGTCTGCCTCCGAGGTGACCGCCGCCAGGTCCGGCGTGCGGGAGTGGGCGATGGTGACGGTCGCATCGGCACCCTTGGCACTGAGCATCAGCGCCAGCGGCCTTCCAACCAGGAACGAACGTCCCACCACGATCGCCCTGCGGCCGGCAATGGGCACCTCGTAGTGGCTGAGGATTCGCATCACCGCCGAAGGGGTGCATGGCCGGGGCCCGGGCTGATCCAGGACCAGCAGGCCGAGATTGTGGGGGTGGAGACCGTCGGCATCTTTGGACGGGTCGATCGCCATGACCACGGCTTGCGAGTCCAGCCCGGCCGGCAACGGAAGCTGGACCAGGATGCCGTCGACCGCCGGATCGGCATTGAGGCGAGCGATCAACTCGAGGAGGTCGCCCTGCGAGGTGGCAGCGGGCAGCTCATGGTGGATCGACACCATCCCCACTTCCTCCGCATCGCGGCGCTTTCCGCGGACATAGACATGGGA
This sequence comes from Acidimicrobiia bacterium, assembly GCA_036555105.1. Taxonomy (GTDB): domain Bacteria; phylum Actinomycetota; class Acidimicrobiia; order Spongiisociales; family ZC4RG35; genus DATBMA01. Next base: position 48,497 of record DATBMA010000109.1, read on the forward strand.
GGCGGGGTCCTCACCGACCAGCACCGTGGCCAGCCCGGGCGCCCGCCCCAACCTGGCAACCCGCTCGATGACCTCGGCCTTCACCGCCTCGGCGACCGCCACTCCGTCTAGAAGCCGGGCGGCCATCAGTGTCGGAAGTGGCGGCGGCCGGTGAAGACCAGGGCGAGGCCGCGTTCCTCGGCGGCCCCCAGGACCTCTTCATCCCGCACCGATCCGCCCGGCTCCACGACCGCCATTACACCGGCATCGGCCAGCAGATCGAGGCCGTCACGGAACGGGAAAAAGGCGTCCGAGGCGGCGACTCCTCCGGCCGCCCTGGCGCCCGCCTTCATCACCGCCCGTTCGGCCGCCCCCACCCGGCTCTGATCGCCTGCCCCGATCCCGATCGCCCTGCCACTGCTGACGATGACGACCGCGTTCGACTTCGTGTGGGCCGCCACCACCCAGGCGAACTTGAGGTCGCGCCACTCCTCCGAGGTGGGGGTGCGGGATGTCACCACCTTCCAGTCCGAGTCGTCGCCCACCATGTCAGCGGACTGCACCAGATAGCCGTCGCCAACCGACCTCGTGTCGAGGCCGGAGGCGGTCACCCCTGAGCCGATCAGCAACCGCAGGTTCGCCTTCTCCGCCATCAGGATCTTGGCCGCATCGGTGACGCCCGGCGCCACCGCCACCTCGATGAAGCCGGCCGACAACAACGCTCTGGCAGCTTCTTCGTCGATGGGACGGTTCAAGGCGATCACGCTTCCGAAGGCAGAGACAGGATCGCAGTCCCAAGCCGCGGCGAATGCATCCGTGATCGAATGCGCCGTCGCCACCCCACAGGCGTTGGTGTGCTTGATCACCGCACAGGCGGGCTCGGGAATGTCCGCCACCAACGCGGCAGCCGCATGGGCGTCCAGTTCGTTGTTGAAGGACAACTCCTTGCCCTGGACCTGCTCGAACTCCTCCGACGTGCCCGGTACCCCGTACATGGCACCGGCTTGGTGAGGGTTCTCCCCGTATCGAAGGCCGCGGCGGAGCTGGAGTGGGACCACCATCCTCTCGGGTAGCTCGTCGCCCTGCTCCATCCAGCCGACGATGGCCGCGTCGTACGATGACGTGAGGAAGAAGGCATCCGCCGCCAGCCTGCGGCGAAGCTCGGTGTTGAGCCCTCCCGACTCGACCGCCTCCGCCACCTCCTCGTATTGGTCGGGCGAGGTGACCACCCCCACCCCGGCGTGGTTCTTGGCGGCGGCTCTGATCAGCGCCGGCCCTCCGATGTCGATCTGCTCGATGATCCGGCCATGGTCGTCGGTGGCGGCCACGGTCTCGGTGAACGGATAAAGGTTGACCACCACCAACTCGAATCGCTCGATTCCGGCATCAAGCAGCTGGCGTAGGTGGTCGGGATTGCCGGGGTCGGCCAGGATCCCGGCGTGAATGGCGGGGTGCAGCGTCTTTACCCTGCCACCGAGCATCTCCGGGAAGCCGGTGACGGTCGCCACCTGGGTGACGCTCAGCCCCGCCGTCGACAAGGCGTCGGCGGTGCCGCCGGAGGCGACCAGCTCCACTCCTGCCGCCGCCAGCCGCCGGCAGAGCGCTATCAGCCCCGACCGGTCGGAAACGGAGACCAGGGCGCGCCGGACCGGCAAACGGGTCAGCTCCATATCACTTCCCCATCCTGTACCTGCAGCCGTCCGGCCGCCAAAGCCTTCACCACCCGCGGGTAGAGCTCGTGTTCCTCCGCCTGAATGCGTGCGTGCAAGGAGACCTCGTCGTCATCGACATGGACCATCACGGAACGCTGGGCGATCACCGGCCCGTGATCCACTTGCTCATCCACGAAGTGGACCGTCACCCCCGACACCTCCACCCCCGCATCCAGTGCCTGCTGGACGGCCCTGGCGCCAGGGAAGGCGGGCAGCAAGGAAGGATGGATGTTGACGATCCGGTTCGGGTACATGGCGATGGCTTCGGCCGACAGGATCCGCATGAAACCCGCCAACACGAGGGCCTCGGCCTGGTAGCCGGCGGTGGTCTCACAGATCCGACGGGTGAACTCCGTGCGGTCGCCCGTGTAATCGACGACCTGCGCCGCTATCCCGGCCGACCTGGCTCTGGCCAGGGCGCCCGCCTCCGAACGGTCCGAGATCACGACCACTATCTCCGCCCCGAACTCAGGGTCATCGCGGGCAGCGTCGATCAGCGCCTGCAGGTTGGACCCAGAACCGGACACGAGCACCGCCAGCTTGATCGCTCACACCCCCCAGCGGGAGGCGATCCTAGGGCAGCGGCCGCTGGGCTCAGGCCGTCTTCGGAAGCGCCCTGGTCCCCAAGAAGACGACGACGATGCCTCCGTAGAGCACGATCGCCCCGATCACATCGGCAAACTCGTCCAAGGATCCGGCGCGCAGCTCACTCAGCAGGAAGTACACGCCGACGATCGCCAGCGAGTAGCCGATCACCCGCAGCCAGGTGTTGGAGGCCAGGCCCGTGTCTGCGCCGGCGCTGCCGCGCTGCCTGGCCATCGCAACGATCAGGATCCAGACCGAGAGCAGCACGCAGGTCGGCCCGGTCGAGTACTCACGCATGATCAGCTCGAAGACCACGTAGCCGCCGAGGATGATGAGAGCACCGAGGCCCATCAGCCTCGCGCCCGCGCTCATCCCGGCTGTCACCTTGTCGATCGATGCTTTGGCATCGGCCATGGCCTGCGAGCCTGGGGATGCGGCGCCTTCCGGTGGCGGAGGTGGAGGCGGGGTCCCGCCCGGGCTTCCAGGATCGGTCATCTTGTCGTCCCTCCCTTTCTCGGGGCGGAGTGTAAGTTGCCAGGGGCCGGGCAGGCGGGAGGAACGGGGGTCCAGCTTGAGGATGCGCCCCGCCGGATGGGCGGCCGGATTGGCCTTGCTGGCCGCGGCCTGCACGCCTGCCTCGACCGCAACCACGACTGCCGGCGCGTTACCAGCGACCACCGGGGCGGCACCGACCAGCTCGGCCACCACCGCCGGGCCGGCGAGCTGGCAACGCCGGGCCGACCTCACCATGGCCAGGTCGGAGATGCCCGCCGCGGTCCTCGACGGGAGGATCTACGTGCTGGGCGGCCTGGTCCCCGGCCTGGGCGGAGCAGGGGCGACCGCCACCGCCGAGGTCTACGACCCCACTTCTGACCGATGGGCGGCGATCGCCGACATGCCGGCTCCCCGCCACCACTTGATGGCGGCAGCCTCAGGGCGCCACGTCTACGCCATCGGGGGGTTCGACGAGACCGGGTTCAACCCGGTCGACACGGTGTGGCGCTACGACCCCGCCTCCGACACCTGGGAGACGAGGGCCGGGCTCCCGGCGCCGGTCGGAGCCGGGGCGGCCGCGGTGGCCGACGGGACCATCTACCTGCTGGGCGGGGTCCCGGGCGGTATCACTGCCCTCGCCTACGACCCCGAGGGCGACACCTGGTCCGACGTCGCCGCAATGCCGGTGTCACGTGAACATGTCGCCGCCGTGGCCCGCGATGGGCAGGTGTGGGTGATCGGAGGGCGATGGCAGGGGGCGATGCATGCTTCGGTGAGTGTGCTCGACCCTGCGGCCGGCACCTGGACGGCCGGGCCGGACATGCAGGAGGCACGCTCGGGCTTCGGGGCAGCGCTGGCCGATGACTCGATCGTGGTGGCGGGCGGTGAGGTATTCGAGCCGACTCGGGCTTTGGACGGGGTAGAGCTCCTCGACGAGACATGGAGGAGCCTCGAGCCCGCCCCTACCCCGATCCATGGTGTCCCCTTGGCGGCGGTGGACGGCACCCTCTACCTGATCGGAGGATCGCTGGAGGCGGCGGCAGCAGACAACACGGTGGCGGTGTGGGCCATGGCCCCAGCCGCCTGAGGCCTACCAGGCCCCTCCCCCGCCTCCCCCTCCGCCCCCACCCCCGCCGCCACTGAATCCCCCTCCGAACCCGCCCCCGCCGGATGAAGGCGGGGTGAACGCCGATCGAAGTGCCGAGTTCAGCCCGCTGAAGGCGTTCTCCGAGCCGCCGCCGGTGAACCCATGCGACCCGTACCAGTAGATGCTCGAGGTCGTGGCCAGCTCTTGGGGGGCGCGCAGCCGGGCCGCCTCCAGCACCTCCTCGGCCAGCCCGAACCCGATCGCGTACACCAGCAGCCGGTCCCACAACGTCAGCGAGATGGTGGGCGCCTCCTGGAGACGACTGAAGTCGGCCAGATAATTGCGGAAGGCGGACCAGCGGGCCGCCTCCAACGCCCCTTCCGGGGTTCGGCGGACATGGGCCGACCTGCGCCCGAGCAGCACCGCCAGGATGACGGCGTTGATGATCCCGGCGATGATCAGGCCGGGGACCACCAGCGCGGCCACCTGGCCCTTGACCACTTGCGAAAGCAGGAACCCGAGCGCCATCACCACCACTGCGCCGACCACGAAGACGAGCCCGAGCACCTTGCGGCCCCGCACGTCCAGCATCCTCCGGTTGACTACCGCGGCCGACGCCTCGCGAACGAACGACTGGTAGGAGGAGGCGTTGGCCGATGCGTCCTCCCGAATGAGGGACCGGAACTCATGCAGCGGCTGGGGGCCCTCGGCCAGCACCCGCTCCACCACGCCGAGTGCCTCGAGCTCGTAGTCGGAGAGGCCGCCAGACTTGCCGGTGAGTGAAAGCTCGAGGTCGCTGATCTGCTCCGATCGCAGGCCCGCCCAAGTCTCCCGCTCCACGGTGACCGGCTTGGCCCCAACGTAGCCCCGGCTGATCAGGTCGAAGAGCGTGGCCGTGAACTGGCGCTCGTCCACCTTCCCCTGGCTCAGCAAAGCCCCCACCTCGGCTGGAGCCAGTGCGGTGGGAGGCTCCTGCTCGTACTCGCGGTCGTATGCGACCTTCGGCTCCCGGCCGAAGCGCCAGAAGACTATGGCGGAGACGATGGCCGCCGGCACGAAGGCGAGGAACGGCAGCAGAAGGGCGATCCAGCGCAACAGACGCTGGCGGGAGGCGTCCGCCGCTGCTTCCCGCTCCTCCTCGTCGAGGATCACCTCGCGGCCGCTGCCGTCGATCACAGTCGCCCCCCCGGTCGAGGTGAGGAGGCTGCGGGGGAACATCACCCTCATCTCCACGAACTGCCCCGCCGGGATGCCCGCGGCCTCCAGAGTGGGTCGTGCCTGGTCAGCGCCGAGGTCGGTCGAGCCCGCTACCGAGGAAGGATGACCCCAAACTCTCACGTCACCGGGAGCCGACGCCCCCGGCAGGCTCATCGATGCGTCCAACTCTCCGAGGCCGACCTCCCACTCGTCTCCCCACACCTGCAGGTTGACGTCGACCACGTCGTCGTATGCCTTGGCCAGGCCGACGAACCGGTAGGAGATCTGGAACGTGCGCTGCTCGTCAAATGCCGAGTAGTGCCAGACGATGCGGATCCGGCCACCCAGGTCGGTGGTGCCGAAGGTGCCGGGGGGCGAGCTGCAGCCGAGATCGGTGCATCCACCCGGCTGGTACGTCTCGCCTGCCTCTCTCACCTGCACATCGGTCACCGATTCGCCGGCTCGCAGCGGTATGTCGCGGAACGCCCCCGAGAAGTCGCCTGAAAAGTCGAACGTGATCGACTCCTCGACCTGCAGGGAGCCGTCCGGTTGCACCTCCACCACCACCTGGGCAGCGGGAAGGGTGAACTCCTTGGCGAGAGCGGGCAGCGCTGGGGCCAGCAACGCCGACAGCAGGGCCAGCCATACGAGGAGACGGAGGCGGCTGCTCAGAACTGGACCTGGGGAGCCTCGTCTGCCGCCGCCGGGGCGTCGAAGAACTCCCGGGTCTTGAAACCGGTGAAGGAGGCGACGATGTTCGACGGGACTCTCTGAACCGCGTTGTTGTAGGTCAGCACCGAGTCGTTGTAGATCTGGCGCGAGACCGCCACTTTGTTCTCGGTGTCGGACAGGTCGGCTTGCAGCTGCTGGAAGTTCTCCGAGGCCCGCAACTGCGGGTAGGCCTCAGCCAGGGCGAAGAGTTGACGGAGAGCGCCGGTCAGGATGTTGTCGGCCTGCGCCGCCTCGGCCGGACCGGAAGCCGCCTGAGCCGCGTTCCGGGCCTTGACCACCGCCTCGAAGGTCCCCTGCTCGTGGGCGGCGTAGCCCTTGACCGTCTCCACCAGGTTGGGAATGAGGTCATACCGCCGCTTGAGCTGGACCTCCACTTGACCCCAGGCGTTGTCCACCCGGTTGCGCTTGGTGACCAGCCCGTTGTAGGCGGCGATGAACCAGATGACCAGCAGGGCGACGACGGCGATCCAGATCCATTCCATTGGGTGAGCCTAAACCGGGCAAGATCGGGCGGCCCGGCCTACAGCAGCCCGGCCATGGTGCTGCCCAGATCCGACGGCGTAGGTGCCACCGCGATCCCCGCTTCCTCGAAGGCCGCGATCTTGGCGGCGGCGGTGCCGCTGCCACCCGAGACGATGGCGCCGGCATGGCCCATGCGCCGGCCGGGGGGAGCGGTGGTACCTGCGATGAAGCCGGCCACCGGCTTGCGCATCTCCTCCTTGACGAAGGCAGCCGCCTCCTCCTCGGCGGATCCGCCGATCTCCCCGATCATCACGACGCCCTCGGTGGCGGGGTCGTCGTTGAACATCCTCAATACGTCGACGAAGCTGGTGCCATTGACGGGATCGCCACCGATCCCGACGGCAGTGGTCTGGCCCAGGCCGAGCTCGGTCAGCTGATGCACGGCTTCATAGGTGAGGGTGCCGGAACGTGAGACCACCCCGATGCGCCCCCGGGAGTGGATGTAGCCGGGCATGATCCCGATCTTGCACTCGCCCGGGGTGATTACCCCAGGACAGTTGGGGCCAACCAGGCGGGTGTCCTTGTCGGCCAGGTAGCGCTTGGCCACCACCATGTCGCCGACCGGCACCCCCTCGGTGATCGCCACGATCAGCGAGATCGACCCGGCTGCCGCCTCCATGATGGCGTCGGCGGCGAAGGCGGGGGGGACGTACACCACCGCGGCGTCGGCGCCGGTGGCGGCCACCGCCTCCCGCACGGTCCGGAAGATCGGCAGCTTCACCCGATACCGATCCGTCCTCCCCGGGACCCCTGATCGGTCGGTATCGCCCTCGAAGATCTCGACCTCTCCCGCCCGCGTGGGGTGGACGGCCCCGACCATCTGGGTCCCGTAAGCGATCGCCTTGTCGGTATGGAACCTGCCGGTCTTGCCGAGCCCCTGGACGATGACCTTGGTTTGGGCTGAGACGAGGATGCTCAGGGCGCCTCCTTTCGGGAGGCGCAGTACAAAGTACAAAGTACAAAGTACCCAGACAGGAACCTGCTCGGGGGCGATGGCGCGGTCCAGTCTGAGTACTGGGTACTCAGCACTGAGTACTGGTCGGGCAGCGGCTGCCCGATCACTTGGCGAGCTCGACGATCTTCTCGGCCCCGTCCTTCATGTCCCTGGCCGACACCAGGTCGAGCCCGGACCGCTCGAGTATCTCGCGGCCAAGCTCGACGTTGGTGCCTTCCAACCGGACCACCAGTGGCACGTCCAACCCCACCTGTTCAACCGCCTCCACGATGCCGCTGGCGATGGTGTCACAGCGCATGATCCCGCCGAAGATGTTCACGAAAATCCCCGAGACATTGGGGTCCTGGGTGATGATCCGGAAAGCCGACGCGACCTGATCGGCGTCGGCTCCTCCGCCCACGTCCAGGAAGTTGGCCGGCTCGCCCCCTACGTGCTTGATGATGTCCATCGTGGCCATCGCCAGCCCGGCCCCGTTGACCATGCAGCCGATGTTCCCGTCCAGCTTCACATACGAGAGACCTGCCTGCCTGGCCGCCATCTCGGCCGGGTCCTCTTCGGTTTCGTCCCGCAGCGCTGCGATCTCGGGGCGGCGGAACAGCCCGTTGTCATCGAAAGCGGCTTTGGCATCGAGGGCGATGACCCGCTCGTCGGCGGTCACCACCAACGGGTTGATCTCGATGAGATCCGTATCGAGGTCGACCGCCATTTCCGTCACTGCAGTCGCCAGCTCGATGAACGACTGATGAGCCTGGCCGGCCAGCCCGAGACGCCACCCGAGATCCGCGGCCTGGAAATGGGCGAGGCCGACGGCTGGGTCGATAACCTCCCTCAGGATCCGCTCGGGCTGCTCCGCCGCCACCTGCTCGATGTCCATCCCGCCGGCTGTCGACGTAACGACCACGTTCCTGCCCGATGCCCGATCGAGCAACACAGCAAGGTAGAGCTCGCGGGCGATGTCGACTCCTTGCTCCACATACAAACGCCGAACCAGTTGGCCGGCCGCGCCTGTCTGGATCGTCACGAGGGTGGACCCCAGCATCCGAGTGGCAAGGCTCCTGACCCTGGCCTCGGCGGCAGCTACGCCACCATCGACGCCGTCGGTGACCACGGTCACCCCGCGCAGGTCCGGATGCTCTCTGAAGGTGCCCTTGCCCCGCCCACCTGCATGGATCTGCGCCTTGACCACGACGACCGGACTGCCTGATCGCTCCACCACCTGGCCCACCGCCGCCACCGCCTCCTCGACGGTGGTGGCGGGCATGCCGAAGGGCACGGCGATCCCCCGGCCGGCCATCAACTGCTTGGCCTGGTACTCGTGGACCTTCAAGGCGACACCCGATCGGGGACGTTCGCCTCCACCCAATCAGTGATCGCTGCCAGTGAGGCTCCCGAGGTGAATATGGCGGCGAAGCCGGCTTGCTCGAGCGTGGCAACGTCGTTCTCCGGGATCACCCCGCCGCCGAACACGATGATGTCGCCGGCGTCGCGGGCGCGCAGCTCCTCTACCACTTGTGGGAACAGGGTCATGTGGGCGCCCGACAGGGAAGAGAGCCCGACTGCGTCGACGTCCTCGTCCACGGCGATGGCAGCGATCTGGGCCGGGGTCTGGTGAAGGCCGCTGTAGATGACCTCGTGCCCGGAGTCACGCAATGCCCGGGCGATCACCTTCGCACCGCGGTCGTGCCC
>DATBMA010000007.1:0-4856 GCA_036555105.1 Acidimicrobiia bacterium
ACCGAAGGCTCCATGCCGTGGCCCCGCAACGCCGCCACCAGCGGCTCCACCGCCCTGCGGCCCCGCTCCTCCAAGTAGTGAGCCACCTTCTCCTCATCGACCGGTGGGCGGCTGCCGTCGTCGAGCAGGGAGCGCCGGCCCTCCTCATCGAGCCCGGACAGGAAGTCGAGTGGGACCGCCACCACTGTGATCACCGACACCTTTCCGCCGCGGTCGAGGAGACGTGCACAGACCGTGGCTGTGGTGACCGGGGGAAGGACGCCAGTCGTGGCGACCAGCACGTGCACGAGCGGAGACTAGGCGCCGGTAGGTACCTCTGCTGAGGGCTCCGAGTGGTCCCTAGGCTGGCCTGGGAGGGACCCACATGACCGAGAAGGACTTGCGCAACCTCGAGAGTGTCAGGCGGATGTACGCGGGTGACTCAGCGGAAGAGAGCGTGCTTTCGCCAGACATCGTCTGGCATGTCCCAGGCCACAACCCGGTCTCGGGCACCTACCAGGGCTTCGCGGAGTACACGGAAGTGATGCCGTCGCGTATGGCCCCACTCACTCGGTGGGAGTTCCACGTGGAAGAGGTCATGCCCAACGGCGACTACGTGGCCACAATCTTTCGATTCCAGGGGGAGCGCAATGGTCGTGAGGTCGACCTGCGGGGCACCCACTTGATGCGTCTCGACGACCATGGCCGTGTGGTCGAAGGATGGGGATTCACCAGCGATCAGGACCAGCTCGACGCCTTCTTCTCGGATAGCGCATGACCTCGTCAAAGCCGCCACCAGAGCTCACCGACGAGCTGGTCAACCAGGTCACTTGGCGGATCCCCAACGCCCTCGTACTGATCGGATCGAGAGCCGGCGACGAGTGGAACGCCATGACCGCCAGCTGGGTGACACAACTGTCGATGGAACCGGTGCTGATCGGGGCGGGGATCGATCGATCGTCGGTCACCCACCGGCTGATCGACCAGAGCCGAAAGTTCACTGTCAACCTGTGGCCGGCCGAGGACACCAGGACCTTCGTCAAGTTCTCCAAGCCCGCCACCAAGGACGGCATGACTCTGAACGAGCGGGCGATCCGGGAGGGAATCACCGGGGCACCGATTTTCGAGGAGGCCCTTGGGTGGTTGGAGTGCGAGGTCCGTCAACAACTCGACCTCGGTACCCACACCCTCTTCGTGGGTGAGTTGGTCGCCGCCGGCCTGGCCAACGAGGAGGGGCGGGCGGCCGCCATGTCCGACACGAGGATGAAGTACGGCGGGGTCCGCCGCGGCGGACACGCATAGGGTCTCAAGTGTCCTCCCCCAGCGAGCGGAGCGAGCGTTGGGGGAGGGACGTGCGCAGCACGGGTGGGGGTCTTTGCACTCGGTCAGTCGACGCACCCTTTGCGATGGGACACAGGTCTGACGTTCCACGTCTGGCGACTGAATAGGGTGGGTCGGGCTGATGACACACCCCGCTCCCGATGCCGAGCTGGCGCTTTCGTATTTGACCGGCGGCAGCCCGTTGGAACGCCTGCTGGGCCATGCCCGTGCGCTCCGTGACGAGGGCAAGGGACGGGTGGTCACCTACAGCCGAAAGGTGTTCATCCCCCTGACGACTCTCTGCCGGGACACTTGCACCTACTGCACCTTCGCCAAGCCGCCAGGCGCCGGCGGGATGTTCATGGAGCCCGACGAGGTGCTGGCCGTTGCCAGGGCGGGAGAGCGGGCTGGCTGCACCGAGGCCTTGCTGACCCTGGGCGATCGGCCCGAGGATCGCTGGCCCCAGGCCCGGCAGTTCCTGGAGGAACACGGCCACGAGAGCACGATGGACTACGTGGTGGCGATGGCCCGCCTAATCAAGGAGGAAACCGACCTCTTTCCCCACGCCAATCCGGGGGTGATGAGCGAGGCCGACGTCGAACGACTGCGTCCTTGGTCGGTGTCGATGGGCCTGATGCTGGAGAACTCCTCTCCTCGCCTGATGGAGCCGGGGATGCCACACCACGACTGCCCGGACAAAGAACCCGCCAAGCGGCTGGCGACTATGGCGGCTGCGGCCTCGGCCCGGGTTCCGTTCACGACGGGCGTCCTGATCGGGATCGGCGAGAACCCGGAGGAGATCGTCGACTCGCTATTCGTATTGGCCGAGGCCGCCTCCGCCGGTCATATCCAAGAAGTGATCATTCAGAACTTCCGAGCCAAGGCGGACACCCCCATGCGGCGCAGCGCCGAGCCGCTGCCGGCGTGGATCGAGCGCATCGTGGCACTGGCCCGCTGGATCCTCGGCCCAGAGATGAACGTCCAGGTCCCGCCCAATCTCACCGTCCGTTACGAGTCTTTCCTCGAGGCGGGCATCAACGACTGGGGCGGGGTAAGCCCCCTCACCATCGACTGGGTCAACCCCGAGCAGCCCTGGCCCCACCTGCGCGATCTGGAAGAGCGGACTCGAGCGGCCGGGCACGAGCTCCGCCCTCGGCTGCCGATCTACCCGGAGTACATCGACGCCACATGGGTGGACGCCGGGTTGATGCCGAAGGTGCGTGAGGCGGTTGACCAGGAGGGTTACGCTCTCGCCCCCCAACGGGAGTCAGCCCTCAGGTGACCATCACCTTCTGCCGCTTACGTCCGGCCCACGAGTTGACGGAGACGATCGCGTCGACTCGCCACCGCGAGGGCACGACCGCCCTCGAGGTCGAAGGGCTGAGCACCTCCGACGTCGAGGCGGCCTGTAAGGCGAAGGTGCTGCCGGTGGCGGTTGGCCCGTCCGAGAACGCGGCGGCCTTCGTCCTCAAGCCGGCCGAGTTCGCCCAGGTCCAGGTGACAGGGGAGCGCCTGACCATCCTTCACGATGGCGCCAGGGAAGAAGTGGTCGAGGCCCTCGCCCGCAGTGGTGCCCGCTATTTGCGCACCGGCAGGAGCCGCGTGGCGGAGGCGGCCGAGCTGGCTGCACTGCCGGGCATCACCTGTGTCGTGTCGGTCTTCGCCGACGATGTCGAGACCGCGGTGGCTGCAGTGGCGGTCGGAGCCGGTGACCTGGTCCTCCGCGATTGGAATGCGGAGGCGATCGGTGAGCTCAGGGACGCATTGGCGCCGCACTTGCTGGTGGAGCGGGTGGCCATTGCCCCCGACTACCCGATCGATCGTGCTCGCCAGGAGCTGGCGCCCGCGGTTTACACGGCATGGCTCGGGCTGATCGATGGGTCTGGAAATGCCCGGCCCCGAACCGAGTGGGCTCCCGGCAAGGACATGGAACCGCCCGTTCCGGCCCGACGGCTGTCAGCTGCCTGGTCGGACCCTGCCTGGCTAGCCGGGGAGTGGAGTTCATCTCAAGGCGCAGGCGAGCTCGGCCCGATCCTGGAGCGATCTCTGGAAGGAACCCGGCCCAGCCTGGCCGAGCTGCAGATGCTGTTGCGGGCGCGAGGAGATCAGGTCGACGCGGTGGCGGCTGTGGCCGACCAGCTGCGCCAGAGGACGGTGGGCGACACCGTCACCTACGTGATCAACCGCAACATCAACTACACCAACCAGTGCTACTTCCGCTGTGGGTTCTGCGCGTTCTCCAAAGGGCCGCGCAGCCTCAACCTGCGAGGCGATCCGTATCTGATGTCGGTGGACCAAGTCGTGCATCTGGCCGAGGAGGCAGTGAACCGGGGCGCCACCGAGGTGACGCTGCAGGGCGGAATCCATCCCGGGTTCACCGGTGACTTCTACCTCGGGGTGGTGCGTGCCCTGAAGGAGCGCTTGCCCGACCTTCACATCCACGGGTTCACTCCGCTGGAGGTGTGGCAGGGGGCCGAGACCCTGGGCATCACCGTGCGGGAGTTCCTCACTCGCTTGCGCGACGCCGGCCTCGGGACCCTGCCCGGCACCGCGGCCGAGATCCTCGACGACCGGGTGCGGGCCTACCTCTGCCCTGACAAGATCCGCACAGCCCAGTGGGCCGAGGTGATGATGACCGCCCACGCACTCGGGCTGCGGGCCACCGCCACCATCATGTTCGGTCACATCGACGACCCGGAGTCGTGGGCCAACCATTTAGAGGTGATTCGCCAGATTCAGATGCGTACCGGTGGCTTCACCGAGTTCGTGCCTTTGCCGTTCGTGCACATGGGGGCGCCGATCTTCCTGCAGGGGCGGTCCCGGCCAGGGCCCACTTGGGACGAGGTGGTCCTCATCCATTCAGTGGCGCGCATCGCCTTCGACGGTCTGATTCCCAACATCCAGGCTTCGTGGGTGAAGCTCGGCCTCGATGGAGGACGGAGGCTGCTCGACGCCGGATGCAACGATCTCGGCGGCACCCTGATGGGCGAGATCATCACGCGATCGGCCGGCGCCGCCCACGGGACCGAAGTGTCGGCGGAGCAGTTCGAGGAGGCGATCCGCCAGGCGGGCCGAGTGCCCGCTCGTAGGGACACGGTCTACCGGCTGGTGGACTCTTCGGAATCGGCGACTCGAGGCTGACCGAATGCAACGTGCCCGCAGCGCGGGCGGGTACCCAGTGCCAAGTACAGAGACCGAACTCCTGACTCAATCGGAGGATCGACATGCTCAGCCGTCAGCCTCGGAACACCCTCGCCTCGAACCTGCCGCGATTCCAGTCTGAGGACTCGGTACTGGCCGCCGATCCTTCCACGGGAATTCTCAGGCGGGAGCTTCCTCCAGCGGGTAGCCGGGTCGGCCCGCTGCCAGCCACGACTCGTACGCCTCGTCGTTGCCGATGTCGCGTCCATGCTCGACCGACAGCAGATAACGGTGGTGGAGGAGGTCGCAGTAGGCCTGGATCGGGTCGACCACGCCTTCGGTCGACTTGAGCTTGGCGAGCATCGGCTCGAACACCCCGACCCTCCAGCGGATGGCGGCCAGGTCCTTGCCGGTGC
>DATBMA010000032.1:0-59438 GCA_036555105.1 Acidimicrobiia bacterium
CAGGGACCAGCCGGTGGTCATGTTCCGCATCTGGGCGGTGCTGGAATGGAAGATCGTCCCCTTCGCCATCATCTTTGCGGTGTGACCGTCGGCGTAGCTCGACAGGTCCGAACGGGTCCGCAACGCCGGTAGGCCGGCACCGGCCCGGCTGGAATTGATCATCTCGACGAACTTGCCTTCGGTGGCGGACGCGAACGCCGGCGGGGCGGCCACTGCCAGCGGGGACAACCCCATGGCGACCGTGAGAACTGCCGCGCCCAGGCGCCTGAACCCTGTCATTGGGGGTTTATCGGCCGGTGGGCAGCCAAGTCTTAGGGCCGAGACCGTCGCACGGTCGGACGGTCTCACGGTCGCACGGTCTCACGGGGGTCTCCGAGACTTCGAGACTTCGAGACCGTCGAGACCGTCGAGACTTCGAGACCCTCCTCAGATGCCGAACATCACCTCGCCCAGGTTGATCTGGGAGGTTTGGAAGGTGTCCAGATCGAGGCGCACCGAGCCCAGTCTGAGCCCCTGCATGCCCTCTCCGCAGTTGGTCCGCACCCGGAGGACTCCCTCCTCGAACTCGAGGACCCCGAGCCCCCGGCAGCGGCCCGCCTCGTCATGCACCCCCACCAGGACCCGATCCAGCCTGGCCAGGTCTACGCCCGACGAGAGGGTTGGGGCAAACACCGTCGGCTTCACCCTCCAGACCTCGAGTGGCGGGGCAAAGGCCTCTTTGAGCCGGGCCGCGCGGCGATGAGCCCTCTCATCCGGTGAAGAGGGGAGGCCCTCCGCCGCCTCGAAGGTCTGGATCTCTACCCCGAAGAACCGGCGCAGCATCCCCACCATGGGCTCGAGCTCGGCGCCTCGTTGCAGGGCGACGACCCGATCGGGCCGGCACAGCTCCATCTCGTGATACTTGAGGCTCTCGGCCGCTACCCCACCGACCAGGCCAGGGGTATCGATGACCACCAGGTCGGACTCTGCCCGCGCCCGGTCGACCAGGGCAGCGGTCGCTACCACCTGCTGGAGGATCAGTCGCTCGGGGCTGATGCCTCCCACGAAATGGAGCCCATCGGCATTCTCCAGAGTCTCCAGGTCCCGTCGCGTGCGGATCAGGCGCAGCCCTGCGCATGTGGGCGGTCCAACGCTCGGGTTACCGACGTCGGCGTCGACAAAACCTGCCCGTCTTCCTGCCGCCACCGCCGCAGACATGATTGCGATGGCGGCCGAGGTCTTTCCGGCGTCGATACCTCCGATGATCATCACCGATCCTCCCGCGGCGAGGGCGGCTGCCGCCTCCGCGGGCAATGGTGATTGCACCAGCGCACTCTATCCACGCGCCTGAGCTCGACTTCTAAGCTCGACGGGGTGGCCGATCCGGTCTCCTTCCTCTCCGACTTCGGCCTCAACGACGAGTTCGTCGGGGTAGTTCACGGGGTGATCGCCCGGATCTCACCCACCTCGCGTGTGATCGACGTCACCCATGGAATCCCACCGGGGGATGTCCGGGCGGGAGCCCTGGCCCTGACTCGCGCAATCCAATACCTGCCCAGTGGCGTCGTCCTGGCTGTGGTCGACCCGGGTGTCGGCACCGGCCGGCGCGCCCTCGCCGCCGGCACGGAGTTCGGTTGCTTCGTCGGCCCCGACAACGGCCTTCTGTCGCCGGCGGTGGCGATGGTGGGCGGGGCGACCACCATGGTCTCGATCGAGAATCCGGACGTGATCATTCCCAGCCCTGGTGCGACGTTCCAGGGCAGAGACGTTTTCGGGCCTGCGGCGGCCTTGCTGGCCGCCGGGGAGGCCAAGCTCGAGGAGCTGGGCCCGCCCATCGACCCGGAGACGGCGGTGCCGCTGATGCTCCCACTGCCACGGGTCGAGCCGCCGGTGGTGTCTGGGGAGATTTGGTGGATCGATGGCTTCGGCAACGCCGAGACCAACATCGGTCCGGATGACCTGACTCTGGCCGGTGCCCGCCCCGGGGACGAGGTCGAGCTGCGGGTTGGGGTCGACACCTATCGGGTCACGTGGGTCGACACCTACGGCAACGCGGCCGAAGGATCGTTGCTGCTCCATGTCGACTCTGCCGGGTTGCTGGCCTTGGCGGTGCGCGGGGACAGAGCCGATGAGCACCTTGAGGTCAGGGGAGGGACACCCCTGTCGTTTCGGGTGGGTTGAGGATCTGGATCACCTGCACGACCCCCGCCACGAGGATCAGCGCAAGCAAGACCGCAATGGCGATCGTGGTCCCCAGCCGCATGAGAAGTACAAAGTACTGAAGAACTTGGTACTCGGTAGGCACTCGTCTTGGTTGCAAAGCCGGAGACAAGACGAAGCCCCCTGGGCGCGGGGGCTTCGTCGCACAGAGTGGGCGGTTCCGCGTGGGGCGGGCTGGGAGGCTGTCCGATCACACCTCGGGTCGAATGAACGTGCCCTCGGCATGATGCGCTACGGAACCTCGTTCCCACTCTCAAAGGGCCGAAGCCCTCCGGTGGGAATATCGGCATCGGGGCAAGGCAACTCAAGCCCGATTTTGGCAACCTCGACCTGGATTCAGCCCGTGGTGAGCGGGGTTTCAGGGGGCGGGGGCAGTCGTGGCGGGGCTTTCCTCGCCTCCGGCCGGCACGGTTGTGGACGTCCCACCCTCCTCGCCCTCGGCCGGGGCCAGCCCGCAATCGACCATGGCCGCTGCCTCGTCGGCCCCTCCGAATCTGACCCGTTCGAACAGGGCCACCGAAGCGATCTGCTCCTCGCTGAGGGAGGCGGCGAATCCGGGCATGGTCCCGCCCCCTCCGACGGTCTTGCCGTTGCCGTATGTCTCCCGGCCCTCGGCTTGGAACCCGAGGGTCCCCTTGCTGACCCACTCCTCATGGTCGGCGCAGGCACCAAAAGTGGTCAGCACCCCATTCAGGGCAGGGCCAACGCCGCCGCCGCCTTGAGCGCCGTGGCAGCCGGAGCAGTTGACCCCGGTCACCGCCTCCCCCAGGAAGATCGACTGTCCCAGCGCCAGGTAGTCGGTTCCTCCGCCGCCCGGGCCTTTGCCCTCGAAGGGGCTGCCGTCGCAATTCTCTACCAGCCCGGTGACACGGTCGACGGCCAGCACCGAGGCTTCTCCGCACTCGGCCACGGAGGCGTTCCCGAGGTACAGGAGGCCGGCGAATGGCAGGACCAGCAAGCATGAGGTCAGCCAGCGTGGGACCAACGACCTGGTGCGCTCCTTGAGCTGATCCGTGCGCACCGAGACCACCACCGGGTAGGAGCCCGCTCCGACCAAATCGACTTGGGCGGGACCCGGTGGAGGCCCTACGGCGGCAGGGCCGGGGGGAGGCACGGCGGAAGGCGTCGTTTCGGGAGCAACCGGTTCGGGAGCAACCGGTTCGGTTGCCGTCGCCTCGGCGGGGGCAGAGGTCGTTGGGACCGGCGGGGGGCTGGTGGGCGGAGATTCCTGGCTCATGGCGGCCGGCGGCGACCCACCGCCGCTCGCCCAGGCCGCCAGCACCTCGTCGATGCTCATGCCTGTCGCCTTGGCCCTGGCCTCGGCGGAGCGAAGCACGATTGCCTCGGGTGCGCCGAGTGCGGCCGCCGCGGCGGCGAGGTTCTCATTCACTTGGACTCCATCAGATATGCCAACAGGTCGTCGAGGTCTGCCTCGCTGAGTGCCCCGTTGGCCGGGTGCTCGATGGCGCCGGCAGTGAGGAGGGTGCGAATGGTGGCCTCATCTTCGGTTCGAGACCCGATGGCGGCCAGATCGGGCCCGACCCTCCTGTACCCGAGCACCTGGTTGCTGTCGGCCAGCGTCACCGGTCCCAGGCCGGCGTCGGCAACCACCGGGCGGATCATCTGGGTGTGGCAAGAACCGCATCCCTGCTCAAGGTACGCCTGTTGTCCTCGCAACGCCGCCTCTGTATACGGCAGCGAGGATGAGCGCACCTCGTCACCCTTGCCTGCCAGACCAGGGACCAGGAAGCCGAGGAGGAGGGTCACCGCCAGGACCGTCATCACTCCGGCATAGAGGCCGCCGATGCCCTCACGGGGCGAGCGCAGGACTGGGGTGCCGACCGGGCCGGGTGAAGGGACCGGCCCCGCTGACGCAGGAACCAGCGGCTCGACGATGAGCGGCTCCAGGACCGCGACCGCGGTGGCCGCGGCGGCGGTCTCGGCCTCGGTATCGGGTGGTGGTGACGGAGCTGCCGGAGCCGGGGCAGCTGAGGGAGCCACCGCTCCCCCTCCCGCCCAGGCATTCAGCACGTCGTCGGTCGAGGTACCCGCCGCCTTGGCCCTGGCCTCGGCCGAGCGGCGGACCAGCGGCTCGGGGACGCCGAGAGCGGCGGCGGCGGCGGCCAGCCGGTCAGTCATCGGACCCTCCGGTCGCCACCAGCACCTCTTGAACTGTGGCGCTCCCGCGCACATAGGTCAGGAGGACGTTGCGAACGAAGGCGACTGTGCCCCAGCCGAGCACGGCCGCAGGTATCACCGACAACAGGAGCATGAGCTTGGCCGGGCCGGCCGACTGGTCCCAGCCTGCCCCGGTCGAGACGTAGGCGCCAGCGTTCGACCCACCCGTCCAGCCATATCCGCTGGCGATCCCGGCCAGCACGAGGAATAGGCCGAGACCGGTGGCGCCGATCGTGAAGGACCTGATGTTGGTGAGAGCCAGCCTGGTGGAGAACAGCGCCCGGCCGAACAGGTTGGGAAGCGCCTGATAGGTCCAGGCGGCGATGAACAGCCCGCCGGCCCCGAGCAGGACCAAGTCGGTGGCTCCTTCCCAGAAGAGGGTGAGGTCGGTCAGGGCCAGGGCGGCTCGGAACGACGAGAAGGTGGAGACGATTGCCCACACAGTCGCGAGCCCGGCTCCCGACATCGCTGCCAACGCGGCCGGATGATCACGCCTTCGCCTCCAGGCGCCACCCATCGTGAGGGCGAGGCAGGTGGCATTGGCGAGGCAGGCCACCACCACCGCCAGGCCGTCGAAGGCGGAGACGGCCAGCACCCAATCGGGCAGAGGGCCGACGGCGAGCTGGGCCGGTCCCTGCCAGATTGCTCCGAACATCAGCGACCAGAATCCGATGCGGGCGAGGTTGCGCGACGCCAGAGGCTGTTCGGTCGTCTTCACCACTGCGTAGTAGGCGAGCCCGGTTCCCACCCCGACCACCCATATCGCGTTGAACCCCGCCATGAAGACTCGGTCACCAAGGGCGGCGGCCACCTGGGTCGTGTTGGGCAGGTTGCCGACCACATAGAGCACAGGGAGAGCCACCGTCCCCCCGACGGCATACCAGACGCTGGGGAACTGGCGAGGCTCGATCCGTTCGCGCAATGTCAGGAACGTCACCAGAGCAGGCACCGAGAGCGTCCCGAGGACGAGGATGTCCAGCCACCATGGAAGGCCGAATGGCTCGCGGCCGTCACCGAAGCCCAGTAGCACCAGCCCCATCCCGGCGCCGTAGACCGCCACGGAGAGCGGCAGCGACAGGCGGGCCAGGGTCTCTCCCTGCAGGACCGCTCCGGTCACCCGCGGGAGGACGTAATAGATGCCACCTGCGAACGAAAGGAACAGCGCCCCCAGGCAAATGGCGATCATGAATGCCGGCCGCAGCCTCCCGAACGACAGGGATCCGAACATTCCGGGGAAACGAAGGGTGAGCAGGGCGGCAAAGCCGATCGGGATCGACAGCCCGACGAAAGCCACCGATGCAAAGAGGTGGGCCTTGGCTGATGTCTCGCTGGCGATCCCCGCCGGGGCGGGAGGGGCGGCGGAGGCCACCGTCGCGGTCACCTTTCCTCGGTTTCTCTTGCGGTCGGCCTCGGAGCATAGAGAGTCGTCGTATCGGTCCCTATTCAGGATGAGGGCTGGTTAGTGGCTGATATGGCGGTGTGGTAGAAAACAGTTGTGCGCCGGTTGGCCGCTCTCACCAAACCGCAGCGAACCCGGATCGGGGTGGGAATGATGGTCTTGGGGGTGATCCTGCTGATGGTGGCGGTCTGGTGGATCCACTGGACGAGCTTCCCGAAGACCGTCATAGAGAGCGGCGTCGAGGTCCCCTACATCGTCGGCAACTTCAACTGGGTGCCACGGGGGTGGCAGTACAAGGTGATCGGATATCTCGCTGCTTTCGCGGCCTCCCAGCTGCTCCTGGCCGGAGCAGCCATCGCCTGGGTCCTCAACGAGAAGATGACCTGGGCCAGGGCCGCATTCACCGGTCTGCTGGCATGGATCGAGCTCGTGATGATCTTCGGCATGGTCCCTTCCGAGTGGCTCAACCTGGCGCAGACGGACCTCGACTGGTCCAAGCAGAAGATCTTCCTCACCATCCCGCCCTGGCTGGTGCTCGGCAACGAGGCGTCGATCTCATACGCCAACGTCAAAGACGCCATATCGATGGGTTATCACCTCGTGATGCTGGGCGTGGGCGCAGTCTTCGCATATCAGATCCAGGGCATCTCCAAGCCCTCCACCAAGGTGGAGAAGCCGAAGGTGTCCCCATATGGCCGGCCGCTGGTCAAGGGTGGTGGCTGATGCCTGCCGGCGTAGTCGATGAGACCCCGCCGATCCGCGACGACTACCAGTTGGCGCTGGTCGACACCGACTACTTCAAAGACAAGCTGCGGCCAAAGCAGTTCCTCCACATCGACCAGTCCGAATGCATCCTCTGCGAGGGATGTGTCGACATCTGCCCATGGAAGTGCATCCATTACCTCTCGCTCGGGGCGATCTCCGAGGCTCATGGGGTCGACCACCCGGCTGCCGACGAGACCAACTACGGGTTCTTCATCGTGGACGAGGACGAATGCACCCGTTGTGCGTTGTGCATCGACCGCTGCCCCACTGGGGTGATCTCACTCGGCAAGTTCGAGGGCTCCTTGGCCGAGCAGGCCTTGCAATTGGGGGTGGGGTCACGGCCGTGGGATGACGACTCGGGCCAGCGGGACTTCAAGCACGGTTACAGCTATGGGATGCGCTGGTAGGGGGAGATGTGACCAGCAACGGCAGCAACGGGAGCAACGGCAAGTCCGGGCTCGGCACCAAGCTGAAGGTGAAGGCCTCCGAGCTGAACGACCGACTTCGGAGCTCACAGCTGGCCGACTCGGTTCTCCGGCCCGGTTCCCCCTTCAAGAAGGGCTACACCGACAGCCCCCGCAACCGGTCGTACGTGGTGATGAACAACGTTCTGTACCACCTGCACCCGGTCAAGGTGAAGCGGCACGGCGTGAAGCTGTCCTACACGCTTTGCCTGGGAGGGCTGTCCTTCTTCCTCTTCATCCTGCTGACCATCACCGGCATCTTCCTCATGTTCTATTACACGCCGACGGCCAATCAGGCCTACGCCGACATCCAGACGCTCTCCACTTCGATCGCCTTCGGCTCCCTGGTCAGGAACATGCACAGGTGGGGCGCCCACCTGATGGTGCTCACGGTGTTCCTCCACATGAGCCGGGTCTTCTATCACGGGGCCTACAAGCCCCCGCGTGAGTTCAACTGGGTGGTTGGCGTGATCCTGCTTCTGCTCACGCTGCTGCTGTCGTTCTCCGGTTACCTCCTGCCTTGGGATCAGCTGGCTCTGTGGGCCGTCACTGTCGGCACCAACATGGCCGGATTCGTGCCCTTGATCGGGAACCAGGTGAAGTTCGCCCTATTGGGGGCCACCGAAGTGGGGGCCCCGACCCTGCTGAGGTTCTACGTGCTCCACGTGCTGGCGTTCCCATTCATCATCGTGATCTTCATGGCCGTCCACTTCTGGCGGGTGCGGAAGGACGGCGGCGTGTCGGGTCCGTTGTGAGCGAGGTGAGCCATGGTCGAGATTCCTGAGAGCCTTCTGCGCAGGTCGGCCGAGGCGAAGGCCAAGGCGCTTGGGGTCCCCGTAGAACAGGTGCTGGCCGAGATGAGAGGCGAAGCCGCACCGGTGGAGGCGCCGGCGGCGCCGGCGGGTATTGAAACGCCGGCTGCGCCGGAGAGTACCGAGTACCTAGTACCAGGTACTCAGACCGAACCAGAAGGGACCACGGGAACTGCAGCGGTACCGGAGGAGTCGATCGGCACCGTTGGGGCCGTTGCTGCATCCGGTGAGGCCGCTGCGGAGACCGAAGACGAGCTCGGTGGCGCCGGTGTCGCGACGGCGGTGGAGGCGCCGCCGGTGGAGACCGAGGAGGCCGCGGGTGCAGGAGGCGACGGGTCCGATGGCGGCGACGGCGGTGGAGGCTCCGGCGGGGACGGGTCGTCCAGCAACGGCGACAGTGGCAACGGCTCCGCCGGAAACGGGTCGGGCGGGAACGGCAAGGCAGCCATCATCAGCCCGCGTCCGACGGTGCCCGCCGCCGGGCTCCCTGAAGGAGTGCGAACCCAACGCCTGCTCACGGTGGTCAAGGCCAGGGCAATCCAGCAGGTCAAGGCCGAGCCGACCGACAAGGTCAACACCTGGCCCCACCTGATGCTGAGCGAGTTCTCGGCTTTGCTGGCGATCACCGCTTTCTTGCTGGTGCTGTCCGCCATCCTCCAGGCCCCGTTGCTCGATCCGGCAAACATCTTCCAGACCCCCAACCCGTCGAAGGCCCCTTGGTACTTCCTGGGGCTCCAGGAATTGCTGAGCTACTTCGACCCCCAGATCGCCGGGGTGACGGTGCCGACCATCGTCGGCCTCATCGGGTTCATGATGATTCCCTACGTCGACCGCAATCCGTCGACCAAGCCCTCGGACCGCAAGTTCGCGGTCCTCCTCTACACCTTCTTCATGGCGGGGGCCGCGACGCTGACCATCTTCGGCGTGTTGTTCCGCGGCCGCGGCTTCAACTGGTCCTACCCGTGGAAGGACGGGGTGTTCTTCGATGACATCAAGGACTGGGTGAGTTTCGAGTGAACACCCAGACCCTGATCCTCATCGGCGTGGGCGTGGTCGCACTCCTGGGAGCGGTTGGCGCCTTCGCCATCGCGTTCCGCCGGTCTGGGATGATCAAGGGCCCGGCCGATTGGCGCCGCAACGTCTCGCGGGAGACCCTCGAGGCCGACCGTCCGCAGGCGGTGATGGTCCCGGCCGCAGCGACGGTGCCGGCGGACATGTCGCCGGCGGAGTCCGAGGAGGAGGAGCCTGAGCCGGCCACCGCCGCAGTGGCGGTGGCGGAGGTGCAGCGCGTGGTGGAGGTCAGCCCGGAGGAATCAGGGGTGACCAGGCGTCAGTTCTTCAACCGGGCGCTGGCGGCCACGTTCGGGTCGTTCTTGGCGCTTCTCGGAATCGACATGCTGGCCTTCTTCTGGCCCAAGGTGTCTGGAGGATTCGGTGCCGACGTCGACGCAGGGGACGTCAACGAGATCACTGCCAGGGCTTTCACCGCCGACGGGTCGGTGGTGCCCGTGTTCGTCCCTGAGGCACGTGCCTATGTGGTGCCGGTGGACGAGGCCGGCCTCTCCCCCCAGTTCAAGGACAAGTCGGTCGCTGCAGGCGGGTTGATGGCCCTTTATCAGCGTTGTGTCCACCTTGGCTGCCGGGTCCCGTGGTGTGCCACCTCGATCGGGTTCGAGTGCCCCTGCCACGGTTCCAAGTACGACTACATCGGGGAGTACTTCGCAGGACCGGCCCCTCGCAACCTCGACCGCTTTGTAGTCGAGGTGAAAGACGACCGGCTGATCATCAAGACCGGATCGATCCTCGAGACCCCGCGCGCCCCGGTGCGGTCGGTGGCATATCCGCAGGGACCGTCCTGCATCGGCGACATCGCCGTGGAGGCCTGATTGAGCTCCGGACTGGTGATGACGATCGCCGTGGTCGGCGGCGTGGTCTGGCTGGCCTTCCTCGCCGTCTCGGCGCTGCGGTCCAGCCGGGGCAAGGAGGAGATCGCCCCCAACCTGGCACCTGCCAGGACCGACGAGGAGTTGGAGACCCGCCGGCTGGAGCGCTTCCAGAAGGGGAGCGTGATCCTGTCCGCCTTCATGGCAGTCTTCCTCCCTCTCTACTTCCTCGGTGAGGGCGACCGCCAGCAGAGCTTCGTGGCCCAGTTCGATGAGGAGGCGGTGGCCAGGGGAGAGCACATCGTCACCGAGTTTCGCTGCTTCGACTGCCACGGCCCGAACGGGACTGGGGGAACTGCTTCATACATCGATCGCCGCACGGGGGCCTCAGTGAGGTGGGCGGTCCCCAGCCTCAACGATGTGTTCTTTCGCCACAGCGCCAGCGAGGTCAACTTCTGGGTCACGTATGGCCGCGGCAACACTCCGATGCCGGCTTGGGGCCTGGCCGGGGGAGGGCCGTTGAGCGAGCACCAGGTACAGGACGTGGTCGCCTACCTCGCCTCGATCCAGATCACCCAGGCCGAGGTCCTCGGGCAGATCGACGGCAAGGTGGAGGCCGAGATCAACCGCTTGGAAGACGCGAATGAGTCGGTCGAGGCGGCGCTGCGGGCGCAACGCCAGCTGGAGTCCGACATCGAGCGGGCGCCCTCCATCAGCCCTGATGCCACGACGATCTCGCACGGAGCCCGCCAGACCCTCACAGGGGCGGGGGAAGGCATCGATACCGACGGGGACGGGCTCTCCGACACCTCCGAGGTGGCCATCAGCGCCGATACGGTCGACTTCAATTCGCTCTATGACCTCGACGGTCTCGTGCTTCGAACCTACGACCCAGCCGATGCCGAGAGCACGGGTGCGCCTGACCTCGAGACAGCCCAAACCGACGCCGCCTCCCTTGCCGATTTGAGTGCCAACGTGCCGGTCCTAGAAGTGCCCGCCGCCGAGATCCAGGCCGCCATCGGGCTGACAGGAGAGGACACGGATGGCGACGGGCTCACCGACGAAGCCGAGGCGGATATCACGACAGCGCTGCAGGAGGCCTATCGATCGGTGCGGCCCGGGAACCTGCAAGTGGTCACGCTCGATCCGCTCAACCCCGAGTCGGTTCCTGGCCAGCCCGACGCCACTACCGCTCGAGACGCAGTGGCCGCCATGGAGTCGATTGCGCTGCAGCTGCAGGTCGCCACAACCAACCAGGAGAAGCTGGAGGCCAGTGCCGCTGCCAGCCTGGCGGCCATGGAGGAGCTGGCGGCGTCGGCAGCATGGGAGATCGACCTCCAGACGATCGCCGACAGCGCATTCGGGGGAGACCTCGATGCCGCGGAGCGGGCCGTGGGCCTGTTCAACGCCTACTGCGCCAGGTGCCACACCTCGGGTTGGTCGGAGGGAGTCCTCTACACCCAGGAGGCCGGGGCGGGCGCGCTGGGGCCGGCACTCTGGCACGGCCGTGAGCTGGTTCAGTTCCAGACAGCCGAGCAGCTGACCACATTCCTGATCAACGGGTCCGAGGCGCAGAAGGCATACGGCATCAACGGGTTCGGGTCGGGGCGAATGCCTGCCTTCGGGATGATTCTTTCGCAGGAGGACATCGACCTGCTCGTCACCTATCTGCGCAATGGCGACCTGAGCGGATCGGAGGGCTGAGCGATGCGCGAGTTCATGAGGGAGTTGCTCTCGGCCAACCTCTTCGTCACCGGGATCATCCTGACCCTGGCTGCCATCGTGATCTTCTATGGCTCGATGTACCTGCTGCTCTACACGGACACAGGCAAGAGGCTCGGGTTCCTGATCACCGGAGCGGGCGTGACCGGCTGGATGTGCATCTCCAGCATGCTGTTCGTCATCTATGCCCCCCGGGGACCAAAGCCGGCGAACATCGAAGGGCTGAACGCCTTCCAGATCAGGATCATCCCCCTCACCTACCTGATCGTCTCGTCGGTGCTGTTCATCGCCTTCCTGTTTGCCCTGCGCCAGTTCGAGGAGGCTCAGGAGGGACGGGCCGCCTAGGTCGCTTCGGCAGCCAGCGGCTCCGCTTCGGGCCGGCCGAGGTAGAAGCTGAGGATCTGGAGCTCCGTCGAGAGATCGACGTTCCGCACGTTCACTCCTGCGGGCACTTGCAGCCGGGCCGGAGCGAAGTTGAGCATGGACTTGACGCCCGCCCCGGCCAGTTCGATTGCGATGCTGCCGGCCACATCTGCCGGGGTGGCGATGATGGCGATGGCGAACTGGCCATCGGCGGCGTCGGCCGCCATCCGGTGGGAGGGGCGAACTTCCACTCCGTGGACGAGGAGACCGTGTTTGGCAGGGTCGGAGTCGTAAAGGGCGGTGACCCGAAACCCCCTGCTGGCGAACCCCCGGTATCCGGCCAGGGCCTGCCCGAGGTTGCCGGCACCGACGATCGCCACCTTGAGGTCGCCGGTGAGGCCAAGAGCCCGCATCATCAGGGATCGCAGCCGGGAGACGTCATAGCCCACGCCCCGCGTGCCAAACGATCCGAGCAGTGAGAGGTCGCGACGAACCTGAGGCGCATTGACCCCGCTTGCGGCGGCGATGTCCTCTGAGGACACCGTCGGCCGATCGGTCTGGTGGTCGAGGTAGTGGAGGTAACGGGGAAGCCGTGCCACCGTGGCCGGCGGGATCTTGCGCACCCGGCCATTTACCCCAACCAAGGGGCCCCTGGCAAAACCGCTAGCGGCTGAACCAGACCTGGAATTCGAGAATCCCCTGGTCCTCAACCGATACCACGATCGGGGCCCGGGGAGCGCTGACTTCGAAGGCCGCGAACGAGAGATCGCTCGAGCCGGTGACCAGCACTCGACCATCCACCAGCGCGGCCTGAATCGGGATCTCGACCTGGCGGGTGATCCCATTGATGGTCAGCTCACCTCTAGCAGTCGCCTCGACCGTTTTCCCGGTTGCCCCGGTCTCTCCGAGGTCGATCGGCTCGGTCAGGACGAAGATGGCCGTCGGGTTGGCGTCGGTGCCAAGCGCGCGCTGGATCGCGTTCTCCCGCCTGGACTGGTCGCTCTCGATGGAAGTCAGGTCCGCGACGATCTCGGCCGTGGTCAGCGTCGTGCCATTTATGTCGATGCTGCCGGACAAGACGGGAGTCCTGCCGACGGCAGTGGTGGATCCGATCGACGAGAGAACCTCCTCCACTCTGAAGCCGGCGAAGGTGGCAGTGGACTGGCCGGTGATGTCGAAGGTTCCGACGGAGGTGTCCACCTGCCATCGGCCATCGATCTCGGCCGAGGGCATCGCCGAAATCGCAGTGGTGGAGGGCACCGAGGTACTCATCGCTTCTTCCGATGCCGACGAGGTCGTGATGGCTCCGGCGGTCTCCTCCAAGTCGACTGCATCCGGGGCCCGACCGCTGAGGAACCAATAGATCCCCGCTCCGGCCAGCAGGACCAACATGGCCAAAGCGGTCAGGACGACATGAGCAGTCCGCGAACCACGTGTGGTCTTGTCCTCGGGCGCCTTGATCGGATCAGCCTGCATGTCCGATGTCTACCAAGAGTGGCGTTACGCCCGCCTAAAGGCGCGATCCGTCGCCGGGCGATGTGACGTGGATGGTCCCTTCGGGCCCCTAACTAACGTCATCGCGATGGGATCTCCCGAGGTGCTGGTCGTGGGCGGTGGGCCGGCCGGGGCATCCGCCGCCCTTTGGCTGGCCAGGGCCGGGCACCAGGTGACGCTGGTGGAGAAGAAGGAGTTCCCCCGCGACAAGACCTGCGGTGACGGGCTCACCCCGCGGGCGATCCTGCAACTGGATGAGATGGGCTTCGACTTCAACGTCCCTGAGATCCATCGGGTCACGGGGTTGCGCTCGTACGCGGGTGAGGACCTGATGATGGAGTTGAGCTGGCCCGACCACTCCCGCTTCCCCAATTGGGGGGCGAACATCCGCCGCCGAGACCTTGACCACCAGGTGGCCACGCTGGCCGCCAAGGAAGGGGTGGAGGTGCGCCAGCACACGGAGGCCGTGCCGGTCACCGACCGTGGGCGCATGCGAGAAGTCGAGCTGAGAATGGACGGGGAATCGGAGGTCCTCGCTCCCAAAGTGGTGGTGATCGCCGACGGCTCGCTCGACCGATTCGGCCGGGACCTTGGGTCGGCCAGGCGCAAGGACTACCCGATGGGGCTGGCCGCTCGCGCCTATTACAGGTCACCCCGTTCGAGTGACCCGTTCATGGAGAGCCAGCTCGACCTGCGCGACGACTCCGGTGCGACCATGCCGGGTTATGGCTGGGTATTCCCCCTCGGAGACGGGTCGGTCAATGTCGGTGTGGGGCTGCTGTCGACCTTCAAGCGATGGAAGCAGGTCAACACCACCCGGATGCTGGCCGGTTACGCCACCACGGCGCCGTCGTATTGGGAGTTGAGCGAAGAGACTCGGCTCACCAACCCAGAAGGCGGGAAGCTGACCATGAGCTTCTCGAAAGCGCCGATCATCGGTCCCAACTGGGTGGCGATCGGTGACGCCGCAGGCGCGATCAATCCCTGGAATGGCGAAGGCATCTCCTACGCATACGAGACGGCGAGGATGGCGGCGACCCACGTCTCTGCGGCGATCGGTGCCGACGACTTCACGCTGCTCAGGCGGTATCCGCAACAGCTGGCCGATGAGTACGGGCTCTATCACAAGATGGCCAGAGTGTTCGTCAAGCTGATCGGGAATCCCCCGGTGATGCGGACCGTCGCCCACACGGGGCTCCACAACCGGCCCCTCATGGAGTGGACCCTCAAAGTCATGGCCAATCTGCTCGACGATGACGAGGAGGGGGTGGGAGAGCAGGCCTACCGGGCGCTCGCGGCTCTGGTCCGCCCACTCCCCATTCCCTGAGGGAAGTCGCAGGTATCGCGTCTCGGGCGACGACATGAGGCACAAGGGTCGCGACGGATTGTCGGTTTCTCCCACTCCCGGCTGCTACCTATCCTGACAGGAGAGCAATGCAGCTAGCCGACTACCTGCCGATCGCAGTGATGTTCGTGCTCGTCACCGCCTTCGTGGCCGTCTCCCTGTTGGTGTCGAGGCTGTTCATGCCCAACAACCCCACCCCCGAGAAGCTGGCCCCGTACGAGTGCGGGATCCTGCCGGAGGTGGAGTCGAGCCAGCGCTTCCCGGTGAAGTTCTATCTGGTAGCCATGCTCTTCGTGATCTTCGATGTCGAGATCGTCTTCCTTTTCGCCTGGGCATCGAGGTTTCCGGACCTCGGCTGGTACGGGATCGCGGCGGTAGGAATCTTCACCTTTTTCGTGCTCGAGACGCTTGGCTATGTGTGGAAGCGGGGAGCCCTCGAGTGGTACGCGCCCCGGCGGACGCGGGCCAGGCCAGGCGGACAGCGAGAGCAGAAAGCCGCCTGATGGCGGCCTCCAAGAACCTCCTCA
This sequence comes from Acidimicrobiia bacterium, assembly GCA_036555105.1. Lineage (GTDB taxonomy): Bacteria > Actinomycetota > Acidimicrobiia > Spongiisociales > ZC4RG35 > DATBMA01. The sequence goes on from DATBMA010000032.1 coordinate 15,152, forward strand.
CCACGACCGTCTCGATGGCAGCGCGCTGGGCCCAGACCAGGTCCATGTTCCCTGCCACCTTCGGTCTGGCCTGCTGCGCCATCGAGATGATGGCCACCGGCGCAGCTCACAACGACCTGGCCAGATTCGGGATGGAGGTGTTCAGAGCATCTCCCCGCCAGGCCGACTTGATGATCGTGGCGGGGCGGGTCTCCCAGAAGATGGCCCCGGTCCTGAGGCAGGTCTACGACCAGATGCCGGATCCGAAGTGGGTGATCTCGATGGGTGCCTGCGCCTCCACTGGCGGCATGTTCAACAACTACGCACTGGTGCAGGGGGTCGACCAGATCGTGCCTGTCGACATCTACGTGCCGGGTTGCCCTCCCGGGCCCCAGAGCCTGATGCACGGGATCTTGACCCTCCACGAGAAGATCATGAGCGGGGAGCTGGCCAAGGACAAGCTGTCGCTGGCGGCGGAGGCCTGATGGGGATTGAGGAGAACGGCCAGCTCGAGGAGGCGGAGAAGACGGCTCCGCCCCAGGGCTTCCTATCGGATCTGGTTGCTCAGTTCGACATGGCCCAGTGGCGCCAGTCGGCCGGGCAGGACGTGGTCGAGGTACCCCCTTCCGACCTGCTCGCTTTCGCCAGGGCGTCCCGGATGGCCGGGTACGAGCTCTGCTCGGACGTCACCGCGGTCGACTGGTTTCGCAAGCGCCCGGTCCGATTCGAGGTCGTGATCAACCTCGTCTCCCTCTCCCGTCGCGCTCGGCTGCGGGTGATCGTGCCGGTTCCGGCAGACGACCCTGTGGTGCCGTCGATCGTCGAGGTCTGGCCAGGGGCAAACTTCGGGGAGCGCGAGGTCTACGACCTGTTCGGAATCCGCTTCGAAGGCCACCCCGACCTCACCAGGATCCTGATGCCGGATGATTGGGAGGGCTATCCCCTCCGGAAGGACTTTGAGATCGGATCGGTGCCGGTCCAGTTCAAAGACTCCCCCAAGGTCGGCTGATGGCGGAGAAGCTGCGTCCGGTGGATCTGTGGTTCGGTGGCACCGAGGAGCCCGAATGGGAGACCGGCTCGACCGACGAGGGAACTCAGGAGATGCAGAAGGTGGAGCCTCTGCCGCGGCTGCGCGAGCAACTCGGAACCGAACTGGATGAGGAGGAAGCACCGCCCGACGAGGAGTTCGAGCTCGGCGACGACTTCGACGAGTCCGATCGCACGATCATCAACATGGGGCCGCAGCACCCTTCGACCCACGGCGTCCTTCGCCTCCAGATCGAGATGGAGGGGGAGCTGATCCGGCGCACCAAGCCGGTGATCGGATACCTGCACACCGGGATGGAGAAGACCGCCGAGACCCTCACCTTCCTGCAGGGCCCCACCAACGTCACCCGCATGGACTACCTGGCTCCCATGCACAACGAGCTCTGCTTTTCCCTGGCGGTCGAGAACCTCCTCGGGGTGGAGATACCGGAGCGGGCCTCTGCCATCCGGCTGCTCATGACCGAGTTGAATCGAGTCAGCTCGCACCTGGTGGCGCTCGCCACCAACGGCATGGACATCGGCGCCATCTCGATGATGATCTACGGCTTCCGGGAGCGGGAGTTGATCCTCGCCTTCTTCGAGAAGACCACCGGGCTGCGGATGAACCACAACTACATCCGCCCGGGGGGAGTAGCCGCCGACCTGGCGCCGGGCTGGCGGGCCGACGTCGCCGAGATCTGCGATGTGATACCCAAGCGATTGAAGGAGTACGACGACCTCTTGCGCGAGAACCCGATTTGGCTGGCGCGCACTCAGGGCGTGGGCATGATCACGGCCGAGGAGTGCCTGGCCTACTCCATCACCGGCCCCACCCTGCGTGCGTCGGGGGTCGATTGGGATCTGCGCAAGTCGATGCCCTACTCCGGAATCGAGCAGTTCGACTTCGAGGTGCCGCTTGGAGAAAACGGAGACGTGTACGACCGCTACCGGGTGCGGGTCGAAGAGATACTGCAATCGTTGAAGATCGTCGAGCAGGTGGCGGCGGCGATGCCATCGGGTGACTACCGGACGGCGGATCGGAAGGTGTCACCGCCCCCCAGGGCCCGCATCGACCAGTCGATGGAGGCGCTCATCCACCACTTCAAGCTGTACACGGAAGGGCCGTTGGTGCCTCCAGGCGAGACCTATGTGGCGGTGGAGTCGCCCCGTGGTGAGCTCGGCTGTTACCTGGTCTCGGTGGGCGAGGGGAATCCGTGGCGGATGCACACCCGCGCCCCCTCGTTCTACAACCTGCAGGCCCTCCCGATCATGATGGCCGACTCCCTCGTGGCTGACACCATCGCCACCATCGCCTCCCTCGACCCGGTGATGGGGGACGTGGACCGCTGAGCTCAGGCGCGATCGAGGGCCGGGTGGCATAGGCTGGCTGCATGACTCCGATCCTCGTCCACCTCTTCCGGCACAACCGCTGGGCCAATCAGGCCATGTTCAACGCCTGCAAGGACCTCACCGAACCGCAGTTGGCGGTGTCGGTGGAGGGCACCTATGGCCGGCTTGACGAGACGCTGCTCCACATCGCCAGGGCCGAGTCCGGCTACACGTTCCGGCTGACCGACGAGCCCCGCCTGATCGGGAGGGAGGATCCGTTCCCGGGGGTGGAGCGGCTGGCCGAGGTGCTCGATGCCACCGGCGCCAGGCTCGAACGGGTGGCGGCTGAGTTGCCCGTTGAGCGGGAGGTGCGGATCGTCAATCCGGACGAGGACTTCACCGTTCCCGGGTTCGTCGTCCTGCTGCAGGCGGCAAACCATGCCACCGAGCACCGCATGCACGTTGCCACCATCCTCACTCAGCTCGGATTCGACCCGCCGGAGCTCGACTTCTGGTCGTACAACGATGCCGGGCTCAGCGCCGGCTGATCGTTACTGCTTCGTCTCGACCAACCCGGCCCGGCGTGCCCGCCATACCTGGATGGCCATGGGCAGGACCGAGAGGGCGATGATCACGGCGATGATGGGCAGCAGGTAGCGGTCGATGTCCGGGATGGCCCCGCCCAGCCAATAGCCCAGCATCGTCACCCCTACCGCCCACAGGAAGGCGCCGATGACGTTGAAGGAGGTGAATACCCGATAGGGCATGTCCCCAACGCCCGCCAGGATGGGGGCAAACGTTCGAACTATGGGGACGAATCGAGCGAGCACGATGGTCTTGGCACCATGGCGGGCGAAGAACGCCTGTGACTTCTCGACGTGTTCCCGCTTGAAGAACCGCGAATCCTCCCGGCGGAACAGCGAGGGCCCCACCCTTCGCCCGAACAGGTAGCCGACCTGGTCGCCCACGACGGCAGCGACGAAGCAGCCGATGAGGATGAGCGGGAGGGAAAGGGTGCCCTGGGCGGCGAAGAGCCCGGCGGTGAACAGCAGGGAGTCGCCCGGCAGGAAGAACCCTACGAGCATGCCGGATTCGGCAAAGACCATCGCGAAAAGGCCAATCGTGCCGAAGGCGACCAGCAAGTCTCGGGGATCGAGGGACATCGGGGTCAGGCTACCGGCAGGGCGAGTGCAACCAGAGCCCTTGATTTGGCCAGGCAATGACGCTCCCTAATCTGCCGCGCCGATGACCTTCTGGTCGGAAGAAACGATGTCGCGGGCCCAGGAGATCGTTGCCCGCTACCCGAGGAAGCGATCGGCAGTAATGCCGCTTCTCTACATGGCGATGGCCGAGCAGGGTCATCTCTCCGACGAGGGCATGGCCGAAGTCGCGTCGTTGACCGGCCTGACCGCCGCTCAGGTGAGGTCGGTCGCATCGTTCTACACGATGTACAAGCCGGCGCCGCTCGGCACGTATCTGGTCTCGTGCTGCACGTCGATCTCGTGCATGCTGCTGGGGGCCGACCAGGTACTTGAAGCCATCGAGGAGGAGGCCGGGGTCCCCCATGGAGAGACGACCGACGACGGCCTGATCACGGTCGAGCATGTCGAGTGCATTGGGGCCTGCGGGGGTGCTCCCGCCGTCCAGGTCAACTACGAGTTGATCGAGGGAGTCGAGCCGGCAAAGGCGCGAGGCCTGGTGCAGTGGCTCCGCAGCGCCCGCCCGACGGTGGTCAACACCGACGAGATGCAGGGCTTGTTCGGAGGCAAGACCAGCTTCGATTGGGCCATCAAGGAAGAGGTTGGCGCCAGGGGGCCTTTTCCGGCTTTCTCCCCATACGGATTGGAAGCCCGCGAGTGATGCCAGTTGGCCCGATCGTCACCAGTCGCATGTCCGAGCATCCCGAGGACAGCCACACTTTGTCTCGCTACGAGGCGACCGGTGGATACATCCAGGCCCGGAAGGCCCTGGAGCTTGGCCGGGACCGGCTGGTGGAGATGGTGAAGAGCTCCGACCTGCTCGGGCGGGGTGGGGCAGCCTTCTCCGCCGGCCTGAAGTGGAGCTTCCTCGCACCGGCCCGGCCTGCCTACCTCGTGGTCAACGCCGACGAGTCCGAACCGGGGACCTTCAAGGACCGCCAGCTGCTCGAGCGTGACCCCCACCAGCTGGTGGAGGGGATCATCATCGCCGCCATTGCCAACGAGGTGCACAACGCCTTCGTGTACGTGCGCGGCGAGTACGCCAAGCCTGCCCGCAGGCTGCAGCGGGCTGTCGAGGAGGCGTATGCCGCCGGATACCTCGGCAGCGGCATCCTCGGCTCCGATTACGACCTCGACCTCGTGGTCCATCTCGGGGGAGGCGCCTACATCTGCGGGGAGGAGACCGCTCTGATCAACAGCCTCGAGGGCCAGCGGGGTGAGCCACGTCTCAAGCCCCCCTATTTCCCGGCCGCCATCGGCTTGTACGGCAAGCCGACGATCGTCAACAACGTGGAGACCCTCTCCAATCTGCCGCACCTGCTGGAGATGGGAAGCGAGAGCTTCCACAATCTCGCTCACCAGGCGGACACCGGCACCTTCCTCTTCTCCATCTCGGGGCACGTGCGCAAGCCCGGCAATTACGAGCTGCCCCACGGCCCCACCTGGCGGGAGCTGATCTACGAGGTGGCGGGGGGGATGCGTGATGGGTCGGAGTTGAAGTGCTGGATCCCCGGGGGGGCATCGGCTCCCTGGTTCGTCCCGGCGGACCACCTCGACCTGGCGGTGACCAAGGAGGAAACTGCCAGGGCGGGCTCGATGCTCGGCTCGGGGGCGGTCATCGTGATGGACGGCTCCACCTGCGTGGTGCGGGCGGCGGAGCGAGTCGTTCGATTCTTCGCCCACGAGTCATGCGGCCAGTGCACGCCATGCCGAGAGGGGACCACCTGGTTGGAGATGATCCTGCGTCGGATCGAGGGGGGGCAGGGGCGGATGGTCGATTTCGACCTGCTGCTCGACGTATCCGACAACATCTCGGTAGGGCTGGCGTGGCCGCCCAAGATGACCACGATCTGCCCGTTGGGCCCTTCGGCGGTCTCCCCCGTGATCTCGATCACCAAGTACTTCAAGGACGAGGTGATCGGGCACATCGAGGGCGGAGGCTGCCCGCTCGGATCCGACCAGCACGCCGGGTCGGCGGCATGAGCGACCTACTCAGGGTCACGATCGACGGCCGCGATGTGGAAGCACCCAAGGGGACCCTGATCATCAAGGCTGCCCAGGACAACGGGACATACATCCCCCGCTTCTGCTGGCACCCCCGCATGGAGCCGGTGGGGATGTGTCGGATGTGCCTGATCGAAGTGGTGACTCCTCGCGGGCGGCAGCTGATAACCGCATGCACGAACCCGGTCGCCGACGGGATGGAGGTCGACACCAAGTCGGAGACCGTGAAGAAGGCCCAAGAGGGCGTCCTGGAGTTCCTGTTGATCAATCATCCGCTCGACTGCCCGGTTTGTGATCGCGGTGGTGAGTGCCCGCTGCAGGACCACACCATGGCCCACGGACCGGGGGAGTCGCGCTTCGTCGAGGTGAAGAGGCACTTCGAGAAGCCGATCCGGATCTCGAGCCTCGTGGCTCTCGACCGGGAGCGCTGCATTCTCTGCGCTCGCTGCACGCGGTTCTCCGAAGAGGTGTCGGGTGATCCGCTGATCGAGTTCATGGACAGGGGCAACTACACCCAGATCAACACCTTCCCCGACCACCCATTCAATTCATATTTCTCGGGCAACACCGTGCAGATCTGCCCGGTGGGCGCCCTCACCGCCTCCCCCTATCGGTTCCGGGCCAGGCCGTGGGACCTGACCGCGGTCGAGTCGACCTGCTCGCACTGCACGGCCGGAGACCGGATCACTATCCAAGCCAGCCAGGGCGAGGTGCTGCGGGTGCTGGGAGTGGACGCCGACGCCACCAACCGCGGTTGGCTCTCGGACAAGTGCCGTTTCGGCTTCGAGTTCATCGGCTCAGACCAGCGTCTGCGAGCGCCGCTGATACGCGACGCCGGCGGCGAGCTGCGAGAGGCCACCTGGTCGGACGCGCTCGCCCATGCCGCCGCTCGCTTGGATGAGATCAAGGCCGTGCGTGGGGGAGGCGGGCTGGCGGTGTTGGGAGGCGGCCGCGGCACCAACGAGGACGCCTACGCCCTTTCCAAGTTCGCCCGCGTCGCCCTCGGGACCCACAACGTCGACTGCCGTACGGGCGACGATCTGGATCCGGGCTTTCTGGCGGCGACCGTCGACCGGGCCGAAATCAACGACCTCGATCGAGCCGCGACCATCCTGGTATGGGGGCCGGATCTCAAGGAAGAGCACCCGACTCTCTATCTACGGGTCAGGCACGCTGCCCAGGTCGGGGTCAAGCTGGTTGTCGTCCATCCCCGCCGGACCGGTCTCGACGACGTCGCCATCCACAAGCTCACTTATCGCCCCGGGGCGGGAGGAGAGCTGCTGGCCGCCATCCAAGACGGTGATCACCCCGGCGTCTCCGAGGCGCTGGCTGCCGGGTCGGTGGTCGCACTGATCGGCAAGCCGGGGGAGACCGAGGACCCACGGCTGCCGGAAGCAGTCGCCACCTTCCTGCGTGGCTCCCATCAGGCCAAGCTCCTGCCGCTTGCGCGGCGCTCGAACATCTACGGCGCCCTCGACATGGGTCTGGCTCCGAGCCTCCTCCCTGGGCGGGTTTCGGTCGGGGGCCGAGGCGCCGACGAGGTGGAGGCTGCCTGGGGAGCGATGCCCTCAGCCCGCGGTCATGACTTCGACGAGATCATCCACGGGTTGAGCGAAGGCGACATCGCCGGCCTGGTGATTGTCGGGTGCGACCCGGTGGCCGATGGGCCCGATGGGTCCACCGCCGCCCGCGCCCTCGAGTCGGCATTCGTCGTGGCGATCGACTTGTTCCTCACCGACTCGTCGCGGCTTGCTGATGTGATCTTGCCGGCAACTGGTTTCGCCGAGAAGGAAGGAACCGTCACCAACCTCGAGGGACGGGTTCAGAAGGTCAATGCCGTGGTGGCCGGTCCGGGCCAGGCCCGCCCCGACTGGGCGATCTTGGACGAGCTCGCCTCCACGATGGAAGTGGATCTGGGCCTTGGCTCGGCAGAAGGCATATCCAAGGAGATATCGGTGGTGGCGCCCGCGTACGAGGGCGTCACCTGGGAACTGCTCGACTGGGAGCGGCGCGATGGGGTGGTGGTGCCATTGATCGGCCAGGCTCCGCTCGAGTACGTGCCCGCCGCTTCGGCAAGCAAGTCGGTCGCAGGGGAGATGGTCCTCCACTCGGCACGAACCATGTACGACGACGGCGTGGAGATGAGGATGAGCAGGAGCCTGCACCAGCTGGCACCGGGCGGGAAGGCCCATCTGCACCCCGACGACGCCCGTCGCCTCGGGGTGGGGCCGGAGTCGCTCGTGGAGGTGGCAGGCTCCGCCGCCACCGCAGTCTTACCGGTGGTGGTGGACGAGAGCCTCATGCGGGGGGTGGTCTACGTTCCCTCCCATCAGCCCGGAGTCCCATCGCTCGGCCGTGATCCAGTGGTCACCGTCACGAGGACCAGCTAGATGGACACCGTCGACGTCCTCCTCGTGGTGGGCCGGGTGTTGGCGGTGTTCGTCCTGTTGCTGGTGGTGACGATCATCAATGTCTGGCTGGAGCGGAAGATCCTGGCCGACATGCAGAGCCGCATCGGGCCCGATCGGGCCGGTCCTTGGGGGATCCTGCAGACGGTGGCGGACGGGCTCAAGCTCTTCTTCAAGGAACAGGTGACCCCGCGCAAGGTCGAGTACGGGATCTACCTCCTGGCGCCGTTCCTGGCTGTGATCCCGGCGTTCCTCATCTTCATGGTGGTGCCATTTGGGGCGCCGATCACGATCGCCGGGCGGGAGGTCCCATTGCAGGGAGCCGACCTCAACATCGGCGTGCTCTTCGTCCTAGCCATGTCATCGCTCGCGGTCTACGCCGTGGTCCTGGCCGGCTGGTCATCGGGCTCCAAGTACCCGCTGTTGGGCGGAGTCCGGGCCACCGCCCAGGCCATCTCCTATGAAGCGGCGATGGGCCTGGCCATCGTGGCGGTGGTGGTCTTCGCCAGCACCCAAGCCGGCGGAGGCACGCTGTCATTGGCCGAGCTGGTCGAGCGCCAGCGCGGCACCTATGACCAGGTGTTCCCGGCCCTGGCTCCCGTCGCCCGCTTCATCCCACGCTGGAACGTGCTGCCGCAGCTGGTGGCATTCGTGATCTTCTTCATCGCCATCGTCGCCGAGACCAACCGCGCCCCCTTCGATCTGGTCGAGGCAGAACAAGAGCTGGTCGGCGGCTTCCACACCGAGTACTCGGGCATGCGCTTCGCCATGTTCTTCCTCGCCGAGTACGTGAACATCTTCTCGATGTCGGCGATCGCAGCCACGCTCTTCCTGGGCGGCTGGGATGGCCCGACCTGGCAGGGATCGGCGCCGGCCTTCGTATCGGCGGTCTTGCCGACGATCTGGTTCCTGATCAAGACCTACGCCCTGGTGCTGGTGTTCTTCTGGATACGAGCAACCCTGCCTCGGCTCCGTTACGACCAATTGATGCAGTTGGGCTGGAAGCGCCTGATCCCGGCCGCCCTGGTGTGGCTGATGGTCTCCACCGCCGTCATCGGCATCCGGCAGTTCGGCCTGCCCTGGAGCCAGTGATGGGATTCCTGTCCGAGCTCTGGAAGGGACTGCGGGTGACCGGGCGCACCGCCGGCCGCACCATCTTCGGAGACGGGTTGGTCACCACCAAGTACCCGGAGGAGATGCGGGAGAAGCCCCAGCGCTTCCACGGTCGCCACGTCCTCAATCGTTACCCGGACGGGATGGAGAAGTGCATAGGTTGCGAGCTCTGTGCGGGCGCCTGCCCCGCTCGCTGCATCTATGTGCGCGGGGCAGACAACCCCGAAGGTGCGCCTGTGAGCCCGGGCGAGCGCTTCGGCTATGTCTACGAGATCAACATGCTCCGCTGCATCTTCTGCGGGCTGTGTGTCGAGGCCTGCCCTACCGAGGCCATCACCATGACCCACCTGTTCGAGATGTCGACCACCAATCGCAACGACGCCGTATACACGAAGGCCGAGCTGTTGATGGGCGTGGACGGGACCGTGCCCCACATGTTCCCCGATGACCCCCTGGCCGACCACGCCGAGCTCGACACTGCCGACGGCTGGCTGCGAGCCACCGCTCCAGGAGGGGTGGCGGCGTATGAGGGCGAGCGCTCATGGCAGGGAACCCCGGGGCCCGCCCGGTGGGACCCCGAGCCCGATCAGGCCACCAGGGACGCGTGATGGTGGAGCTGGCCCTGTTCGTCATCAGTGCCGCGGTCGCGGTCAGTGGGGCCATTGCGGTCATCCGGGCCCGCAACCCCGTCTACGCGGCCATGGGCCTCTTGGCCACCCTCTTCGCACTGGCCGTGATCTACGTGGTTCATCTCGCCCACCTGGTGGCCGCGGTGCAGGTGATCGTCTATGCCGGGGCGGTCATGACTCTGTTCCTGTTCGTCATCATGCTGATCGGGGTCGACAAACGCGAGGACACGACCGAGCAGCTGTCGTTCCAGCGCCCGGTCGCGATTGGCCTGGTCGGCCTGGTCTTGCTGGGAGGAGGCTTCCTCTGGTTCTCGGGGGCGTGGGACTGGCTTCCGCTGGTGACGGAGGCCGCCGATCCGCAGGCCACCAATGGGACGGTCCAAGCGGTGGCAGAGCCCTTGTTCACCAGCTGGGTGCTTGCGTTCGAGGCCACCGGCCTGCTGTTGACAATCGCCGCCGCAGGGGCGATCGCCCTCGCCTCGAGCCGCCAGCGCGTCCCCCGGAGCGCCGGGAGCGGAGGCGCATGATCGTCACTGCCGGCTGGTATCTGACCCTGGCTGCGGTGCTCTTCCTGATCGGGATGGTGGGAATCCTCATCCGTCGCAACGCCCTGATCATGTTCATGTGCATCGAGCTGATGCTCAACGCCGTCAACCTGACCTTCGTGGCCGCCGGCCGCGCCCTGGGCACGCTCGAAGGCCAGGTGGCGGTGTTCTTCGTCCTCGTGGTGGCGGCGGCCGAGGTGGTGGTCGGCCTGGCGATCATCGTCAGCGTCTTCCGCCAACGCCACACCGCTTCGGTCGATGACCTCGCAGAGTTGAGGGGCTGATGGTCGAGAGTGCCCAGGACTTGATCTGGCTGGTGATCGGCCTGCCGCTGGCAGGGGCGATCTTGCTCCACTTCGCAGGCCGCCGAATCGGAGACCCCCGCGCCGGGTACCTGGCCACCGCCGCGCTCGGGGCCGCCTTCGTGCTGGCTGCCGTCGCCTCCGTCCCGTTCTTCACCGGGGACGGCCAGTCACGGTTGGTGCCGCTCGGGGAGTGGCTGCCCGTGCTCGGGGTGAGGTTCGAGATCAACTGGGACCCGCTCGCCGCCCTGATGACGTTGGTGGTGACGGGGGTCGGCACCCTCATCCACCTCTATGCGATCGGGTACATGCATGGTGACGAGCGGTTTCCCCGCTTTTTCTGCTACCTGAACCTGTTCGCCGCCTCGATGCTCACCCTCGTCCTGGCCGCCAACTTCGTCATGCTCTTCGCGGGGTGGGAGTTGGTCGGCCTCTGCTCCTACCTGCTGATCTCGTTTTGGTTCACCAAGCCTTCGGCGGCGGCGGCGGGCAAGAAGGCCTTCGTGGTCAACCGCATCGGTGACCTCGGGTTCATGGTCGCCCTGATGCTGGTCTTCTTCTCATTCCACACCTTCGACTTCGCCTCGGTGTTCGAGCAAGCGGGCTCGCTGTTGAATGAGGGCACTGCCACAGCCATCGGGCTGCTGATGTTGGTGGGGGCGGCGGGCAAGTCCGCCCAGATCCCCCTGTATGTGTGGCTGCCGGACGCCATGGAAGGCCCCACTCCGGTCTCGGCCCTGATCCACGCAGCCACCATGGTCACGGCCGGCGTCTACCTGGTGGCCAGGAGCGGGGCCATCTTCCAGCTGTCGCCGTGGGCGATGGGAGTGGTGGCCGTGATCGGGGCCGCCACCGCGCTGTGGGCGGCGACCATCGCCCTCGCCCAGACCGACATCAAGCGGGTGCTGGCCTATTCCACGATCAGCCAGCTCGGGTACATGTTCCTGGCGGTGGGAGCGGCCGGGTACACGGCGGGGATCTTCCATCTCATGACCCACGCCTTCTTCAAGGCGCTCCTGTTCCTGGGGGCGGGGTCAGTGATCCACGGGATGACGGGCGAGCAGGACATGCGGCGCATGGGCGGGCTGCGCAAGCACATGCCGGTCACCTTCCTGACGATGGCGATCGGCACGCTGGCGATCGCCGGCATGCCCCCGCTGGCCGGCTTCTGGTCGAAGGACGAGATCCTGGCTGTCGTGTTCGAGCGGGGCGGACTCTTCGTCGCGCTCTGGGCGGTCGGGCTGGTGACCGCCTTCTTGACCGCCTTCTACATGACGAGGCAGTTCGTCCTGGTGTTCTTGGGCAGGCCGCGCTGGGAGGAAACCGGCCATCACCCACACGAGTCTCCCCGGGTGATGACCGTCCCGTTGATGGTGTTGGCGGCGCTGGCCATCTTCGGGGGTCTCGTCATCCGCCTGGGACTCGAGAGCTTCCTCGAGCCGTCGTTCGAGCTGGTCGACCAGGCCCATGCCCCGAGCGACCCCCTGGTCCTGCTCCTGCTGGCCGGGCTGTCGGTCGGGGCCGGCCTGCTGGGGATCGGAACGGCCGCATTCGTATATCGCAAGGCGCCGAGTGAGTGGGAGGGTTTCGAGCGCGGTTTCGGCCCCGCCTGGGGCTGGTGGCGTGATGGCTATCGGGTCGACGACATCTACGGGGCGGTGGTAGTGGCTCCGGGGCTGAAAGCCGCCGAGGCCGCCGCCTTCAAAGTGGACCTGCCGGTGATCGACGGGGCAGTGAACAGCGTGGGCGGGGCGGCCAGAGAGTTCGGCTTCTCGTTCCGCAACCTGCAAACCGGCTTCGTCCGGAACTACGGGGCGTACTTCGTGGCCGGGCTGGGGGCGCTGCTCATCTGGCTGGCGGTGAGGGGCGGATGAGGGTCGAGGTGTGCCCTTGCTGACCGCCCTCGTGGTGATCCCGGTAGTGGCAGCCGTGATCGTGCTGCTGCTGCCGCGCCGCCGTCCGGAGTTGCCGCTGCCGATCGGGGTCGGCCTCTCCGTCCTCCCGCTGGCCCTGGCCGGATATCTCTTCGCAGCCTTCCAGGGCGGCACCGCCGAGTTTCAGTTCGTCACCAGGGCTGCCTGGTACGCCCCGTGGGGGATCTCCTGGTACCTCGGGGTCGACGGGATCTCGCTGCCAATGGTCGTCCTGACCGCTCTGTTGGTCCCGCTGGCGCTGGCCGCCTCCGGGATGATCCTCCGGCGAACTCGGGAGTTCGTCGCCGCCATCCTGCTGTTGGAAGCCGGCCTGATCGGGGCGTTCCTGGCCCTCGACCTCTTCATGTTCTTCGTCTTCTTCGAGGCGATCCTCATCCCCATGTACTTCATCATCGGCCTGTGGGGAGGCGAGCGCCGCATCTACGCAGCCGTCAAGTTCTTCCTATACACGGCGTTCGGCTCCGCACTGCTGCTGGCGGGCATCATCGCCATGGCCGTCATCCACAGCCGTGAGACCGGAGCGCTCAGCTTTGCATTCGAGGACCTGGCAGCCCTCGACCTCGGTCACACCACCGAGCTCTGGCTGTTCGCAGCATTCGCGCTGGCCTTCGCCATCAAGGTCCCTCTGTTCCCGCTTCACACCTGGCTGCCCGATGCCCACGTGGAGGCGCCCACCGGCGGCTCGGTGCTGCTGGCCGGGGTCCTCCTCAAGCTGGGGACATACGGGCTGATCCGCTTCAACCTCGGGTTGTTTCCACAGGCAAGCGTCGATGCCGTCCCGGTCCTGACCGTGCTGGCGGTGATCGGAATCGTGTACGGCGCGGTGGTTGCAATCGTCCAGCCCGACCTGAAGAAGCTGGTGGCGTACTCCTCGGTCTCCCACCTCGGCTTCATCGTGCTCGGCACCTTTGCCCTCACCTCGGCTGGGTTGCAGGGCGGGGTGATCCAGAACGTGAACCATGGGATAACCACCGGAGCCCTCTTCCTCTTGGTGGGGATGATCTACGACCGCCGCCACACCAAGCAGATCGCCGACTTCGGGGGGCTGGCCAAGGTGATGCCGGTCTACGCCGGCTTCTTCCTCTTCACCGCATTTGCCTCGATGGGTTTGCCTGCCCTCAACGGTTTCGTCGGTGAGTTCCTCGTTCTCGTCGGCAGCTACCCGGCCGTCCCGGTAGGAGCCATCGTTGGGGCGGTCGGCGTGGTGCTGGCCGCCATCTACCTGTTGTGGGCGTATGAGCGGGTGTTCACCGGTGAGCCCACCCTCCCCGAGAACAAGGCCCTGATCGACCTGCGGCCCAGGGAGGTGGCGGTGCTCGCCCCGCTGGCTGTGTTGATGCTGCTGCTCGGCCTGTACCCGCGGATCCTGCTCGACAAGATCGAGCCTTCCACCGAGGCGGTGCTCGACCACATCGAGACGGTCACCGGGTACGTGGCGCCGGAGCCGAGCCGGCCCGAGCACCTCTTGGCGGAGGTGAGCGGATGACCTTCCCCCAGATCGACTGGCTCGCCATCGGCCCCGAGCTGGTACTGGCGGTGGGAGCGGCCGCCGTGCTCCTGCTCGACGTCACCCTCCGCCCCGCCTTCCCACGGCTCGGGGGATTGGCTGCCATGGCGATGGCGGCCGGAATCGGCCTGGCGATCTGGCAGTGGATGGCCTGGGTGCCCGCCGCCGGCCAACCGCTCCCATTCGGGGGGATGGTGGTGGCAGATCGCCTGGCTTCCTCAGGCCGGCTGCTCGTGCTGGTGGTGGCTGCCCTGGGCCTGGCGACCGGCTGGTCCCTGCTCGCCGCTCAGGGAAGGAGGGCGGCGGAGGCGCTGGCGTTGATGCTCTTGGGCACGGCCGGCTTCTCACTGATGGTCTCGACCCCTCACCTGGTGATGATGTTCCTCGGGCTGGAGATCGGCTCCCTCTCCCTGTACCTGCTGGCGGGCTTCAGCCGGCGTGAGCGGCGGTCGGATGAGGCAGCCATCAAGTACTTCTTGCTCGGAGGCCTGGCTTCGGCGGTGTTCATCTACGGGGTCTCGCTGCTGTTCGCGGGCACCGGACACCTCGATCTCGGCGGCCAGGGTCACCTGCTGGAGGGGACGATCATCACCACCCCGGCGGTGATCATCCTCGGCCTGGCCCTGGTGATAGTCGGCCTCTCGTTCAAGGTCTCGGCCGCCCCGTTCCACAGCTGGGCGCCTGACGTCTATCAGGGGGCGCCGGCAGGGTTCACCGGCTTCCTGGCGGCTTCGGCCAAGGTCGGCGGGTTTCTCGCACTCGTGCGGATCCTCGTGACCGCCTTCGGTCCGATGTCCGCGGATTGGGAGCCGATCATCGCGGTGGTGGCCACGCTGTCGATGGTGATCGGCTCATTGGGCGCCATCGTCCAGGACGACGTCCGCCGTCTCCTCGCATACTCGGGCGTGGCCCACGCCGGGTTCATCCTCACCGGGGTGATGGCAGGTGGCCAGGAGGCGGCTTCGACAGTCTGGTTCTACCTGGCGGTCTACGTGGTGCAGGTGCTGGGTGCATTTGCGGTGGTGGCGGCGGTCAGTGGGCCGGAGTCGGCCGGGTCTCCGCTGAGCGCGTACCGGGGCCTTTCCAGGCGCAGCCCCTACCTGGCTGCCACCTTCTCGGTGCTGCTGCTCGGCATGGCGGGTCTCCCGCTGACCTCTGGGTTCGTGGCCAAGTTCGGCGTGTTCCAAGCGGCCTGGACCGCCGGGTTCGGCTGGCTGGTCGTCGTGGCCGTCCTCACTTCTGTCATCGCCCTCTACTTGTATCTCCGGGTCATCGTGGCGATGTACATGGGTGAGGCGGAGGAGGATCTGCCTCTGCCCGGGACCGGGTCGGACTGGGTTCCAGGGGTGGCGGTATTCGCCACCCTCCTCTTCGGCCTGTTGCCGGGGCCCTTGCTCGACTTCGCATCACATGCGAGCCCTCTCTAGGGCATCGTTACCTCTGCTCGGGCTGGGGATCTTCTTCCTGCCTGCCCTGCCGGCGGCCGCCGAAGTCAGCCAGTCGCAGGTGGTATTGGTCCGCCCCGATGATGTGATCGAAGAGGACTTCTACGCCGCGGCCAACTCCGTGAGCATCGAAGGCAAGGTCGACGGGGACCTCATGGCAATTGCCTTCGACTCGGTGAACATCAGCGGTGAGGTGAGCGGTGACGTGATGGTGGTGGCTCCCCGGGTCACGATTGGCGGCTCAATCGGCGGCTCGGTGCGAGTCGTGGCCAACCGCCTCGAGGTGAAAGCCGAGGCCGATGTGGGCGACGACCTGCTGGCCGCGGCGTGGACCGCAGCCCTGAGCGGGGAGGTGGGCCGCGACGTCGTGATGGCGGCGTTAGAAGCCACCGTCGCGGGGACGATCGACCGGAACCTGCTCGGGCGATTCGGGGCATTGACCGTCTCTGCGTTGGTCGAGGGCGATGTCGATGTGAGCGCAGCCGAACTGACCGTCGGAGCCGATGCCCACCTGCTCGGCGACCTGTCATACCGATCCGATGCCGATGCCTCGATCGACCCCGACGCCTCCATCGAGGGAAGCGTTCGCCATCGAGACCCGCTGCCGGCCAACGTCAGGGTTCGAGCGCTGCGACTGCTCGCATTCGTGATAACGGCCCTGGTGCTGGTGGCGGTGGGACTGGCAGTGGTCTGGGCCAGGCCCCGCAGGTTCCGGCGGGCGGCCGATGCCCTATCGGCCAGCCCCTTTCGAGCCTGGCTGAGCGGTCTGTTGTTCCTGATGGGGCCGCTCATCGTGCTGGGGGCGGGAGGTTTGGGGGTGGGGCGGTTGCGCGCTTCCGTGGCGCTGCCCCTGCTGATCGTGCTGATCCCGCTGATCATCGCCGCCCTGGGAGTCCTGGTGGTGGCGGTGACCTTCTCCTTCATACCGGTGGCGGTGGCCCTGGGCCGCGTCATCCTTCGCAGGCGGAGCGTGCCTGCCCAGTACCTACTCGGGTCCCTGATCCTCGGCCTCCTGCTACTGATCCCGATCCTCGGCCCGGCGGTGGCGATCGCATCAGCCCCACTGGGTCTGGGCGCGTGGTGGATGGCGGGCCATCCGCCCATCGACCGCACCCCCGAGGTGTTTGATGGCCCGCCTCAGGCGGCGGCTGCCCCCGATCACTAATCTCGCCGCCAGGCCGAACGGAGAGCAATGCAGGAAACTTACGAAGAAGCCCTCAGCCACGCTTCCCTCTTTCAAGCCTTCACCGACCGCCAGCGCCAGCAGGTGGCTTCGATTGCCAAGACCCGTCAGTTCGACGAAGGCGAGACCATGGTGACTGCTGGCTCCAGTGGTGCCCTGGCGATGTGGATCATCCTCGATGGTGAGGTCGACGTGCTGCGGGATGGGACCAAGCTGGCGACGCTCGGACCGGGTGATCATGTCGGAGAGGTGGCAGTGCTGAGCCGCGAGTCAAAGCGAACCGCCGATCTGGTCGCGGCCAAGCCGACCACCGTGCTTCAGATCACCAAGTGGGACCTCGAGCCGATGGTGCGTGCCAACCCCGACCTGGCGTTTGCCATCATCGAGGAACTGGCACACCGGCTGGAGGCGGCGGATGTCCGCTTCGGTGGGGCCGGGACCGACTGACGCCAGCCGTTCTGGCTGCGAAGTGATCGGGACCCCTTGACCAGCGTGTTCAGGCGCGGGCCGGCCGACGCCCCCGTGGCCGTGCGGGCCGAGGGGGTGTGGGTCGAGGACGCTGAAGGGCGCCGTTATCTCGATGCTGCTGGTGGGGCGATCGTGTCCGCCGTGGGCCATGGCCAACAGGAGGTCGCCGAGGCGATCGCCCGCCAGCTGACCCGGCTCGACTACGTGCATGCCACCGCATTCACCTCGGATGTGTTGGAGGAGTACGCAAATGAGCTGGCGCGCCTGCTTCCCGTTGCTGAGGCCAGGATCTACCCGGTCTCGGGTGGATCGGAGGCGACCGAGACCGCCCTCAAGCTGGCCAGGGCCTACCAACTGGCGCTGGGGCAGTCTCAGCGCACCACGGTTCTGGCCCGGTGGGGGAGCTATCACGGCAACAGCCTCGGGGCCCTCGATCTGTCCGGGAGGGGCCCTCTGCGGCGGCCATATGAGCCATGGCTCGGTCGGTTCGACCACCTGCCTGCGGTATACGAGTACCGCTGCCCCAACCCCCGTCACCCTTCCGGTTGCGGGGCGTGGCATGCGGGTGAATTGGAGCGGCGGATCGTGGAGGGCGGAGACGTCGCCGCCTTCGTGGCAGAGCCGATTGGAGGGGCGACCATAGGGGCTGCTCTCCCCCCGGATGACTATTGGCCGGCCGTCGCGGACGTTTGCCGGCGCCATGGGGTGCTCCTGGTGGTCGACGAGGTGATGACCGGCTTCGGCAGGACCGGGCGCTGGTTCGCCTCAGAGCACTACGGCCTTCGGCCGGACATCCTCTTGGCCGGCAAGGGTGCGGCCGCCGGCTACTGGCCGCTCGGCATCTGCGTCGCCTCCGGCAACGTGGCGGCGGCGGTGGCTGAAGCCGGATTCGTCCATGGGTTCACGTTCAGCCATCACCCGGCCGGGGCTGCAGCCGGCCGCCAGGTGCTGCGCATCATGAAGGAGGAGGGCCTCGTCGAAGCGGCCGCAGAACGCGGTGGGCAGTTGTTGGCCGCACTCCGATCGTCCGTCGGTGGGCACCGCGCGGTCGGTGACGTACGCGGGTTGGGGCTCCTGGCGGCCGTCGAGTTGGTCAGCGACCGGGAATCAAAGGCTCCGTTCCCCCGAGCCGAGCGGGTCGTAGAGCAGGTCAAGGGGGCATGTCGGGAGAGTGGATTGCTGGTCTACACCTCGACCGGGTGCGTCGACGGAGTGGACGGGGACATCGTGTTGCTGGGCCCGCCGTTGACGGTGTCGGAAGATGAGGTGGGGATGATTGTCGAGCGCCTCGCGGGCGCCCTCGGCTCGCCGTAGTCTGTCCTCTGGATCAGCCGCAACCGGCGATGGGCTGATCCCCGAGGTTGTCGTCGGCCAGGTCACGGTCGATGAGCACGTTTTGAGTGATGGCGGCGGCGTCGGCGGCGACCGTGATCTCTACCCGCCTTGCCCTCTCCGGGGGCACAGCCAGGTCCGGCCGGGTGCTCGAATCCAGTTCGATCACCTGCGTCGTGGCAGCGCCCGGGTCGGCTCTGACGACTGACAGCATCCAGGAGTCCCCGGCAGTCGCGGGCAGAGTGGTGCTGTTGATTGTGCAGGCGGGGATCAGGCCCGACCCCTCGGACGAATGGCCGGGGCCGTCGGTGGAGAACGACATCTCCAGGTCGGTGTTGGTTTGGTTGGCGATCACCGCCAGCACCCCGCCAGGTTCGACTGCCGTGACCTGGCTCCCGACCCCATGGAACTCCGCCGTCACCTCGGCGCCGCCGCCTACACAACCGGCCAGTACCAGGCTTAGAGACACCGGGCCCGACCATGCTCGGGCGGCGCTCTTCCACACCTGGCCATTGTCACATGATTCCTCCGCTCCCAAGTCAGTTAGCGTTTTCCTGTGAGCCATCCGCTCGACACGCTGGGCCGGCCGCTGCATGACCTTCGGATCTCGGTGACCGACCGTTGCAACTTCCGTTGCACCTACTGCATGCCGAAGGAGATCTTCGGGCGCGACTTCCAGTTCCTTCCTCGCGACTTGCTGCTCAGCTTCGAAGAGATCACCCGTCTTGCCGCTGCATTCGTCAAGCTTGGCGTCGGCAAGGTCCGGCTCACCGGAGGCGAGCCGCTGCTGCGCTCCGGCATCGAGGACTTGGTTGCCATGCTGGCGGCTCTTCCCGGCGTCGACGACCTCACGCTCACCACCAATGGCTCACTGCTGGAGCGCAAGGCGGCGGCCCTGGCCGGTGCCGGGCTCAACCGGGTGACAGTGTCCCTCGACTCGATGGATGACGCGGTCTTCATGGCCATGAACGACGTCGGCTTCCCGGTCGCCAGGGTGCTGGCCGGGATCGAAGCGGCTGCGGCTGCCGGGCTGGGGCCGGTCAAGGTCAATATGGTCGTGAAGAGGGGAGTCAACGACGACTCGGTCGTAGAGATGGCGCGTCACTTTCGAGGCACCGGGCACATCGTCCGGTTCATCGAGTACATGGATGTCGGCACGACCAACGGCTGGCGTCTCGACGATGTGGTCTCTGCCAAGGAGATCGTGGATCGGATCTCAACCGAGTTCTCCCTGGAGCCCCTCGAGCCCAACTACCGGGGGGAGGTGGCTCAGCGATACCGCTATGCGGATGGGCAGGGCGAGATTGGGGTGATCGCCTCGGTCACCCAGCCCTTCTGTGGGGATTGCACCCGCGCCCGCCTCTCCGCCGAGGGCCGGCTCTACACCTGCCTGTTCGCCACCGCCGGCACCGACCTCCGGGCAGCCGTCCGCAGCGATGCGACCGATGCCGACTTGGAGGAGCTGATCGCGGCGGTCTGGACGGTGCGGGGCGACCGTTATTCGGAGATCCGCTCGTCGCAGACCGTGGCCCTCCCCAAGGTGGAGATGAGCTACATCGGCGGCTGAGCTCAGTTCGGCCTGGCGAAGCGGGCCCGGCCCTCTTCCAACGCCGCCGGCGTGTCGACGGAGAACCAAGACCTCCCGTCCTCCCCCCATGTCTGCCACTCCGCCTCGGTGACCGGCTGGAAGGAGGCGAGGTCGAGCAGGCTCTGGATGGAGCCGCCCCCGCTCAACTCGCTCCTTGCCAGAGACGCCAGCCCCGCCGGGTACCAGGCGCAGGTGGTCTGGCGAACTCCTTGATCGACCGGCACCACCGCCAGTTCGCCGGCCTGTTGCAGGAGACCGGCCAGGGTCGCGCTCCTGACCCAGGGCTGATCGACCCCCACTGCCAGCACCGGCACCTCCTTGGCCAATGCGGCCGTCAATCCCGACAGCGGTCCTTGGTGGAGCCCACCCGGGTCCTCGAGACCCGGCAGATCACCCAGACCGCCCGGTCTTCCGGCCACCGCCACCTCCGAGCAGTGCGGCGCCATGGCCGACGCCACCCATTCCCAGAGGGGGCGGCCGTCGAGGACTGCCACCGCCTTGTCTTCCCCGAAGCGAGTGCTGCCGCCCCCGGCCAGGATCACCCCGAGGAGATTCAGGGGGAGACCAGGTCGGAGTAAGCGTCCGGGCGGCGGTCCCGATAGAAGGCCCAGGTTTGGCGGACGGTCTCGATCATGTCGAGGTCGAGGTCGCGGACCACCAGCTCCTCCGAGGTGTCGGAGGCCGCCCCCCCGATCAGCTGGCCGCGCGGGTCGCAGAAGTAGGAGCTGCCGTAGAAGTCGTTTTCGCCGAGCGGCTCCTTGCCGACACGGTTGATCGCCCCCACGAAGTACTCGTTGGCAACCGCCGAGGCTGGCTGCTCGAGGCTCCACAGGTACATCGAGAGCCCGCGGCTGGTAGCCGACGGGTTGAAGACGATCTTGGCTCCCTTCAAGCCGAGTGCCCTCCAGCCTTCAGGGAAATGCCGGTCATAACAGATGTAGACCCCGATCCGCCCGACCGCGGTATCGAAGATCGGATAGCCGAGGTTGCCCGGCCGGAAGTAGTACTTCTCCCAGAAGCCCTTGGTGTGGGGGATGTGGGTCTTGCGGTACTTGCCCAGGTAGGTGCCGTCGGCATCGATGACGGCGGCGGTGTTGTAGTAGAAGCCCTCCTGCTCGCGCTCGAACATCGGCGCCACCAGCACCATCCCGGTTTCCTTGGCCAATTCGCACATGAGCTTGGTAGTGGGCCCATCCGGGATCGGCTCTGCCAGGTCGAAGTGCTCGTTCTCCTGGACCTGGCAGAAGTAGGGCCCGTAGAACAGCTCCTGGAAGCACATCACCCTGGCGTCCTGCTCGGCGGCCTGGCGGGCGTAGTCGGCGTTCTTCTTGACCATCGAGTCCTTGTCCCCGGTCCACTCGGTCTGCACGAGGGCTGCCCGGACCATGTTCGGCATCGATGACTCCTGTGTTGTCGGCGATGGCGGAAGCTAGCGGACCTCGCCTGCCCTCATGGCCGGGATCACGTCGTCTCCGTACGCCTGGAGAGTCCCATCCATGTCGTCGTGCATGAGGTAGATGGCGAACTGGTCGACACCAAGGTGCTCGAGCTCGCGCAGCCGCTCAACATGGCTGGCGGCCGGGCCCACCAGGCAAAACCGATCGACCACGTCGTCGGGCACGAAGTCGGTCGTGGGGTTGCCTGCCTTGCCATGGTGGGCGTAGTCGTACTCCTGGCGCCCCTTGATGTATGCGGAGAGAGCGGCCGGGACCTTGTTCTCGTCCTCGCCGTAGCGCGTCACCAGGTCGACCACGTGGTTTCCCACCATCCCCCCGAACCATCGCACCTGGTCCCGCTGATGCGCCAGGTCATCGCCGACGTAGGCAGGGGCGGCAACACAGATCGTGATCGAGTCGGGATCTCGCCCCGCCTTGGCGGCAGCCTCACGCACCACCGCCACCGTCCACTCGACGATCTGAGGGTCGGCCAACTGGAGGATGAAGCCGTCGTAGTGGGAGCCGGTGGACTCCAGGGCCTTGGGCCCGTATGCCGCCATCCAAACCGGCAGCTCGTGCCCGGGAGTGACCCAGGGGAAGCGCAGCCTGCGGCCGTTGTATTCGACCTCGCGCCCCGCCACCAGGTCTTTGATGACCCTGGTGGCCTCCTCAGCCCGCTCCAAGGTCGCGGGAGGACGGCCTATATAGCGGAGGGCTGAATCACCCCGACCCATCCCGCAAATCGTGCGGGGCCCGAACTGCTCGTTCAAGGTCGCGAACAGAGAGGCGATCACGGTCCAGTCACGGGTGCCGGGATTGGTGACCATCGGGCCAACCCTCATCCGCTCCGTTGCCGCCAGCATCTGGGGGTAAATGACGAACGGCTCCTGCCACAGCACGTGCGAGTCGAAGGTCCAGGCATGGCTGAAGCCGAGCTGTTCCGCCCGCCTGGTCAGCTCGACGACCCGGCCGGCTGGGGGATTGGTCTGGAGCACGACACCGAAGTCCACAGTCGGGCCTGAAACCTAATGTCCCGGCTGGTTCCCGATCAGCAGGAGGTGGCCGGTGCCCCGCCACGACGTCGAGATCGAGCTGCCCGCCAAGGTCGTCTTGCACAAGGACGTCCTCTTCACGGTGAAGAGCGACGGGGTGATGCTCGGTGAGCTCAGGGTGAGCAAGGGATCGATCGACTGGCGGCCGGCCAACAAACAGACTCCGATCCAGCTCGACTGGGAGCGGTTCGACGCCGTGATGCGTAGGGCCTAGACATGTCCTCCCCCGGAGGGGGAGGTGGCACGAAGTGACGGAGGGGGCGGTCAGCTAGTTCGCGGCCAGGTGGGTCACGTGGTTGCGATGGTTCCGGAACCAGGTCTGGGAAGGGATCCAGCGTGGTGGCGGGTCGGTCGACCGCCCCCCTTACCGCCCAGGCGGCATTCCCCCCTCCGGGGGGACACATCTCAGCTCAGGTACTGGTTGAAGTCTCTCCGCAGGTAGCCGCCGTCACCCTTCCTGCCCCGATACTCCTCGCCTTCGATGATCAGCCGCCCGCGTGAGAAAACACTGGCGACCGAGCCGGCCACTTCGAGCCCCTCGTAACAGGAGTAGTCGGTGTTCATGTGATGGGTGGCGGCAGAGATCAGGTGCGGACGGTCTGGATCGAACACGACGATGTCGGCGTCGCTTCCCACCGCAATCGTCCCCTTGCGGGGGAAGAGTCCGAACATGCGGGCCGGAGTGGTGGCGCAGACCTCGACCCATCTTTCCAGCGAGAGGCGTTCCTCTGTCACCGCCCCGTGATAGATCAGCTCCAGGCGGTTCTCGACCCCGGGTAGGCCGTTGGGGATCTTTGAGAAGTCCCCCTCGCCTAGCCGCTTCTGCCGGCCAAGGACCGGGTGGTCGTTGAAGCAGAAGGGGCAGTGATCGGTTGAGACGACCTGCAGGTCGTTGGTCGCCAGCCCCGACCACAGCGCCTCCTGGTGGCCCTCGCTTCGGTCTCGCAACGGTGGGGAGCAGACGTACTTGGCTCCTTCGAAGCCGTTGCCGAGGGCGTCGAGGTCCAGGAAGAGGTACTGGGGACAGGTCTCGGCGAAGATCTGGAGGCCTTCATCCCGGGCCTGAGTGACCTCGACCAGCGCTTCCAGCGCCGACATGTGAACGATGTAGAGCGGGCAGTCGGCCAGGTCGGCGAGCTGTATGGCCCGGTGCGTGGCCTCGCCTTCGAGGATCGACTTCCGCACGAGCCCGTGGTTGATCGGGTCGGTCTCCCCCCGCGCCAGGGCCTGGGCGATGAGGACGTCGATGGCGATGCCGTTCTCTGCGTGCATCATGATCGTCGCGCCGGTTTCCGCCGCCTTCTGCATGGCCTGGAGGATCTCGCCGTCGGTGGAGTAGAAAACCCCCGGATAGGCCATGAACAGCTTGAAGGAAGTCACCCCTTCTCCGATAGCGATGTCCATCTCCTTCAGCGATTGCTCGTTGACGTCCCCGACGATGACGTGAAAGCCATAGTCGATGGCGCAGTTGCCTTCGGCTTTGGCCATCCAGGCCTCGAAGCCGTCCATCAACCCGCCGCCTTTGGCTTGGACCGCAAAGTCGATGATGGTGGTAGTTCCACCAAAGGCCGCCGCCTTGGTCCCCGACTCGAAGTTGTCAGAGGCGAAGGTCCCCCCGAATGGAAGCTCCATGTGGGTGTGGACGTCTATCCCCCCGGGCATCACATACTTCCCGGTGGCGTCGATCACCTTTTCGGCTTCCCACGGGCTGCTGCCAGGCGCCGCCAGGCCCACCACCTGTTCGCCTTCGATCAGTACGTCGGCCTGTTGCCGACCGGCGTGGGTGATGACCGTTCCTCCCGAGATCAGTGTTCGCATCGGGGCGTCCTCCCTGTCACGGCGAGCCTAGGAATCTCTCACGACGCGAGATTCGAGGCTTGCGACCCCTGCGATCTGCGGCTTCCGCTGGCCGTCCGGTACCCGAGCCAGATCAGGATCACCGCCACCAACAGCGACAGGGCGAAAGCGGCGGCTTCACCGATGGCAAGACTGGTCCCTCCGGTGGAGGCAGCCAGCGTTCCCGCCACGATCAGGACGTTGGCCCAGACCAGACGCCGGTCACGCTTCCAGAACTTGATCGCGCTCATCACCGCGAGGACGATCAGGATCGTCGCGCCGACACCGCCGCCGATGGCCGCGAGCAGCCGGGGCCCGAAGCCCTCGGTGATCGGGGGGAAGATCTCGTGGGGGATCCCCGATGCGGGGAGGGGCTGGGCGAATGGGACAGTCAGCGTGAGGGTGACGGCGATGGCCGAGAAGGCTCCGAGGGCGATGAACATGATGTGCCCGGCTCGCCTGCCCGCCACCAGGAACATGGAGCCAAGGGCGAGGTAGGGGATGTTGAGGATCGCCCCGAACAGGAAGAAGACTCGATAGGCGGGCTCGGTCCAGCCGAATGCCAGCGCGGTCCACAGCGCCCAGCTCGCCACGGCGAACATCGTCATTCCGGTTGCGTATGCGGCGACGTGGGGGCGCGGCCGCCTTCGCCAGTCGAGCCAGAGGTCGATGCTGAAGCCGGTGGCCACCAGGGAGGCGAGAAAGGCCAGGGCGGTGTCCACGGCCACCGACGTTATGGAGGGCGCGGACCGACGGCGAGTCGGGCTAGGAGACGGCTACGAAGAGGCGAGCGGCGGCAAATGGGTCAAGCGAGACGGGCTGGCGGCCATCCACGCTGACCGACACCATGTCTTTGGAGTCCAGCAGGCGCTCCAGCACTGCCCCGGGGCGGATGCCTTTACCGTCGAGGAAGTCCATCAATTCCAGGTCGAGCTCCACCTCCTCGGAGATGCGCTCTAGGGGTGCGCTCTGTCCGGTGGAGAGGGCTTGAACCGAGATCATCCGGGGTGGCACGTATCCGGCCCCGGGGATCGGGTTGCCGTGTGGACACGTCTTGGGGTCGTTGAGGGCGGCCCACATCGCCGCTTCGACATCGTCGGAGATGAACTGCTCCCAGATCTCAGCTTCCTGATGCACTTTGCGCCACGGAAGCTTCAAGACCTCTACGAGGAACCGTTCCGAAAGGCGATGCCTGCGCACCACGACTTCAGCCAGATGGCGCCCCGCGTCTGTCAGCCTGATGGAGCCGTCGGTCGTGACCAACCCCTCCGCCTCCATCCGGTGCACCATCTCCGAGACCGATGGTCGGCTCACCCCTAGCCAGTCGGCGATCCTGGCCTGGATGGTGTCGATCTCGGCCTCCTCGAGCTCGTAGATCACCTCGACGTACTCGCGGAAAGTGGCTCGATACTCGGTCTGCGCTGCAGCCTTCATTCCCGGCCGAGTCTATGCCGGCTTGAGTTGCGTGAGATCGGCCGGGTCGGCACGATGGAACGATGCCCGTGTTAAGTGTCGAGGGGCTGAAGAAGAGCTTCGGCGAGCTCGTCGCAGTCGATGACGTCTCCTTCCACATCGAAGAGGGCGAAACCTTCGGCCTACTGGGACCGAACGGGGCCGGCAAGACCACGAGCATCTCGATCGTGGCCGGCATCCTGGAGGCCGACGACGGGGCGGTGACCGTGGCCGGAAAGACCGTCAGCACCAAGAAGATCGAGGCAAAAGCCGAAATCGGCCTGGTGCCGCAGGACATCGCCGTGTACACCGACCTCACCGCCGCCGAGAACCTGGCTTTCTTCGGACGCCTCTACGGCATGGGTGGCTCAGACCTGGGCAAGAGGGTCGATGAGATACTCGACGTGATCGGGCTGCGGGAACGGGGCGGCGACCGGGTGAAGGAGTACTCGGGGGGGATGAAGCGCCGTCTCAACATCGGTATCGGGCTCCTCCACAAGCCTTCGTTGCTGATCCTCGACGAGCCCACCGTCGGGGTGGACCCGCAGAGCCGCAATGCCATCCTCGAATCGGTCGAGGTGCTCTCTCAGGGCGGCACCGCGGTCCTCTACACCACCCACTACATGGAGGAGGCGGAGCGCCTCTGCGACCGGGTCGCCATCATCGACCACGGGAAGGTCATGGCGGAGGGGACCCGGCGCGAGCTCATTTCCCTGGTGGGGACCTCGGACCGCATCAGTCTCCGTGCCGAGGGCGACCTCACTGCTGCGGCCAACGCTGCCAGGTCGGTGCAAAACGTTGGAGAGGTCATCGCCTCCGACCACGCGCTCGAGGTCATGACCCCGGATGGATCCGGAGTCCTCCCGCTCGTTCTCAATGCCGTGACTGCAGCCGGCATCAACGTCCAGAGCGTCGAGGTCACCGAGCCCGACCTCGAGACGGTCTTCCTCTATCTGACCGGGCGGGCCCTGAGGGACTGATGTCGGCCACATGGGAGATCGCGCGCAAAGACATGCGCCTGCGCGTGCGGGACAAGAGCCTCTTCATCTGGGGGCTGCTGGCTCCCCTTGGCCTCGCCTTCATCTTCAATCTCGTGTTCGGCCCTGCCTTCGAGGAGGACTTCGAGCCCTCGCAGTTCGCGCTGGTAGACCAGGACGGCGGCCCGGTTGCTGCCTCGTTCTCCCAATTGCTTTCCGAGTTGCAGGCACAGGGACTGCTCGAGATCGAGAACATGGACGAGGAGGCGGCACGGACTGCTATCGAGGAGGACGAGCTCGAGTCCTACTTTCTGATCCCGGCTGGCTTCAGCGCGGCCGTCACTTCGGGCCAGGAGGCAACGATCGAAGTGGTTGGCAACGTCGACACCCCCACTTCCTCCCAGATCGCGGCGTCAATAGCCTCGCGTTTTGGAGAGGGAGTGGACACGGTCCGTCTCTCGATCGCCACCACTCAATCCGGCCCCGGGGGCCCCTATGACCCCCAGACGGTTGCTGCGGCTGCCCAGACGGCGGCCGCCGACCCGCCGGTCGCGCTCGCCCAGGAGCCGGTTTCCGAACGCCAGCTCGATCCGACCAGCTTCTTCGTGGCCGGCATGGCCGGGTTCTTCGTCTTCTTCACGATCCAGGCCGGTGTCACCAGCCTTCTAGAGGAAAGGGAGGAGGGCACGTTGGCCAGGCTGCAGGCAGCCCCTATCGCCCGCTCGTCGATCCTGGCCGGCAAGGCTCTCAACTCGTTTCTGCTCGGGTTCTTCTCCATGGCGGTCTTGATGGTGGCCTCCCGCTATTTGATGGGGTCGGACCTGGGCCCGCCATTCCCGGTGGCGGTGCTGGCCGCGGCGCTGGTGGCGTCGGCGGTGGGAATCATGGGTTTGATCGCCTCGGTGGCCAAGAACGCCGAGCAGGCGGGCAATCTGCAATCGGCGGTTGCGGTGATCCTGGGAATGCTGGGCGGCACCTTCTTCCCGGTGGGAGGCACAGGTCTCCTCTCCAAGCTGACCTACATCTCTCCCCACGCCTGGTGGATGCGGGGTCTCAACGACTTGGCCGGCGGGGGAGGGATCGAGGTGGTGCTGCCCTCGGTGGCTGTGCTGTTGTTCATGGCGCTCGTGACCGGGGGCATGGCCGTCTTCATCCTTCGCCGCAAGGAGCAATGGTGAAAGCCATCACGATCGCCGTCTCCAACTTGCGTCGGATGTTCCGCAACCGCGAGTCGTTCTTCTTCGTGTTCATCCTTCCCATCGCTCTCATCTTTCTGATCGGGGCTCAGTTCGGCGGGTCTCCCGCCCCTTCGCTAGGCGTTGTCAGCGGAGAGGGCCAGCGCTCACAAGCCTTGGTGGACGCCTTAGGGGAGGAGGCGAGGCTGGACGTCGTCAGCTATGCAGCTGAAGACGAGCTGCGCACGGCGGTGGAGCGCGGCAACGTCAATGCGGGCCTGCTGATCCCACCTGAGTACGACGCCGAGATCACGGCGGACACCTCGATCGACATGCCCTTCTTCGCCCGGCCAGACGGGCTCGGTCCTCAGTTGCAGGCGGTAGTCGGGTCGGTGGTGGCCGAAGAGACGGCCCCTTTGGTGGCGGCGATCGTGGCCGACGGGCAGGGGGCAGGCCCGATCGACCAGGCCGAAGCGAGAGCCCGCGAATTGGCCGCGACCATGCCAACCGTCGAAGTCGTGACGAGCACCAGCGGAGAGTCCCTGTTCCCCTCGACACTCGGCCGCTTTGATCTAGGTGCGGCATCCCAGCTGACGCTCTTCATGTTCGTCACCGCCCTGACCGGTGCCGCAGTCCTGATCGAGACCCGCCGCCTGGGGATCTCCACCCGGATGATCTCCACCCCGACCCCCGTCGGCACCGTTGTGGCCGGAGAGGGACTTGGCAGATATCTGGTGGTGCTGTTCCAGGGCCTCTACATCATGCTGGCGACCCTGGTCATCTTCCGGGTCGATTGGGGCGACCCGGTCGGGGCCATCGCCGTGGTGCTGGCCTTCGCCGCGGTCGGAGCGGGCACTGCCATGCTCTTTGGAACCCTTTTCTCGAACGCCCAACAAGCGGCCGGAGTAGGAGTCGTCTTCGGGCTGGGGCTGGCGGCGCTCGGAGGGTCGATGGTACCGGCAGAGCTCTTCTCGGACACCTTGCAGCAGGTGGCCCGCCTCACCCCCCACTATTGGGCGAACAGCGCCTTTGCCGAACTGGTCAGGAACGGGGGGACCCTTGCAGACATCCTGCCTCAGTTGGGGGTGCTGCTGGTATACGCGTCGGCGCTGCTGCTGCTGGCGACGTGGCGGATGCGGGTGGTGCTCACGAGGACGTAAGACGTCTCACGTCACACGGTCGCACGTCTCACGGTCTCACGGTCGCGTCTCACGTCCCAAGGGCTTGAGACTTTTGAGGCTTCGAGACCGTGAGACCTCGAGACTTCGAGACCTCTGAAGCGTCGCTACCCCACCGGTACTTCGGAGGACGCCGCCTCGACTGGCTTCGGGGCGGGCTTCGTGGCTCCCCACAGCTTGATGCTGACCGGGACCAGATATCCGAAGTAGCCGAGCACCATCAACAGGGAAGGGTCGCTGCTCCAGCCGAAGATCCCGGCTGCGAAACTCCAGAAGAGGCTCCGGCTCGGGTCGGCCCATGGCAGGTCCCAGACGTGTTCGATGATGACGGGGATGGCCCCCGCCACCTGCAAAGTGTGGATCCCCTTCGATACGAGCCCGGCGGCGAAGAAGACGAGCAGCATGCCGGTCACCCGAAAGAACATCCGCAGGTTGAGCCGGGTGCCACCCCGGTAGATGAGGTAGCCGATCCCGACCGCGGTCAGGATCCCCAGCACCGCCCCGAGCAGGAGACCCCGTCCACCAGTGTCCCCGACCGTGGTCGAGATCAGGAAGAGGGCGGACTCCAATCCTTCGCGGAGCACCGCCACGAAAGCCACAGAGCCGATGGCCAAGGCGCTCCCGGTCGCCACCGCATGGTCCAACTTCGAGTGAAGAGCGGGCTTGATGCTGCGCGACTGCTTGGCCATCCAGAAGATCATCCAGGTGAGGAGGGCGCAGGCGGCGAAGGCGACGATGCCTCCGGCTATCCGCTCGTCGGTCTGGTCCAGCTCGCCGATGGTCGAGTAGATCACCCAGCCGATCGCGAGGGAGAGACCCGCCGCCGTTCCGGTGCCCCACCAGACATACTTGAAGTCCTCCCGACGGCCCAACTGGGTGAGGTATGCGAGGAGGATTCCGACGACGAGGGCGGCTTCGACTCCTTCACGCAGCATCAAGAGG
Source organism: Acidimicrobiia bacterium (assembly GCA_036555105.1). Lineage (GTDB taxonomy): Bacteria > Actinomycetota > Acidimicrobiia > Spongiisociales > ZC4RG35 > DATBMA01. Next base: position 45,191 of record DATBMA010000032.1, read on the forward strand.
AAAGCGGCCAGGGCCAGGCTCCTAGGTTCCGTTAGGCATGCCTAACGCTATTACCACTATGGGCATAGTGCAAATGCCGTGAGCAGTCGCACGGTCTCACGGTCGCAAGGTCTCACGGCTCGAGACTCCGACGGGTCTGCGCGTTGAGGCCTCGAGACCGTGAGACTTCGAGCCCACCAGCAGCGGGACCCGTACCTCGCGCTCGTCGAGGCCGCCGTGGTAGCCACGTAACCGCTTGTCGAACCCCCTGGGCAGGATGACCTTGCCCTCGGGAGCCAGCAAGAGGGCATCGGGCAAACGGCCATCCAGCTCGGCGAGGGCTGGCCCCGGCCCGAACCAGCGCCTCAACTCATGAGGTTCGACCAAACGGGCCCCAGTCCGCTCGGCCAACCGTCCGAGCAGGCGCTTCGATCCTCTTCCCATCACCCCCCGGGGATCCCCGTAAAGGTCGAGCATGTCGTAATCGGGGTCGCGCACGATCAGCTTGTCGCCCTCCCCGACGTCGAGGATCCCGTGATCCGCCATCCCGACCACGGTCGCCCCCTCCGGCAGCCCGCTCCCCAGGTCGGTCCAGAGCCGGCTGGCGGCCAGGAGGGTGTCGCCGTACTCCTCCGACTCCTGGCCGAAGACGTGGGCGGCGTAGTCGATGTCTGGCAGGCACAGAAAGACCAATCCCGGGCGAAGGGCGGCTTCGATCGTGACGGCAACCGCCTCCTCGGGCGAGTCGAACGGGACGAACTCTGTCCCGCGGTAGAGGGCGCCGGTGAGGGGGGTGGTCGCAAAGTCTCCGGGCTGGACCGTGGCGGTGGCCACCCCGGCCGCCGCCAGCCGTTCCCACAGGTTGGGTCGCGGAAGCCAGTCGATCGTCGGGTAGCCGACCAGATCCCCGGTCTTGGTCACCCACTTCAAGGTGTTGACCACCATCTGCAGCTCCGGCAGCCACAGCAGATGGGCGATGGCCCCGTGGCGCGACGGAGAGAGGCCGGTGGCGATGGTGGCCAGGCTGACCACGGTGGTGGTCGGGAATGGTGCGTCGATCACGCCGGCCCGGCTAGCAGCCAACGCCGCGGCTGCTGGGTGTGCCAGCTGGGCATCTCCCAGCCCGTCGAACATCACCAGGATGTAGCTGGAGGAGTCCGGTATGGCCGAGGCGAGGTCGTGCGCCAGCCGCGGTGAAGGGGCGTTACCGGCCAGCCTTGCCTCCAGCTCGGCGATGACGTTGACGAGGCCGCGGCCGTCATGAGAAGGCACCACCTGCAAGGTGGCGAGAGCCTATCGACGGCCTGTCGGGTCCGATGCCGGTGGCCGAGAAGTGCCTCCCTATACTCGGAAACCGGTCGTGACTCAGTACTTTCAGGACTATCTGACCGTCGCCGCCTTCGCCGCCCTGGGAGTGATCCTGGTAGGGGTGATGCTGGGAGTGGCCACCATCCTTCGGCCCACCAATCCCTCGAAAGTCAAGGCCAGCACTTATGAATGCGGGGTTGACCCGGTGGGCTCGGGCTGGGCCCAAAGCCACGTCCGCTACTACGTGTACGGGCTCCTGTTCGTCATCTTCGACGTCGAGGCGGTCTTCATCTTCCCGTGGGCGATCATCCTCGAGAAGCTCGGCTGGTTCGGGCTCATCGAAATGGCGGCCTTCATCCTGATCCTGATCCTCGGCCTGGTCTATGCCATCCGCAAAGGGGTCTTGCGGTGGGAGTAGTCCAGCGGTTCGGGGCCCCCAAGCCGGTGTCCTGGCTCCTGAACTGGTCCCGCAAGTACTCGCTGTGGTTGTTCCAGTTCGGCCTGGCGTGCTGCGCCATCGAGATGATGGCGGCCTCGGGGCCGCGCTACGACTTCATGCGCTTTGGCATCATCCCTCTGCCGGCGTCGCCCCGGCAGGCCGACCTGATGGTGGTGGCTGGGACGGTCACCGACAAGATGGCGCCGGCGGTCAGGCGCCTCTACGACCAGATGCCTGACCCCAAGTACGTGATCTCCATGGGCTCCTGCGCCAATTGCGGCGGTCCATATTGGGACTCGTATTCGGTAACCAAGGGCGTGGACCAGGTGATTCCGGTTGATGTGTATGTGCCCGGGTGCCCGCCCCGGCCCGAGGCGCTGATGGACGGGATCGTGCTCCTGCAGAAGAAGATCCAGGCGGAGAACATCAAGGAAAAGTGGAATCAACGTGACCGCCAGCCCGTCTGAGGCGCCGACACTCGAGGAGTACGGGGCTTCCGTCGCGGCAGTAGCCGGGGGGGAGGCCACGGTCCAGTTCGGAACCGTCAAGGTCAAAGTCCGGCGGGATCAGTGGAAAGACTCACTGGAGAAAGCCCGCGACAAATCGGGCCTCCTCTTCTTCTCCTGGCTCTCCGCCATCGACTGGTCCAACCAGGTCGAGGTGGGCGATCCCCTCACGGACGAAATCGAAGAGAGGATCGAGCTCATGGCGGCAGTGGGAGACCTCGACGAGGGGAGGCTGGTCATCTTCGCCACCGACCTCGCCAAGGAGTCGCTCACCATCGACTCCTTGACCACTGTCTACGCCGGCGCCGATTGGCACGAGCGGGAGGCGCACGAGATGTTCGGCATCGAGTTCGTCGGCCACCCCGGGCTCGAGCCGCTCTATCTCCCCGATGGATTCGAAGGACACCCGCTGCGCAAGTCCTTCCCATTGCTCTCCCGCGAAGTGAAGCCGTGGCCTGGCAAGGTCGACGTCGAAGGAATGCCAGGGACAGGCGATTCAGCGCCGGATGAGCCGAGCACCGAGAACCCAGAAGCCTGAGCCATGGTGATCGATCAGGACCTCGTCAGGCATCTGTCAGAGGCGTCCGTCTCCGTCGAGCTGGAAACGCCGGAGATGACGCTCAACATCGGGCCTCAGCACCCTTCGACCCACGGGGTCCTGCGCTTGGTGGCCAGGGTCGATGGTGAGCGGGCCTACGACGTCAAGCCGGTCATCGGGTACATGCACCGCGGTTACGAGAAGCTGGCCGAGGTGAGGACCTACGCCCAGATCACCGCATTGATCAACAGGATCGACTGGGTCTCCGGATATGCCAACGAGGTGCCGTTCATCGTTGCGGCCGAGCAGCTCATGGGTGTGGAGGTCCCGGAGCGAGCCCAGTACATCCGCCTGATCCTCAGTGAGATGGCCCGCATCTCCTCCCACCTCGTTTTCAACGCCTCCTATCCGCTGGAATTGGGAGCCGCCACCCCGCTGTTCTTCGCCTTGCGCGACCGCGAGCGGGTGCTCGATTTGATCGAGTCGGTCACCGGAGGGCGCTTCCACCCGAACTTCAACCGCATTGGGGGTGTCAAGCCGGCCTACGGCTCGGGCCCCACCACCAAGAAGACCATCCAGGACCTCCCGCGTGGCTTCCTCGACGAGACCAGGTCTGCCATGGACAAGGTGCTCGCCACCGCCGCCGAGCTCGAAGCGCTGGTGGCAGGCAACGAGATCATCCTCGCCCGGACCAAGGGTGTCGGAGTCATCCCACCCGAGATTGCCGCCGCCTACGGGCTATCCGGTCCCAACCTGCGCGCGTCCGGAGTCGACTTCGATCTCCGCAGGGTCTCGAACTACCTGCCATACGACAAGTTCGACTTCGAGGTCCCGGTTGGCACCAACGGCGATTGCTGGGACCGCTGGTGGATGCGGCTCCAGGAGATCCGCCAGTCGGCCCGGATCATCCAGCAGGCCGTCGACTCGATTCCATCAGGTCCTCTACAGGCCAAGGTCCCGAAAGTGATCAAGGTGCCGAAAGGCGAGACCTACGTGCGGGCCGAGAACCCGAAAGGCGAAATGGGTTACTACCTGGTCTCGGACGGAGGGCTCGGTCCCTACCGGCTCAAGATCCGCTCGGCTTCGTTCTCGAATCTCTCGATCCTGCCCTGGGCCCTGGAGGGGATCCTGGTGCCCGACATCATCGCCATCATGGGCAGCCTCGACTTCGTGCTGGGAGACGTGGACAGATGAGGTCGCACGGTCGCACGGTCGCACGGTCTCACAGTGAGACTTCGAGACCTCGAGACCGTGAGACTTCGAGACCTCGAGACCGTGAGACCGTAGATGGCTGAGTTCTTCTCCAACGACTGGGTACAGCTGGCCCTCAAGGTGCTGATCGCCGCCCTGATCATCCCGGTGGTGGGTCTCGTGGTCGGCTTCGCCGAGCTCAAGCTCTCGGCCAAGATGCAGTCGCGGGTCGGTCCCTATTTCGCCGGCGGCCGCTGGGGGTGGGCGCAGCTCATCGCCGATGGCATCAAGTTCTTCCAGAAAGAGGACCTGGTCCCAGCCGACGCCGACCGCCCCGTGTTCAAGTGGGCTCCGGCCCTGGTGCTGATGGCGACGGTCGCAGTCCTAATTCCCATCCCGTTCGCCCCGGGCGTGTCCGGGGCCGACCTCGACCTGGGGATCTTCTACGCCCTGGCGGTGTCCTCTCTGGCCACCATCGGGATCCTCATGGCCGGGTGGTCGTCGGCCAACAAGTACTCGTTGATGGGAGGCCTGAGGGCGGCCGGCCAGCTGATCGCCTACGAGCTGCCGTTGGTGCTGGCGGTGGTGGGAGTGGTGATCCTGGCCGGGACCATGTCGCTGGACGGAATCGTCCAAGCCCAGGCCGGCTGGCTGTCCGAGCGGGGATGGCAGCTGGGAATGCCGTTCGTATTCGTCCAGATAGTCGGGTTCGTGATCTTCATGATCGCCTCGCTGGCGGAGTTGACGCGGATTCCCTTCGACATGCCCATCGCCGAATCTGAGCTGGTGATGGGATACGTCACCGAGTACTCCGGCTTCCGCTTCCTCTTCTTCTTCCTGGCCGAGTTCGCCAACATGTTCTCGCTGTCCGCCATCGCCGCCACCCTCTTCCTCGGTGGCTACTGGGCGCCCTTCCTGACCGAGCAGCAACTGCAGTTCGCCGGCCCATTCATCCTGTTCGCCAAGATCGGCATCCTCGTATTCGCCATGATCTGGTTCCGCTGGACGTTCCCTCGCCTGCGCGAGGACCAACTGCAGGGGCTGGCTTGGAAGTGGCTGATCCCGATCGCACTGCTCAACATCCTCGCCACCGGCGTGGTCAAGGTCGTGGCTTGATGCAGATCCCCAGGATTCCGGGTGCCGGCCTCGTGAAGGGGATGGGAGTCACCCTCGCCACCATGGTGAAGACGCTGTTCCGGCCGAGCAGGTACCTGGCCACGGTCAACTACCCGAAGGTGAAGGAAACCCCGGTGCCCAGGGCCCGGGGGGTCATCGCCCTCGACCCGGAGGCCTGCACGGTCTGCATGCTCTGCTCGCGACAGTGCCCTGACTGGTGCATCTACATCGAGGGGCACAAGGAGGAAAAGCAGCCCGACAAGCCGGAAGGGAGGGTGCGGGTCCGCTCCACTCTCGACCGCTTCGACATCGACTACGCCCTCTGCATGTACTGCGGCATCTGCGTAGAGGTGTGCCCGTTCGACGCCCTTTTCTGGAGCCCTGACTACGAGTACTCCGAGACCCATATGGGCAAGATGCTGCACGACCAGGACCGGCTCACCGCCTGGCTGGCCACGGTCCCTCCGGCCCCGGGGCTGGAGCCATGAGCCTCTCCCAGTGGATCGGCGACCCGCTCAACTGGGTGTTCCTCGTTCTCGCCTTGGCGGTGCTGCTCTCCGGGTTCCGGGTGGTCACCTCCCCGAATGTCGTCCACGCGGCCCTCTTCCTGGTCGCCACTCTGGCGGCAACGGCTGGCTTCTTCCTCCTGCTGTCGGCCGAGTTCGTGGCCTGGGTGCTGGTGCTCGTCTACATCGGGGCCGTGATCGTCCTCTTCCTCTTCGGGATCATGATCACCCGTGCCCCGACCGGCCGTGACACGGCGGTGGATCACCCCCGCCGGCTCCCGTCAGCCCTGATCGCCCTCGCCCTATTCGGCGTCCTGGCCTGGTCGACTTGGACGGCCTTCGGGGACACGGCCATCGAGGCGGTTGGAGAGGGCAGCTCGACCGAGGTCTTGGGCGAGGCACTCCTCGGACGGTTCCTGATCCCCTTCGAAGTCGTGTCGTTCCTCCTGCTGGCGGCCCTGGTTGGGGGCATCACCCTCGCTCGCAAAGACCAGTCCCCAGCCGAAGAGGAAGCCGCCGAGCTGGTTCGGAGCGAGCGATGATTCTGTTCCAGTTCCTGTTGGTGGCCGCCCTGCTGTTCTCGTTTGGGGTCTACGGGCTGCTGGTGAGGCGAAACGCGGTCATGGTGCTGCTCTCGGTCGAGCTGATGCTCAACGCGGTCAACATCAACCTGGTTGCGTTCGAGTCGGTCCTCGCCACCTCGGCTCTCATCGGCCAGGTTTTCGCCGTGTTCGTCATCACGGTGGCCGCGGCCGAGGTCGGCATCGGGCTCGCCATCATCCTCATGATCTTCCGCAACCGGCGCTCCGCCAACGTCGACGACTTCAACCTGATGCGGCTATGAGCACCTTCCCTCTGACCTACGCCTTGCAGGAACATGCCGGGGACGGCGGAGCCCTGGCCCAATACGCCGGCGTGATGCTGGTGGTGCCGTTTCTGGCCTTCCTCCTCATCATCCTGATTGGAAAGCGGCTTCCCCGGCAGGGGGCGGAGATCGCCATCGGGGCGATGGCCATCGACTTCGTCTATGCGCTCGCCCTCTTCTTCCGCAACGCCACCGAGGGAATCGTGCACGAAGAGCAGTTCGAGATCGCCAGGTTCGGCTTCGGCGGCGGCAGGCAGGTCGCCTTCGAGTGGGGATGGGTGGTCGACGGGCTCAGCACGATGATGTTCCTGGTGGTGACGTTGGTCGCCCTGCTGGTCTTCATATACGCCGTTGGCTACATGAAGGGAGAGATCAGGGTCACCTTCTTCTTCGCCGCCCTGTGCCTGTTCGCCGGCTCGATGATGCTGCTCGTCGCCGCCCCCAACCTGGTGCAGCTGATCGTCGGTTGGGAAGGCGTGGGCCTCGCCTCCTACCTCCTCATCGGCCACTACTGGGAGGACAGGGCCAACTCCTCGGCCGCCATGAAAGCCTTCTACGTGAACAAAGTCGCCGACATCGGCCTGATCCTGGGCACCGTGATCCTCGCCGTCACTGCCGGGACCTTCCGCATCAACGAGATCCTGGCCCAGGCCGAGGAGGGAGCGGCGGCCCTAGGGGCGGTGGCGGTGGTGGCCGGCCTCCTCATCTTCTTCGGGGCGATGGGCAAGAGCGCCCAGTTCCCCCTGCATGTGTGGCTGCCAGATGCAATGGCCGGCCCGACTCCGGTGTCCGCCCTTATGCACGCCGCCACCATGGTGACCGCCGGGGTCTACCTCATAGCCCGCATGTTCCCGTTCTACGAGGGCATGGCCGCCGACGCCCGCCCTTGGATCCTCGGCATCGGCACGGTGACGCTGGTGATCGGCGCCATGCTCGCCCTGGTGCAGGACGACATCAAGCGGGTCCTTGCCTACTCGACGGTGAGCCAGCTCGGCTACATGGTGGCCGCGCTGGGAGCCGGCGGGTACGTCGCCGGCTTGTTCCATCTCTGGACCCATGCCTTCTTCAAGGCCCTGCTGTTCCTCGCGGCGGGCTCCGTGATCCATGCCGTCCACTCCAACAACATGTCGGAGATGGGAGGGCTGCGGACCTCGCTTCCCCGCACCTATTGGACGTTCATCGTCGGCTCCCTCGCACTTGCCGGCATCCCCCCGCTGGCCGGCTTCTGGTCCAAGGACGAGATCCTGGCCACCTTCGACCACGCCGGGGTCACCGCCGTGTTCTGGCTCGGGGTGGCGACAGCCTTCCTTACTGCCTTCTACACCTTCCGGATGGTCCTCCTCACCTTCCATGGCTCGTACAAAGGCCATGCCCACCCGCATGAGTCGCCCCGGGTGATGACGGTGCCGTTGATGATCCTGGCGGTCGGCGCCATCGCCGGTGGCTTCGTGCTCATCCCTGGCATCTTCAGTGGGTTCCATCACTGGGTGGAGGTGCGCCAGGTCTTCAACCCCGAAGAGGTCGAGGCTGGCTTCGACCTCGCAGCCCTGATCCCCGGGCTCATCGCCGCGGTGTCGGGAGTCGTGGCGGCTTGGTTCGTCTACTCACCCGACGCCGAGACTCAGGAGGCCCGCGACCGCGTCTCGATCCCCGGCCTCTACCCCTTGCTGCGGCACAAGTACTACCTGGATGACATCTATTGGTACGGGATCGTTCAGCCGATCAAGGGACCGCTGGCCAGAGGAGTCAACTGGGTCAATCAGTACGTGATCGACGGGGTGGTCAACGGAGTGGGGGCGGTCACCATGGCGCTATCCCGCTTCGTGTACGGGGCCCTCGATCAGAAGGGCATCGACGGAGTCGTGCATGGAGTGTCCGCTGCCACGGACTCGGCCGGAACGGCCCTGCGCCGTCTGCAGAGCGGAAGGGTGCAGCAGTATGCGGCCGGGTTTGTGGTCGGCGCCCTCGTGCTGGTGTTGGCCGTGGTGGTGTTGAGGTAGAGCTTGGAACAGGAAGGGAGACGATGGACCTGATCAACGACTGGGGCCTGACGGTGACGGTGTTCCTGCCTCTGGTAGGGGCGCTGCTGATCGGCCTCGTCCCCAAGGCCAACGAGATGGCGGCCAAGTCGATCGCCCTCGTGATCTCCGTCCTCACCTTCCTGCTCTCTGCGGTCTTGGCGGCCAGGTTCGACTTCGGGCGCAGCGATCAATACCAGTTCTCGGTCGACACCACCTGGATCGAGTCGATCGGCGCCCGTTATCACGTTGGGCTCGACGGGATCAGCCTCCCCATGCTGTTGCTGTCGACCTTCATCGTCGTCCTGTGCGTCATCTACTCCTGGAATCACTGGGAGGAGCCGCGCAACCCCAAGGGCTTCCTCCTCTTGATGCTGATCCTCGCCACCGGCATGAACGGGACCTTCGTGGCGCTGGACCTGGTCCTGTTCTTCATCTTCTTCGAGTTGGTCCTGCTCCCCATGTACTTCCTGATCGGGATCTGGGGAGACAAGACCCCGCGCCGCATACCCGGCTTCGCCCGCGAGTCGGAGACCCGCCTATACGCCGCCATCAAGTTCTTCCTGTTCACGTTGTTCGGGTCCGCCTTCATGCTCCTTGGCTTCCTGTCCCTGTACTTCAAGTCTGGGGAGGCAGGGGCGAAGACCTTCGACATCCCGGCGCTGACCGAACTGGCCTCGACCAATCCCGGCTTGTTCGCCGGCCGTTACGGCTGGCTGGTGTTCGGAGCCCTGTTCCTCGGGTTCGCGGTGAAGGTGCCGATGTGGCCGCTCCACACCTGGCTGCCTGATGCCCATACCGCCGCTCCGACAGTCGGCTCCGTGCTGCTGGCCGCCATCCTCCTGAAGCTCGGCTCTTACGGCTTCATCCGCATCGCCCTGCCGATCCTCCCCGAGCCCGCCCACACCTGGGCGCCGGCCATTGGAGTCCTGGCGGTGATCGGCATCATCTATGGCTCACTCGCCTGCCTGGCCCAGACCGACATGAAGCGCTTGATCGCCTTCTCCTCGGTCGGCCACATGGGCTTTGTCATGCTGGGGATCGCCACCCTTACCGAGGTGGGGATCAATGCCGCCATCATCGGAATGGTCGCCCACGGGCTCATCACTGGACTGCTCTTCTTCCTCGCCGGCTCGATGGCGCATCGCTACCACACACGCGACATGTCGCGGCTGGGCGGCAACCAGAAGCTCATCCCCATCCTGGGCGGAATCCTCGGGTTCACGGTCATGGCGTCTCTCGGGTTGCCCGGGCTGGCCGGGTTCTGGGGTGAGTTCATGTCCCTGCTCGGCTCCTACAACCCGCTGGAGAGTCTGTCCACCGACCTCTTCCGGGTGCTGATGGTGTTCGGCGCCATCGGCACGGTGCTCACCGCCGGCTACATGCTGTGGATGCTGCAGCGGGTCAACTTGGGTGAGCCGTCGGAGGAGTGGCTTGGCCACGAGTTCCACGACGTCGATCGCTACGAGCTGGCCGCCTGGCTCCCGCTCATCATCCTGATCGTGGCGGTCGGGGTCTATCCCCACCTGGTGCTCGGCGCCACCTCGGATGCCGTCACCACGCTGGTCGACAATGCGTTCGGGCCGGGGTCGGCTGTGCAGGCGGTCCTGGGAGGCTGACGCTTGTCATATCAGATCGACTACCTGGCTCTGGCGCCCGAACTCGTCATCATCGCCACCCTGATCGGGGTGTTGATCCTGGACCTGTTCCTCCCCCGCAATCAGAAGTACTGGACGGCTGTGCTCTCGGTGATCGGCGTCTCCTTAGCCGCGGTCCCTCTGGTTCTACTGGCGGTCGACGGCACCACCAGGTCGATGTTCGACGGGTCCTACGTCGTCGACACCTTCGCCCTCGTGCTGAAAGGGCTCTTCCTGGTGGCGGGTTACCTGGTCTTGTTGATGTCGGTGTCGTACATCGAGAGCGACCGCTACTACCAGGGCGAGTACTACTTCCTGCTGCTCTCCTCGATCCTCGGCTCGCTGGTCATGGCCTCGTCCCGCGATCTGATCGTGCTGTTCATCGGTCTCGAGCTCACGACTGCCCCACTGTTCTTGCTGGCCGGGTTCCGCAAGGGCGACGCCAAGTCGAATGAGGCATCGCTCAAGTACTACATCCTCGGGGTCCTCTCGACCGCCCTGCTGCTGTTCGGGATGTCGCTTTTGTTCGGCCTCACCGGCGAGGTCCAGTTCGACGCCGTGCGGGAGAAGGTCGCCGCCCTCGGTGATTCCCCGGCTCTGGGGGTGGCCGTATTGCTGATGCTGGTCGGCTTCGGGTTCAAGGTGTCGTCCGTGCCTTTCCATTTCTGGGCGCCCGACACATACGAAGGGGCGCCGACCCCGGTGACCGCCTACCTCTCGGTGAACAGCAAGGCGGCCGGCTTCGTGGCGATGCTGATCGTGCTGTATCGGGCGGTTCCCGACGCCGCCAACTACTGGGCGCCGGCACTGTGGCTGATGGCTGCGTTCTCGATGACGTGGGGCAACCTGTCGGCGCTGCGGCAGCGCAACATCGTGCGGCTACTGGCGTACTCATCGATAGCCCAGGCCGGGTTCATGATGGTGCCGTTCGCTTCAGCGGCGGTGGCCGGTGCTGATCTGACCGAGGCCTTCTCGGCCACGGTCATCTACCTCGCCATCTACGCCGTCATGAACCTCGGCGCCTTCGCGGTCGTGATAGCGGTGGCGCGCAAGACCGGCACCGGGGAGATCGACGGCTGGGCCGGGCTCGGGAGCTATTCGCCGCGCTTGGGCGTGCTCGCCACCGCCTTCTTCTTTTCGTTGGCCGGGATCCCCCCGTTGGCCGGATGGTTCGCCAAGTTCGTGATGTTCAGGTCGGTGATCATCGCTGGAGGAGTGGCGACCGTCGTGCTGGCGGTGATCGCCGCCGTCAACACCGTGATCGCCCTGTATTACTACGCCCGCATCACCAAGGCGGTCTGGCTCGACCCGGCCCCGGCCGAAGCCGCCGGCGACCGCGACGCACGGACCTCGGGGAGCCTGCGGCTCGCCCTGGGGATATCAGCGGTGCTCACTTTGGTGGTCGGCATCTTCCCGGCCATCGTCACGGTCTTCGGGGACGCCTCCAAGGTCCTCGGCGCCGCCGGCTGAAGAGGGAACCGTCAGATAGTGGCATTTTCCGGCTGGGGGAGACCGGCCTTCCACACGTCGAGATACTGATCGGCTCCGGCTGCCACGATCCAATCGCGGGCCAGGCGGGCGGCCTCAGCTGCCGACGGATCGTCCTGACCAACCAAGGCGGCAAACGTCGCCCTGGTCATCGCCAGGTCCAGTGGAAATGCGATCGGCTCCCAGATCTCGAGCAGAGCCCGGAACGCCGTGGACGCACTGGTCATGTCTCCGCCAATGGCCGCAGCGCCTGCTTCGCCGAGCAACTTGTAACCCTCCACCATCCTTCCCTGTGCAGTTATGGCCGCGGCCCTGGTCTGCGCCTTGTCGAGACGGTCGAGGTCTCGGATCCAGAGAGCCGCCACCGTCGCCCAGTAGGCCCAATTGGCGTCGTTGCTTCCAGTATCCACTCCGGCCTGAATGGCCTCGTCGAAGCATTCCTCCCACGATCCGGTGAGGGCGTGGTATTCAGCCATCGTCATGTGGCCGGCCGAGACCATCTGCGGATCTCCGGTTGACAGCAGCCAGTCGACCTCCGTCAGGATCGAGGATCCGGCCTCCACCTCGCCCTGCATCAGCCTGATCAGAGCCCGGGAGGAGTTCCGCCAGTGGGTCTCCACCGGGAATGCGTCGGCCAGCTGCAGATCGTCGAGGATCGAGGCCGCTTCCGCCAGCCGGCCCTCATACCGGTTCCCGTCAGCTGCCCACATCAAGGCCCGGTAGGTCATCTGAGCCGGGATGCGGTCCACCTGCTCGATAGAGGCGCGAGCGATAGCGATTGCTGCTCGGGGGTCGTCCAAGACGAGAGACACTGTCAGGTTGTTGGTGGCGCGGAGGTAGATTCGAATGGCATCTCTCCGCCTAGCGAGGTCGAGGACCCCCTCCAGCACCAGCCGGCCCTCGCGAGGGCGACCCAGCCCGAACAGGGCGGTGCCGCGGGTCACTAACAGATCCATCACCAGCTCTTCTTCCTTGGCCCGTTCCGCCAGCAACAGCGCCCGATCCGCAAACGCGAGCGCCTCCTGCTCCCGCCCTGCCATCATGCTTGCTCGGGCGAGGGTGGAAACGACTTCCATCTCGCCCTCTGCGCCACCAACTCCCACGACCAGGGGATGCAGGATCTCCAGCGCTTCATGGGTGCGGTCTGCATCACAAAGTGTGTCGGCGAGCATCGATGCGGCTCGGTATGCCCCGGCTCGGTCGCCCCGGGACTCGTGAAACTCCAGCACCTGTCTGATCAGATCCACTGCCACCTGATACTGGCCCAAGGCATCTGCAGACTTGGCGGCCTGCACCCTGATCGCAGCTGCCTCGCCAGCGTCGGAAGTCATCTCCAGAGCCTGCAGGCAGAGGCTGAAGGCTTGGGAGTCCGAGTGCAGCTCAGCCGCTCTCCGCGCCGCAACCACCAAAGCGGTGCGAGCGCGGACCGCTAGCTCATCGTCCGACTCCTGCCCGGATCGGTGGGCGCTCATGTAGTGCGACGCCACCACTGGAGCGAGCTCGGGGTCATCCAGTTGCTCGTAGAGCCGAGCCGCGGACAGGTGGCGACTCCGCCGCTCAGCCCTGGTCAGACGCCCATACGCCACCTCCCTGATCAGGCCCTGGACAAAGCGATACTGGCCGCGCTCGGGTGCACGGGGGTCGTCCTCCAGCACGATCAAGTCGGCGGCAACGAGCTTGGCGAGCTCGTCGTCGACCGACTCTCTTCCGATTAGGGCGGTCAATGTCACCGGCGAGAAGACGATCCCGATTACGGAGGCCTCCTGTAGGACCGCCTTGGCATCCTCCGGCAGCCGATCCAGCCTTGCCCCGATGAGAGCCTGCACGGAGTCGGGGAGGGGTGCATCGGACAGCTTGCCCGCCAGCCGGTACTGGCCATCCTCGGTAGCGAGGATGCCGGTGGAGATCAGCATTCGCACCATCTCCACCGCGTAGAGAGGTACTCCGGCTGCCCGGTCGGCGATCAGGCCCGCCTCCTGATCGGGGATTCCAGGAGCCAGTCCGACCACCAGTTCTTTCATCTCCGCCTCCGCCAGCGGTCCCAGATGAACCGACAGTTGATTGCGCCTTCCTCCCCATCCGGGTTGACGCTCGAGCAGTTCTGGACGGGCCAAGGTGATGACCAGCACGGGGTGGGAGGAAGAGCGCTCGATCAGATCGAGGATGAAGTCGAGCAGTCCCGCGTCGGCCCATTGCAGGTCCTCGAACACGAGCACCGATGTCCCGTGCTCGGAAATCCGCTGGAAGAAGATGCGGAGAGCGGCGAATAGCTCTTCGCGCTCGCCGGCCGGCATCGGATCCAGGCCGAGCAGTGCCATCAGGCGCGGTTCGATCCAGCGGCGTTCTTCGGTGTCCATCAAGAACTCGCTCAACGTCGCCTTCAGGCGGGAGCGGGTGCTGGCGTCATCGTCGTTCTCAGCGATCCCGGCCCGGCGGCGGATCATCTCGCCCAATGCCCAAAAGGTCAGGCCGTCGCCGTACGAAGGCGACCGTCCGGTGTGCCAGTAAGTGTCCTCGACAAGACCGTCCAGGTACTTCTCGAACTCCCACAGCAGGCGGCTCTTGCCGACGCCCGCCGCGCCGAGGATCACCACCTGGTGCAGATTGCGCTCGTGGGCCACCCGGTGGAAGAGGGTCTTGAGCGTGGTGAACTGCGC
>DATBMA010000100.1:0-12547 GCA_036555105.1 Acidimicrobiia bacterium
ACCTCGGGCGACGGTGGCGCCATCTGGGTCGAGCCGGCCGGCACCCTATCCGTCTCCCAGTCAAGGATCGATCACAACGCCGCCGGCGGAGCCGGTGGTGGGATCCTCGCTGCCGGCGATGTGACCTTGGCCGACTCCACGATCGATGCCAACGCAGCCGGTGCCGGCGGCGGCGGGGTCGGGGTGGTGGCGGGGGGGTCCTTGACCATCATTCGATCGACGATCTCCGCCAACTCAGCCGGTGGCCACGGTGGCGGTGTTCTGGTTGCGGGCACCGCTGCCATCACCAACTCGACTATCAGCGGGAACCTGGCGGGAGGGAACGGTGGCGGCCTCGCTGCGGATGGCGGAACCGCTTCGATCTCCTACTCGACCATCGCCGACAACCTCGCCGGTGGAACGGGCGGGGTGGATGGCGCCGTGACCATCGAAGGCTCCATCCTTGGCGAAAACGGGTCCGAGAACTGCTCCCCTGGAGTCACCTCGGGCGGATACAACGTGAGCTCAGACGGCTCGTGCGCCTTCTCTGCCGCCGGCGACCTGACCGGGGTCGATCCCATGATCGGCCCTCTCGCCGACAACGGCGGTTCCACCCGTACCCACACTCCCCACCCCTCCAGCCCGGCCCTGGACATGGCGGGACCGGGCTGCCCGGCGGAGGACCAGCGTTCCATCGGCCGGCCGATCGATGGCGACGGCGACTCCAGCCCCGCCTGCGACGCCGGGGCAGTCGAGTGGGAAGGCAACAATGAGCCCCCCGAGCTTGACCCGATACCCGATCAATCCGGCCCTGAAGGCCAGGCGCTGACCTTCACCGCCACGGCCACCGACGCAGGGAACGACGACCTCACCTTCAGCCTCCAATCGGCTCCTGGCGGAGCCCACATCGACCCTCAGACGGGTGAGTTCAGCTGGACTCCGGACGAAGCGGATGGTCCTGGCGCTTACTTCGTGACCGTCCGGGTCACTGATAACGGCGCTCCGAACATGTTCGACCAGCGGTCTCTCGCCCTGACCGTGGCCGAGGCCAACCAGCCCCCATCGCTCTCCGCCATCACGGACCAGGCCGCCGCCGAGGGTGATCAGGTCGACTTCACGCTGGGTGCCTCCGATCCCGATCTTCCTGCCAACGGCCTCTCCTTCTCCGCCGTCGGGTTGCCCTCCGGGCTCTCCCTCGACCCGGAGACTGGGGAGATCGGCGGAACCCTGGACTACACCACGGCAGGGACGTACACCATCGATGTCACCGTCAGCGACGGGACGGACGCCGATCAGGCCTCATTCCAGTGGACTGTCACCGACACCAACCGCTCACCCCAAGTCAGCCAGATCACCGACTTCGGTGCAGACGAGCAGACTCCGATTTGGCTCCAGGTCTTCGCCACCGACCCGGACGGCGACGGGCTCGTGTTCTCCTTCAGCGGCTCCCATCCATCAGGCAGCTCGATCGACCCTGACACGGGCGCCTTCACCTGGACCCCCTCCGAGGCCCAGGGGCCAGGGGTCCATCACATCGTGATCGAAGTCACCGACACCGGGGCCCCCGCCCTCTCGTCCACGATCGACTTCTACGTGACGGTAGGCGAGGTGAACCGGCCCCCATCACTCGCCCCTATCGCCGATCGGACAGGAGCGGAGGGATTCGCGGCATCAATGTCGGTGCCGGCATCCGATCCGGACCTACCGGCCGACACCCTCCACTACTCGGCCACGGGCCTGCCATCCGGGCTCACCATCGACTCGAGCACCGGGCTGATCTCGGGCTCGATCGGATACGAGGAGGCCGGCCCCCACCTGGTCACCGTCACCGTCGGAGACGGCGAGTTCCAGGACCAGGCCACCTTCACCTGGACGGTCTCGAACACCGACCGGCCCCCATTCATCGACGCGATCTCGGATCGCACGATCGGAGAACAGACCACCCTCGACCTGATGGTCATCTCCGGGGACCCTGACGTTGGAGACAGTGTCACCTTCTCGCTGGCAAGCCCTCCCAGCGGCGCATCCATCAACTCGCTGACCGGGCGTCTCCTGTGGACCCCCGGGGAGAGCCAGGGACCGGGTAGCTACCAGATCAGGGTCCAATCCACCGACACCTTCGGCATGATCACCCAGGAGACGTTTGTCGTCACCGTCGACGAAGTGAATCGCCCGCCGGTCCTCACTCCGGTGCCTGGCCAGAGTGGCGTAGAGGGTCAGTCCTCCTATCTGGTGATGACCGCCACAGACCCCGACCTCCCCGCCAATGCCCTGATCTTCAGTGCCACCGGCCTCCCCGCAGGTCTGACCATCGACCCCCTCTCCGGGGTGATCAGCGGGACCCCCACCTTCAAGTCGGCCGGCCTTCATCACGTCACGGTGACGGTGTCCGACTGGCAGCTGCAGCGCCAGCAGAGCTTCGACTGGACCATCGGAAACACCAACCTGACCCCGACCATCGGACCGATGAGCGACATCACCACCGACGAGCTGTTGTGGGTGTCCTTGACGGTGCCCGGCTCCGATCCGGATGAGGGTGACGATCTCACCTACCGACTGGTGGGGACCATCCCGGAGGGGGCCACGATCAACCCAACCAGCGGCCGGTTCCGCTGGGCGCCCTCCGAGCCGCAGGGGCCCGGCCACTTCAGGGTCACATTCGAAGTGATCGACGAGGGAGGCCTGCGAGACCGAGCCGCGATCGACATCATCGTGAACGAGGTCAATCAGCTGCCGCTGGCGGTGGGCGACTCCGTGATGAGTGCCGAGGATCACCAGCTGGTCT
The DNA here is from genome assembly GCA_036555105.1 of Acidimicrobiia bacterium. Classification (GTDB taxonomy): domain Bacteria; phylum Actinomycetota; class Acidimicrobiia; order Spongiisociales; family ZC4RG35; genus DATBMA01. The sequence goes on from DATBMA010000100.1 coordinate 2,765, forward strand.
TCTCACCGCTCGGCAACGACGGTGATCCGGACGGGCACCTGCTCGAAATCGTCCACTACTCCCAGCCTCTGCAGGGATCGGTCAGCCTCGACGAGAACGGCGGCTTCACATACTCGCCGCCCCTCAACTGGTCAGGTGACACCAATTTCTCGTATCGGATAGCCGACGGATTCGGAGGGTTCGCCGACGCGGACGTCTACCTGCATGTGACACCCGTGGCCGACTGGCCAGAGGCCATGGACGACGTGATCGAGCTGACCGACTACCGGCAGGTGCCCCTTGACGTCCTCGGCAACGACAAAGATGCCGACGGCGACTCCCTGACGATCGTGCAGGTGAAGCCGGCCTCGGTCGGGACCGTCTCGTACGGCAACGGCTACCTCGTCTACACCCCTCGTCCGAGCTGGGTGGGCGTGGAGAGCTTCACATACGAGGTCCAGGACGAGACCGGTCGGTCCTCAGTGGCCACGGTGTCGGTGGCCATCGGCACCTTTGCCCGCGACCAGGTGACCGAGAAGTCGAGGTCGGTCGGCACCGGGCTGCTCGCCCTGGACGGCCCTCCGCCGCCACCTGCCTCCCTGGTGGTGACATTGGGCTTCACCTCCGGCGTCGAGCTACTGACTTCCTCGTTCCTGCGAAGCCTGGGCGAGCTCGGGATCCCATTGTTGCTGCTCTTGTCGGCCCTGGTGTCGGCGATGGTGAGCGGGCGCATGGTCGACGCCGGGGGGGCCAGGCGGCTGCTGGCCAGCCTGCGAGGCATCGACGACGACGAAGTTGACGGGGAAGAAGACCCGAAGAGCTGACCGGCACGGAATCGTCCCCCGGGTACGATGTCACATCGGAGATGCAGGCCCCTCACTTCCTATACAGCATCTACGAGCGGCGCCTGCTCAATGATCTCGACAGGTCGCGCTTTCCCCACCACATCGGCATCGTCCTCGACGGTCACAGGCGTTACGCACGCGAGGAAGGGCTGAACTCCTATCAGGAGAGCTACCGGACCGGGATGCAGCGGTTCGAGGAGTTCCTGGGCTGGGTCGAGCAGCTCGGAATCCCGGTCGTTACCGCCTGGCTCCTATCACGGGAGAATCTGGCGCGGCCCGACGACGAGCTGAAGCCCTACTTCGAGGTCCTCTCCGAGCTGTTCGAGCGCCTCCCCACACAAGCCGAGCGCTATGACCTCAAATTGCGGTTCATCGGAAGCCTCGATTTGCTGCCCCCTGACGTGGTGGCGACCGCCCAGGAGGCCGAAGCCGCCCGCCCGCAAGGATCGAGGCAGCTCAACATCGCCATGGGATACGGCGGCCGTCAGGAGATTGTCGACGCCGCCCGGGATCTGGTGGGCAAGCTGGCTGCGGATGGCCTATCCCCGAACGAGATCGCCGCCGCCATCGACTCGGAGTCGCTGGCGCGGCACATGTACTCGGCCGATGTGCCGGACCCCGACCTCCTGATCCGGACCAGCGGCGAGGCGAGGCTCTCGGGATTCCTCCTGTGGCAGTCGGCCTACGCGGAGTTCGTCTTCGTCGATGTGTACTGGCCCGCCTTCCGGCGGGTCGACTTCCTGCGGGCCCTGCGCGACTACACCCGTCGGGAGCGGCGCTTCGGCCGCTGAAACCAGTACTCAGTACCGAGTACTTAGACCGGACCTTCGGTTGCCCAGCAATGTGGTTCGCCCCTCCGCCACCGCTCGTGAGCCGTGGTGCCCCATTCGGCGCATTCCATGGTCTCCTGTCTCTGTACTTTGTACTCGGTACTTGGTACTGGTTTCGCAGGGGTACCGTTTGACCTGGCAATGGCGTCTTCACGTGAAGCTCTGACCGCCCACCTGCGCGCCCATGCTCTCCGCATCGACGGCCCCTTCCGGCTGCGGTCGGGGGCGACGAGCGACTGGTACCTGGACGCCAGGCAGACGACCATGGATGGAGCGGGGTCGCTGCTGGTGGGGGAGGCGATGGCAGAGGCCATCGGCGACGATGTGGTCGCGGTCGGAGGCATGACGATGGGAGCCGATCCCGTGGCCCTGGCCACGGCTGCGGCCGCGTCCAGGCTCGGACGCCCGCTGCGGGCGTTCTCGGTGAGGGCGGCGGCCAAGGACCATGGCACCGGAGGGAGGATCGTCGGCCCGGTGTCATCGGGCGACTCCGTGGCGGTGGTCGAGGACACCACGACGACAGGCGGGGCACTACTCGAAGCCATCGACGTGCTGGAGGCCGCTGGGATGATCGTGGCCCAGGTCGTGGCGCTCGTCGATCGCAGCGAGGGCAAGGTGGCTGCACTCATGGCTGAGCGGGGACTCGAATACTCGGCCCTGCTAACGCCTACCGATCTGGGGGTGGAGTGAGCGATACGTACCAGGTTCGTCGCTCCGCCTGGCGAATGTGGCTGTTGGCGATGTCTGGCATTCCCCTGGTCGTGATCGGGGTCGACGTCCTGGGTCAGCGTCGCATATCGAACTGGCTGAGCGGCCTGGTCTTCAATGCGGACCCACAGGTGTATGAGCCGCGAGACATCGTTTGGGCCGTTGCCTTGGTACTGGTCGGCTTGCTGCTGAGCTTCATGGGGCTCAAGGAACTGGTGGTCCCCAAGCCGGTGTTGATGGCCGATGGCGACGGGCTTCGGATCCGGCTGGCCGGGCCGAGGCACCCGCCCGTGGCCATCCCCTGGGAGGACCTCGAGGATGTCAAAGCCGATGTCATGGATGACGATGGAGACCCTGTGCCCGTGCTGGTGGTATCTCTGAATGTGGACGGACTGATCCCCGCCGACCCTTGGGCGGCCCGAAGGATCGCGGCCAACACCGTCGCAATCAACGCCACCGATTGGGAGCAGTCGCCCGAGCAAGTGGTCGAGAAGGTGACCGAGGTGGCGGTGGAGGCGGCGAGAGCATTGCGAGCGACATGAACACCGGCCTGGCGATCGGAGCTCATGTACCTGGCACGGACCCGGTCGGCGAAGGTCGGGCACGCAATGCGGATCTCGTCCAGATCTTCCTCTCCAACCCGCAGTCGTGGCACAAGCCGCCTCCCAGGGAGGATGCGGGGTCCCTCCGCGCTTCTCCGATCCCGATCTACGTGCACGCTCCGTACCTGATCAACGTGGTGGCGGAGGCATCGAGGATCCGCATCCCCTCGAGACGGATCCTGCAAGAGACCTGCGACGCCGCCGCCGATATCGGGGCTGCGGCCGTGGTGGTGCATGGGGGCCATGTAACCGGGGAAGGCTCACTCGACGACGCCTACCCGAGATGGCGGAAGGCCCTGACCGAGCTCGACAGCCAGGTGAGGGTACTAATCGAGAACACGGCGGGAGGGGAGCAGGCGACCCTCCGCACATTCGACGGGCTGGCAAGGCTTTGGGCGGAGGTGGGCGACCTCGGCTGTGGGATCGTCCTCGACACGTGCCACGCCTGGGCCGGTGGGGAGCCTCTGCAAGGCCTGGTCGAGATGGTGCTTGCCATCACCGGCAAGATCGATCTCGTTCATTGCAACGACTCGCGCGATCCATTCGACTCGCGTCGTGATCGCCATGCCAACCTCGAGCACGGTCACATCCCACCCGCGGACATCCTGGCAGTGGTTGCCGGGGCGGGGGCACCAGTGGTGGTCGAGACGCCGGGCGAGGATGCCGAGCACCGGGCCGACATCACCTGGCTGCGAGCGAAACTGGCCGATGCGAGTCTCGAGTCTCACGTTTCGAGTCGTGAGACCTAAGACTCAAGACTTCGTCCCTTAGCTCATTCTCCTCGGTACCGTTTTTCCGTGCGCCGTGCAGCAGTCGTCCTCGCCCTCGTCCTCACCGCGTGCTCCTTCAACGACTTCGGTCCTTGGCTCGACCAGAGCGGACAACGGCTGGAAGGGAGCCAGGTCCTCGAGTACGCCGGGTTCCCCAACTGCGGACATCGCAAGGTGACTTTCATGATGTTCTTCGGCCGTCTGTTCGCCCGCGACCCCGAGGGGGTCCTGGGCCAGCTCTACAACGCGGGAGGAGAGCCGCTGTCGTTCGAGGTGCTGACCGACGAGCCGCCCGGCCTGACGGAAACCGATATCACCCACGACGACCGTGAGATCCTCTACGACGCCGAAAACCGTGAGGACTATGTCTACATCCGGCTGGGAGACGGCACCGTCGAGCAGTGGCCGCGGGCGGAGATCGCCTGCGATCGCCCCGGTTCCGGTTGAGCTCTCACCGATAGAATGGGGACAGCACGGGCGACCGATGGCGGCGGCCGAGGCTCCGTAACTCGATTGACGCAGGGTCCCATCCCTCTACCCGCTCCGCGGGAGGGGAGAAAGGAACGACCATGGGCAACGCTCCCAAGGTGACGGTCCCGGACATCAAGGCCCGCAAGGGCGGCCCCCGGTTGACGATGATCACCGCCTACGACCTCCCCTCCGCCAGGATCGCCGATGCGGCCGGTGTCGACATCGTCCTCGTCGGTGACTCTGTGGCCAACGTCGTCCACGGCATGTCCGCCACGCTGACCATCGACCTCGACACGATGATCCTCCATGCCGCGGCGGTGAAGCGAAGTGATATCCGCCCGCTGCTGGTCGTGGACATGCCGTGGCTCACATTTCACGTTTCGGCGGAGGACACCGTTCGCAATGCCGGACGCCTGGTGCGGGAGGGAGGGGCAGAGGCCGTGAAAATCGAAGGTGGGCGGCGCCGGGTGGCGATGGTCGAGGCCCTGATCGCCGCCGAGATCCCGGTGATGGGCCACCTTGGCCTCACCCCGCAGTCGGTCAACTCGATGGGCGGCTACAAGGTCCAGGGGAAGCTGGTCGACGATGCCCGCGAGTTGATCAACGATGCCATGACCCTCGACGAGGCGGGGATCTTCGCCTTGGTGCTCGAGGGAGTGCCAGATGTCGTCGCCGAGATCATCACCAAGGAGATCTCGGTCCCCACGATCGGGATCGGAGCCGGCCCGGCCACGGACGGGCAGGTCCTGGTGTTCCACGACATCGTCGGGCTCTCATTCGGCCACCAGCCCAAGTTCGTTCGAAGGTTCGCTGATCTGGGTACCGAGGCCATTGCCGCCGTCTCCGCCTTCCGGCGGGCGGTGGAGACCGGAGAGTTCCCGTCCGAGGACGAGACCTATCACCTGGCCGACGAGGTGGAAGAAGCGCTCCTCAAGGAGTGGACGACCTAAGGGAGCTCGCGTCGCACGCCTCAGGCTCAGGTTTCGAGCTTGGCGCGGGAGGGCAAGTCGGTGAGAGACCCGGAAGGGGCTTCGAGAGCCCAGCGGAATGGAGAGTCGATCCCGTAGCCGGGGCAAGGGCTCTCATCGCAGGGCACCATTTGCAGCACTTCGAGCAGGTCGCCGTTGGCGTCGAAGAAGGCTATGTCCAACGGGATCAACGTGTTGTGCATCGTGAACCTGGCTTGGATCTCCGCCGGCCAAACGAAGAGCATCCCGTCCAGGGCACCGAGATCCTCGACCTGCATCAGCCCCCGCGCTCTGAGGGCGCTGTCGTCCGCGATCGCCACGTCCCAACCGGTGCCGTCCAACTGGATGGTGGCAATCACGAAGCCATGAACGTCCCCGGTATCGAACGCAACTGCGGTGGTGGTTGCAGCCGCTGTCTGTGTCGTCGCCGCAGCGCTGGTCGACGAGGCGATGGATGGACTCGATGCCGTGGTTGCCGGCCCGGCCGTCGTGAAGGCGGGGTTGGAACAGGCCGACACGAGCACGCCAATGACGACCAGACGTCTCATCCTTGCCAAGGTACCTGCGCTCTCGCGGTCTCAAGGCCGCACCCTCCCGTGAGGGGTGCGACCCGAGACCCGAGACCTCCGGACCCGGTCTACAATTCCACCTTCACCCCGGGCACCGGCGAGCGCCGCCGGCCCGCCCTTACCTGCTCCGCCGCCGGGCGGGGCCTTCCGCCCAGGCGGATGTCCAAAGGAGGACCATTGCGCACGTATGAGGTGATGACCATTCATCGCCCCGATCTGAGTGAGGACGACGTCCGCGCCAAGGTGGACGAGCTGGAGGGTTACCTCACCGAGAAAGGGGCCAAGGTCGGGTCGAAGGACCTTTGGGGGAAGCGACGCTTCTCCTACGAGATCAACCATCTTCACGAGGGCTTCTATTCGGTCGTAACGTTCGACGGAGAGCCGGATCTCGTGGCCGAAATGGAGCGGATGCTGTCGCTGGCCGACGAGGTTGTCCGCCACAAGGTGGTCAAACCCGGTTCGTGACAGCACCTGTCCCACCCAGCCTGCATGCTGGGGGGACGAAAGGAGTAGGAGATGTCAACCAATAGCGTGGTGCTCGTCGGGAACCTGGTCGACGACCCAGAACTTCGCTTCACCCCGAGCGGTGTGCCGATGGCGAGGCTCCGCATTGCCGTCAACCGCAGGTGGCGCGATCAGCAGGGCGAGTGGCAGGAAGAGACCGGGTTCTACACCGGCGTGGTGTGGCGTGACCATGCCGAGAACGTCGCCGAGTCCCTCCAGAAGGGCTCTCGGGTCATCCTGACCGGCCGGCTGGAGCAGCGTTCCTGGGAGACCCAGGAAGGCGACAAGCGCTCGGTCGTCGAGGTCTCGATCGACGAGATCGGCCCCAGCCTCCGCTTCGCGACCGCCTCCGTGACCCGCACCGCCCGCAGCGGCGCCGAGGGCGGGCCTGCCCCGATACCAGCCGGTCCCGTTGCCCGTGAGGACTACGGCCCCGACGAAGCACCCTTCTGAGCCAGGAGCATTCGAGAAGATGGCACGAGGAAACAAGAGAGAGCCCCTCACCCGGAAGGGGCCGCCAAGCAACGATCAGCGGCGACGCCGCCGGCGCAACGACGATCCGGCCCTGAAGCGGGTCAAGAAGAAGGTCTGCTATTTCTGCCAGGAGAAGGTGGAGTACGTGGACTGGAAGGACGTTGCGCTGCTCCGCAAGTACATGTCGGATCGGGCCAAGATCCGTCCTCGACGGGTCAACGGCAACTGCCCGCGGCATCAGCGTGAGGTGGCGGTCGCGGTCAAGAACGCCAGGGAGATGGCGCTTCTCTCCTACACGGGCCGTTCGTGAAGGTTCTCCTGATCACGAAGGTGGCCGACCTCGGCGCCCAGGGTGACGTCGTGGACGTGGCCGACGGCTACGCGCGCAACTATCTCCTCCCCGGAGGCAAAGCGGTCAAAGCCTCGGCAGCGTCAGTGGCGGCAGTGCAGCAAGCCGCCAGCCGGCGGAAGGAGGCGGAAGCCAAGATCCGCCAGGAGGCCGAGGACATGGCGGCCGGGCTGGTCGGCACCAGGGTGGTGCTGGCGGCGCAGGCGGGTGACGAGGGGCGCCTCTACGGTTCGGTCTCGGTGGCGGATGTGGTCGAGGGCATCCGCAAATTCACCGGGATCGAGCTCGACCGCAAGGTCGTGGCCCTCGCCGCCCCCATTCGGGAGATCGGGTTGCACCAGGTCCTGATCAAGCTGCACCCCGAGGTCGAATTCCCACTCACGATCGACGTGATCCCGGCCTGAGTCCGCGAAAACCAGCCTCCTCAGCGGTTTTCGCGTTGGGCCGGGCGACGGTAGCTTCCCCTCACTTCCCCCCCGGGCCCGTCCGGCGCGCCGCGCCGGACGGATCCCCCGGCGGGCGCAGGTGATCCAGGACGGTTCCGAAATCTGTCCCACCGGCGCGATTTGATTGGCGTGTCAGCAACGGAAGGCCGGCAGGGGAAGCGATGACGACAACGGCTCAAGCCAGGGCCGAGCGAGGGATTGGACGCGTTCCGCCCCACTCCAGGGAAGCCGAGGAGTCGGTGCTCGGCGCCATCTTGCTCAGCTCCGACGCCGCCAACCAGGTCATGGACCGGTTGGTGCCGGACGACTTCTACATCCCCGCCCACCAGGCGATCTTCGAAGCGGTTGTCACGCTCTATAACACCAACCAGGCCATCGACGCCGTCACCGTCAGCGAGGAGTTGCGGAGATCGGCGGAGTTGGAGAAGGTGGGCGGAGTCTCCTACCTCGCACACTTGGCCGATGTGGTGCCTGCCGTCTCCAACATCGACTTCTACGCCGGGATCGTCGAGGAGCACGGGCTGCGCCGGGGGATGATCAGAGCCGGTTCGGTGGTGACCGATCTCGCCTTCCGGGTCGATGAGAACGTGGTCACCGTGCTCGACCAGGCCGAGCAGCAGGTGTTCGGAGTGGCCGAGCGCCGTGTCGGCGACGGCATGCAGCCGGTCGGCCCCATGTTCAAGGGTGCGATCGAGTACATCGAGGCGCTGGAGGCCGGGGGCTCCGAGGTCACCGGGCTCGCCACCGGATTCCGTGACCTCGATCGGAAGCTGGCGGGGATGCAGAGGGCCAACCTGCTGGTGATCGCGGCCCGGCCGTCGATGGGCAAGTCGGCCCTGACCCTCAACATCGCCACCAACGTGGCTGCCCTTGGCTCCACCGTCGCCATCTTCAGCCTGGAGATGTCGAAGGAGGAGATGGTGCAGCGCATCCTCTGCTCGGTCGGCAGGGTCGACTCGATGAAGCTTCGCACCGGCCAGCTCAACCCCCAGATGTGGGACCGGGTGGTCGCGGCGGCATCCCGCATGTACAAGGCGCCGATCTTCATCGACGACAGCTCGGTGGCCACCGTCACCGAGATCCGGGCCAAGTGCAGGCGCCTGAAGCGGGCCTATGGCCTCGATCTCGTGGTGGTCGACTACCTGCAATTGATGCAGGGAATTTCCCGCGAGAGCCGGCAACAGGAGATCGCCGAGATAAGCCGAGGACTGAAGAACCTGGCGCGGGAGCTGCAGGTCCCGATCATCGCCGTCTCCCAGCTCAACCGTTCGGTCGAACAGAGGGAAGACCGGCGGCCTCGACTCTCCGACCTCCGTGAGAGCGGGGCGGTCGAACAGGACTCGGATGTGGTCATGTTCATCTACCGCCACGAGTACTACCACCCCGACGATGTGGAGAAGAAGGGGATGGCCGAGGTCGTGATCGCCAAACACCGGGCGGGGTCCACCGGGACCGTCGAGATGACCTTCTTGCCCGAGTTCACCCGGTTCGCCGATCTCGGGCGGGACGTGACCTAGAGGTTCCTACTTGCCAATTGGGAAACGGCCCCCGTGGGGGCCGTTTCCTTTCCCTGGCCACCGCCCGATGGAGGAGGGATGGGAGGAAGGGGCGTCTCCGGAGGGAGGCTGGAGGGCTCTTCCGGGCGGTGGTTGTTGTCGGGGTTCTATCGGCGGCGACAACCCGTCGCATGAGGGCCATTCGGGCCGGACCCGTCTGCGCTAGTCACCCCTTCCCCGGGGCCGTAGGGCAACCATCCCTACCATCCGTCTCATGTTGGAGGAGCTGGGACTGGGTGCCTTCCGGCTCCATTACGAGAGCCTCGATTTCAACGCCGGCCTCATCGTCGGCTCCGGGTCTCTGCTGATCGACACCCGCTCGAGCCCGGCAGAAGCCACCGAGCTCCAGGCCGATTTGGTGAAGCACGATTTGGCACCCCTGAGGATGGTGGTGAACACCCACCATCACTGGGACCACTCCTTCGGCAACCAGGTCTTCTCCGGCCTGGTGGCGATATACGGGCATCCCGACTGCCGACGGCGGCTCCTGGAGGGAGGGGAGGAGGCTCGACGCAGGCTCATCGAGGAGATGCCCGAGCGCACAGGGGAGTTCGCCGAGGTGGTGATAACACCCCCGGATCTCCTGATCCCTGACCGGACCACGCTGGACCCGGGAGGGGTGCAAGCCACCGTCCGTTACCTGGGGCGGGGCCACACCGACAACGACCTGGTGATCACGATCGGAGACGTCCTCTTCGCCGGAGACCTGGTC
>DATBMA010000039.1:0-13400 GCA_036555105.1 Acidimicrobiia bacterium
AGCGGGTCCAGGGGCCCGACCTGGCTCTGGCCACCGACAAGTCGTCGCCTCGGGTCCCGATCCTCCGCCATCCCGACGTCCGCCGCATGCTGATGCTGCAGAAGTGCCACTCGGAAGGCATGCGGGCACTCCTCACCTACGCCGCCTGGACCAAGGACCAGGCAGACCTCCACCCGGGGGACGAATCCTGGCGGTCACGGTTCGAGCTGCTGCTCCCGTTGGTGAAGGGCTACTCGTCGGAGAAGGCGTTCGAGCTGCTGGCCCTGTCCCTGCAAGTGTTGGGAGGGTCGGGCTATACCGAGGACTATCCGATCGAGCAGTACCTGCGGGACGCCAAGATCGACAGCATCTACGAGGGCACCACCGGGATCCAGGCCCTCGATCTCTTCTTTCGCAAGATCGCCCGGGATCGCGGCACCGCCATCGCCGCGCTGTCCGCCGATATCCACGACTTCTGCAAGAGCGGCCCGGAAGGGGATCGGCTGGCCGGCGAACGAGAACTGTTGATGAGGATGTTGGAGGAGTGCCAAGGCCAGCTCGGAGTGCTGGTGGACCATCTGCTGGCCTTCCAGTCCGATCCGGACCGCATATACCTGGTCGGTCTGCACGCCAACGCCCAGCTCGAGAGCCTGGCCGAGCTGGTCATCGCCTGGCAGCTCCTGCGGCACGCCGAGGTGGCGCTGGCCGACCTCGGCTACGAAGCTGACCCGTTCCTGCAGGGCAAGGTGGCCTCCGCCCGCTTCTTCGTCAGGCATGCTCTGCCGTTGGCCGCCACCCGCCGCACTGCCGCCTTCGAGGACGACGGCGCCATCATGCAGCTGGCCGACGACTCCTGGTAGGACAGTCACGACCCCGGGGTACGCTGGCCCCTTCCCACCACGACCCCGGATGGACTTCGCTTTCACGGACGAACAAGATGAACTGCGGCGGACCGCTCGCCGCTGGCTCGATGAGAAGTGCCCTTCTCCCCGGGTGCGAGAGCTCATGGAGTCCGACTCGGGGTTCGACGAGAGACTGTGGAAGGAGATGGCCGGTCTCGGATGGCAGGGGATGGCCATTCCCGAACAGCACGGTGGGGCCGGATTCAGCTTCCTCGAGACCTTCGTCCTCCTGGAGGAGATGGGGAGGTCCCTCTATCCCTCACCCTTCTTCTCGACGGTGGTGTTGGGGACCCCGGCTGTCCTCGAGGCTGGGAGCGACGAGCAGAAAGGGGCCATCCTTCCTGCGGTCGCATCAGGTGATCTGACTTTGGCCCTCGCGTTCACCGAGCCCAATGGCTTGTGGACGGAACCGGGGGTGGAGGCGACTGCTCGCCTCGAAGGGAACGACTGGATGGTCGACGGGACCAAGAGCTTCGTCCTCGATGGTCACACCGCCGGGACGCTGGTAGTGGCGGCCCGGACTCCGGTCGGGGTGTCGCTGTTCCTGGTCGACGGGCAGGCAGAAGGCCTTGCCCGCCGCCGTCTGGAGACGATGGACATGACCCGCAAGCAGGCCGAGGTCCAACTCTCGTCGGTGCGAGGTGACCTGTTGGGTGAAGAGGGCAAGGGGTGGGATGTGCTCGAGTGGGTGCTTCAGAGGGCGGTGGTTGGGCTGGCCGGGGAGCAGGTGGGGGGCGCTCAGACCTGCCTCGACTCGGCAGTGGCCTACGCCAAGGTTCGCCATCAGTTCGGCCGCCCGATCGGGAGCTTTCAGGCCATCAAGCACAAATGCGCAGACATGCTCGTCCAGGTGGAGTCGGCCAAGTCCGCTGCCTATTACGCCGCATGGGCAGCTACTGCCGACGAGGCCGAGCTCGCCCTGGCCGCCCCGCTCGCAAAGTCGTATTGCTCAGAGGCCTACTTCTTCTGCGCGGCGGAGAACATCCAGATCCACGGCGGGATCGGGTTCACGTGGGAGCACGACGCCCATCTCTACTTCAAGCGGGCCAAGAGCTCCGAGTTGCTATTCGGTGACCCCGCCTTCCATCGGGCGAGCCTGGCCGATCGCCTCGGGCTGTAACGGTCTCAGGGTCTCACGGTCTCGAGTCCCCCGCCTCAAGCCGCGCTCACGTGAGACGTGCGACATGAGACTTCTTCAGTCGGGCTGGTTCTCGCCTCGAGCCTCGGGCGGCATCGCCTTGGCCGCGTAGACCTCCCAGTTCTTCTCGAGGGCGTCGATCAGCTGTCTGACGAAGAGCGGCGACATGTTCACCCGCACCTGAAGCTGTCCCGTCGCCCCTCCCTGGGTGTAGTCACGACGGATGAAGTCGAGGGTGAACTCGTACTGGGAGTGGTTGACCATCGCGAAGTTGGCGTACACACCGCCCAGGCGGTCCGGCGGGGCGTTGATGGTGAATTGGACTGCTTCGGGCTTGTCGTCGGTCATAGACGGCGAACCTAGCCCCCAAGTCGTGGGCGTCAGCGGTCCAAGGCCGCCTCTACGGCCTTGACCAGGGTCTCGGCGTAGCCAGAGAAGCTGTGGTGCTGGCGGATGAACTCCGGTCCTTGTGCCGCTGCCCCCTCGGTCAGCCGTTCGACTGACCCCAGAGCCTTTTCGATCCCGGCTGCCAACGCCTCCGGAGATTCCGGCTCAACGATGACTGCCCCCTGGTAGTCGTCGGGAAGCTGTCCGGCGATTGATCCAGAGATGACGGCAGGCGTGGCGAAAGCAAGCGTCTCCAGCAGGATGCCGGACGCACCGCCGTGGGTGCCGAACCAGTTGTCATACGGGACAATCGCCAGGGTGCTCGTTTGGTATGCCGCCACCAACTCCTCGGTCTCCACGTAACGATCCACCCAGGTGACTCGCCCATTCGCCAATGGCTCGAGCTTGGCTCTTGTCTGAGGGTCCTGGCGGCCCATCACGAGGACTCTGATGTCTTGTTTGAGGATTGGAAGGGCCCTAAGCAGGTACTCCAATCCTTTCTCTGGCCGCGCAGTCCCAGCAAAAAGGAGGGTCGGGACCTCGGCACCCGTTTGCCTTGAGACCGGCGGAGGGGGTTCGATCGGGTAGCCAACCGTGGTGATAGTGGCGCTTGGCACGACCCCTGAAATGGTTCTGGCGGCACTCGTTGTATGGACGATCACGGCCATTCCACGGTCGGTCAATCCTTGTAGGCGATTGATGAGGAAGCGACTTCGGACCCCTGCCAGACCCGGTCGTCGGCGGAGGAACCGCGTCGTGTGGTGAATCACGCAAGCAGTTGCAAATTGCTTCATTGGCCGGGTTGGACCCCAGACGTTCTTGTCCATGTAGAGGTGAACAAACGCTTCCGCGCCAGCTTGCTCAGCTACCGCTGCAGCTCTCCTGATTTGCTTTGAGACCGCCTGTAGGGAAGCCAAGTCGATTGGTCGAGTTGGATGCCACCGTGTGCCGTCAGGTGGCCGATATGACGTGGCTGCGATGACTGGTACGCCCAAGTCTCGGAGAGACGCCAACACGCCCATTCCGTAGCGGAGGTGGTGTCCGGTGGTCTTGTCGTCATAGAGCAGCCACGGCGACCTTTCGGTCACCGGAAGTGCTTCTTCGTCTTCCAAGCGCGCTCTCTCTGTCATCGGGCTAAAAACGAAAAGTCTGACCAAGCCAGAGCGACCTCCCCCTCGACCGAGGTCTCGCCCTGGACTCGAACTCCCACCCGCATTCTGCCCCAGGTTGCAAGCGACCCGGCCGACACCAGCCGCGGGTCGCGCTGGATCGTGGCCGCCGATGCGACGGGCGGCGTTGGGTCTGGGACGTATTCATTCACTCGTCATAGGGTTCGGCCGGCTGCGGGACATCTTGACCGGTTCATTGGTGTCTTCTCAATGGGACGATGGGCCTCTAGTCGTCTGACAACCGGCTGGTAGCCTGACGCTCAGGCGAGCCAGTGGGGTGGGAACTTGGGACGGGTGTTGGTTACGGGCGCGGGTGGGTTCATCGGTCACCATCTGGTGGCCGACCTCAAGGAACGGGGCTATTGGGTTCGGGGCGTCGACCTCAAGGAGCCCGAGTACCAGCCCACGGTGGCGGATGAGTTCAAGATCCTCGATCTGCGCCGGTGGGAAGCGTGCCTGGAGGCGACGGACGAGGTCGACCAGGTATATGCACTGGCGGCCGACATGGGGGGTATGGGCTTCATCTCGGCCAACCATGCCCAGATCCTCCACAACAACTCGCTGATCAATCTTCACACCATGGAGGCCGCTCGCCAGAACGGGGTCGGCAAGTACCTCTACACGTCCTCGGCCTGCATTTACCCCGAGCACCTCCAGGAGGACACGGCCGTCACCCCGCTCAGGGAGGAAGACGCCTATCCGGCCAACCCCCAGGACGCGTACGGCTGGGAGAAGCTGGTGTCAGAGAAGCTCGCCCAGTACTACACGGCCGAATATGGGATCGACACCCGCATCGTCCGCTTCCATAACGTCTTCGGGCCATACGGCACCTACGACGGCGGCAGGGAGAAGGCTCCGGCCGCGCTGTGTCGCAAAGTGGCCAAGGCCGAGGACGGCGGGGAGATCGAGATCTGGGGAGATGGTGAGCAGACCCGGTCCTTCTGCTACATCGACGACTGCGTCGAAGGCATCTACCGGATCATGCAATCCGACTACCGGGCGCCCCTCAACCTCGGGACCGATCGCCTGGTCAGCATCAACGAGCTGGCCGAGTTGATCATCGAGATCTCCGGCAAGACCGACATCCGGCTCAAGCACATCGACGGGCCGCAGGGGGTGCGGGGCCGCAACAGCGACAACTCCCGCATCCGTGAGGTGCTCGGGTGGGAGCCCTCCGTGTCCCTCGAAGATGGCCTCGTTCCCACCTACCGGTGGATCGAGAAGCAGGTGATGGCCGGCTGACGGCCACCATGGAGTCAGCCAGAGTCGACGTCCTCGGGGTCCAGGTCTCGGCGGTCAACCAGTCGATGGCACTGGAGGCCGTCACCGACTGGACCCGGCGCCGTGATCGCCAGTACGTGTGCGTGACCGGGGTGCACGGGGTCATGGAGTCGATCCGCGACCCGGAGCTGCGCGACATCCACAACGGCTCCGGGATGACCACCCCCGATGGCATGCCGATGGTGTGGGCGGGCCGGCGGGCCGGGGCTGGCTGGATGGATCGGGTCTACGGGCCGGATCTGATGCTGGCAGTTTGCGAGCGGGCCGCGGTCGAGGGGTGGTCGTCCTATTTCTATGGGGCCGCCCCGGGGGTGGCCGACCAGCTTGCCACCCGGCTGTTGGACCGGTTCCCCGGGCTGGCGATCGCCGGCACCCACTCCCCGCCCTTTCGCCCGCTCACCGAGGACGAGGCGGAGGCCGAGGTGAGGATGATCAACGCCGCCGCTCCCGACCTGGTCTGGGTGGGCCTATCCACACCCAAGCAGGAGAGGTGGATGGCGAGGCGACGGCCGCATCTGGAGGCGCCGGTGCTACTGGGGGTGGGCGCCGCCTTCGACATCAACGCCGGCCTGGTCGCCCAGGCCCCCGACTGGATGCAGCGTTCGGGTCTGGAGTGGGCTTTCCGGCTCGGCAAGGAGCCCCGCCGGCTCTGGCGCCGCTATCTGCGCAACAACCCCAGCTTCGTGGTGCGGATCGTCCGCCACCCACCCAAGCTGGTCGTCTAGAGGGGCCAGGCCACTGGCACGACCACCAGCATCGTGATGAGAGACGCGATGGTCAACGGGAATCCGAAGCGGGGATAGTCCGAGAACCTGTACCCACCAGGTCCCCACACCATGGTGTTGGTCTGGTAGCCGATCGGCGTCATGAAGTCGATCGAGGCGGCAACTGCGATGGCGATGAAGAAGCCGCGCGGATCCAACCCAGCAGACACGGCGGCTGCGCCGCCGATCGGGACCATGAGCAGGGCGGCGGCGTTGTTGGACACGACTGCGGTCAGCACCATCGCGGCGACGATGACTCCGGCCAGGATCCCGATCCCCCCGAAGCCACCCAGCGCCCCCACCAGGACCTCGGCGATCTTCTCGGCCAAGCCGGACTCCTGGGCTGCGGCCGCCACCCCGAAGGCGGCGGCGATGGTGACGATCACGTCCAGATCCAGGCTGGCCCTGGCCTCGCCCGGGCGCAGAATCCCAAAAGCCACCAGGGCGACGGCAGCCAGCAAGCTGGCCTGGAGGATGGGCAGCAACCCGATCGATGCCACGAAGATCAGTCCGAGCCCGATCACCCCCACCAGCCAGGCACGGCGTCCGAGTTGGGGGGGAGCAGCCCGGAAGGGAGCTATAACCAGGAAGTCGGTCTGGTCACGCCAGCGGGCCTGAAATCCGGTGTCGGCCAGGATCAGCAAAGTGTCGCCGACCCGGAGCGGGACCTCACCGAGCTTGGCATCTACTTCCTCGCCGGCTCGATGGATCGCGATCACAGCCGCCTGGTACCTGGCCCTGAAGCCCGAGTCCTTCAGCGTCGACCCGACCAGTGGAGAGGTGGCTCCCACCACCGCCTCGAAGTAGCGAGAGGCGTCGATCGGATGGAGGTGGCTCGACGCGGGCGCCAGTCCGCGGATCCCTTGCAGGTCGACCACGTCACCAGCCCGGCCGGCAAATCTCAGATAGTCCCCGGCCCGAAGCCGGTCGTCGGGGGCGACCGGGGCGTGAAGCTCGCCGCCCCGTTCGATCGAGGCGAGAAAGACACCGGCGAGATTACGGAGCCCGGCTTCCTCGACGGTCTTGCCTTCCAGCGGCCCCGGCTCCACCCGCATTTCGAACGCGAACTGCCGGGGCGACTCAGAGGGCTCTTCCACCGCCGGCCGACGTTCCTTCAACCCGATCGGGGCCCAAAGCACGGCAACCGCCAAACCGACCAGACAGAGGGGCAGTCCCACCTTGCCGATTTCGAAGAAGCCGATCGGGTCGTAACCGGCTTCCTGGATCAGGCCGGACACCACCAGGTTCGTGGAGGTGCCGATCACCGTGACGACCCCTCCGAGGATTGCCGCGAACGAGAGAGGCATCAGCAGGCGTGATGCTGATTGCCGGTTGCGAGCCGACCACTCCGAGACCTGCGGAAGCAGCATGGCCACGATCGGCGTGTTGTTGAGGAAAGCAGAGCTGGCAGCCACCGGCGCCATCAGCCGGGCGACCTGGGCGCGGCGGCCTCTTGTCCGGCCAAGGGCCGCGCTGACCACGGGAGCCATCACCCCTGTCTTCTCGACCGCCCGTGCAAGCACGAAGAGGGCGGCGACCGTCAGTGGAGCAGCGTTTGAGAAGCCGGATAAGGCCTGTTCAGGGGTGACGATGCCGGCAAGGAGCACGGCCACCATTCCCCCGGACATCGCCACCGATGGGGGAACTCGCTCTCTGGCGAGCAGCACGAGGACGGTGATGATCACCGCCAAGGTGAACCAGGCTTCCCATGACATCGGCTGGTTCAGGCGGCGGCAGGGCCGAGGAAGCCCAGTCGCTCCAGTTCGAGGATGATCTCGTTGGCTGCTTCCTCTGGCGACTTCTGGGTGGTGTCGATCACGACCTCGGCGTCGGCCGGCTCCTCATAGGGGTCTGAGATCCCGGTGAACTCGGGAATCTCGCCGGCCCGGGCCTTGGCGTAGAGGCCCTTGCGGTCGCGGGTCTCGCAGATTTCCAGCGGGGTGGCTACGTGCACCAACAGGAAACCTCCCCAAGGTTCGATCATCGCCCGCACGTCCTGGCGGGTCTGCTCGTAGGGTGCGATGGGGGCGCAGACGGCGATCCCTCCGTGCTTGGTGATCTCGGAGGCGACGTATCCGATCCGCCGGATGTTGATGTCGCGGTGCTCCTTGGAGAACCCCAGCTCCGAGCTCAGGTGCTTGCGGACCAGGTCACCGTCGAGGATGGTCACCCGCCGACCGCCCAGCTCGAGCAGCTTGACCAGCAAGGCGTTGGCGATGGTCGACTTGCCCGAGCCGGAGAGCCCGGTGAAGAAGACTGTGAAACCCTGTTGCGAGCGGGGTGGGTGAGTCCGCCGCAGCTCCTTCACCACCTCCGGATAGGTGAACCAGGCCGGGATCTCTCGACCCTCCGCCAGGCGGTTTCGAAGCTCGGTGCCGGAGATGGAAATGGTCTTGACCCCTTCAGTCACCTCGTCCTCGGCGAGGTAGGTGTCGAGGTCGGGGGCGTACACCATCATCTTGAAGTCGACCATCTGCACGCCCACCTCCGCCTCGTACTTGCGGAGCATTTCCTGGGCCTCGTATGGACCGTAGAACGGCCTGCCGTCCGAGTCGGCGCCGGGCCCGGCGTGGTCGCGGCCAACGATCAGGTGGGTGCAACCGTGGTTGCGGCGGATGATGGCGTGCAGCACAGCCTCTCGCGGTCCCCCCATCCGCATGGCCAGCGGAAGCAGGGCCAGGGCGGCCGAGTGGCCGGGGAATCGAGCCAGCACCGCCTGGTAGCAGCGGACTCGTGTGTAGTGATCTACGTCGCCCGGCTTGGTCATCCCCACCACCGGGTGGATGAGGAGGTTCCCGCCTACCTCGGCCGCCGCCCGCATGGTCAACTCCACGTGAGCCCGGTGCATCGGGTTGCGGGTCTGGAACGCCGCCACCGTGGTCCAGCCCTGTTGGGTGAACTCGGCCCGGAGCTGGGCGGGGGTCTTGCGGAGCTCGAGGAAGTCGTAATGGACCGGGGGCTGAAGACCATGGACTGTCCCTGCCAGGTAAAACGGGTTGGTTCGGTTCAGCAGGTGGTTGACCCCGGGGTGGAAGGGGTCGACCGTCCCGAATACACCCAGGGCCTCTGCGCTCCGGTCCGGCTGCCAGACCTCCGAAACCTCGAGGGCGGCCAGCATCACCCCCTCGGGGTCGCGCAGCGCCAGCCAGGCGCCCGGACCTACCGCACTGGCCAGCTTCTCATCGACGTCGAGAGTGATGGGAATCGGCCAGACCGTCCCATCCGAAAGCCGCATTTCCGAGACGACTCCCTCCACCTCGGCCCTGCCCATGTAGCCGATGAGCGGGGAGAAACCCCCGCTCATCAGCAGTTCGAGGTCGCAGATCTGACGGTCGGTCAGATCCCACGAGGGCCACGCCCGGGACTGCTCCTTCAGAGAGGCGGCGCGGTCGGAGTCGACCAGCGCCTCCCGCAACACGCCGCCGTACGGACTGATCAGATGATTCGTCAACTCGACTCCCTCTGCCCTATCGCCCCGGCGCCCATCGCCGAGCTCAGGGCCATCCCCAGCCGCCAACCACAAGGCTACCGGCCGCGGGAATGGACGCCAGATCGAGCTCTATTCCCTCCCCGGGGCCGGGAGGTGGGGCCGGAAGGGGCGTAGGTCGACCGGTTCCGTTCAAAGCGACGGTCACACGTCCTGGGGGAGGCCCACCGGGCCAGGTCTATCTCCTCCCCCTGTGACAGGCCGGGAGGGGCGTAGGTCGAGCGGGTCCGTTCAAAGCGATGGTCACACGTCCTGGGGGAGTCCCCGGGCCAGGTCTATCTCCTCCCCCGGGGCCGGCAGGCCCGTTGGGGGAGGTGACCCTTCAACTGGTTGAAGGGCCGGAAGGGGCCTAGGTCGACCGGCTCCGTTCAAAGCGATGGTCGCAACATCAGTGGGGGAGTCCCGCCGGGCCAGATCTATCTCCTCCCCCGGGGCCGGCAGGCCCTTTGGGGGAGGTGGCCCTTCAACTGGTTGAAGGGCCGGAAGGGGCCAAGGACGAGCGGCGTGCAACAAGACCCAAGGAGCGAGGCGGAATTCGCCAGGTCGGAGAGACACCTGACCGCCCTTATCCTTGAATGGCCATGGCTCCGGCCACCATCCTCACCCTGGCGATCCTGCTCGCTGCCGTGTTCGCCTCCGTGCTGGCGGTGATGCTCTGGCAGGAGGCCAAGAAGCGCCAACCCCACGAGCCGCCCACCTACGGCATCGAGGAGGCGAGCGAGTTCGTGCTGGAGCGCCTCGACCCCGAGACCCGTTCCAGGCTGGGCAAGGCGGGGGTGCGGCGGGTCCTGGAGTGGGAGGTGTTCTACCTGCAGGGACTGGCCCAGCCCAATCGCCACAACCCGGTCGTCACCGTGGCGGGAGGCCACGAGGCCTCCGTCGAGTACATCGTGGAGCAGATCTCCACCCGCCATGGTGTGACCTACTCTTCCGAGGACGTGATGGAAGTGCTGGAGAGGGAAGCCGAATACCTGGTCTCGATCGGGGCGGTTGGCGACCCGGTGGAGGGTGAGCTGTGATCGTCCGCTGCGGTGCCTGTCGCAACCAGTTCGATGTGCAAGGCCCGGGCCGCTACGCCTGCCCATCCTGCGGGTCGGTCAACGTCGTGCGCGGTGCCGGTGGGGCCGCCGGCGCCGCTCCCGGGGCCGCCCCCCAGGATCAAGGCCTGGCTTCGGCTGCCCGCCCTCCGATGCCCCCCGATCCGCCTTCGCCCCGGATCTCCTGCCCGGAGTGCGCGTTCAGCTTCATCGTCGGCAACATCCCCACAGTCACGTGCCCCAACTGCGGGGCCGAGGTCGAGACCGGTAAGGGCGCCGAGACCGCCTGATGGCCCGGCTGCGGCGCTTCGAAGGGCACCGGTACCTGGGTCGCCGCGACCAGATGGTCTTCTACGACACCGATGCCGACGACCAGGCCACAGAGCTGGCAGAGGCCGATCGCACTCTCGACCTGACCGGCCACAACCTGCTGCAAGCCTTCGCCCCCGACACGCCTGCTGAGGCCAGAAATCGCGGCTTCCGGCCCTGGGCGAACTAGTCCGTCGGTATCCCCCCAAAACCCCCTTCCGATGGGGCTGGGAGCCTATTTGAGCCAGCTTCCATGTGGGCTAACTTGACCGCGGGGCAAAAGAGGGCAGGGAGTGGCATCACAGGGAAACGGGGTATCCCGTCTGGGCAGTCTGCCGCCGCGTTCGGTGGCACTGATCTTGGGGACCAGGCCAGAACTGATCAAGGCCGCACCCGTGATCAAGGCACTGGGTGAATCCGGTGTCCTCATCCATACCGGCCAGCACTTCGATGAAGGCTTGTCTGGCAGCTTCATCCGCGAGCTCGGAATATCCGAGCCGATAGCGTCTTTGCGAGTAGGTGGGCTTTCACGGGCAGGACAAATCGGGACCGGGGTCGAGCGCCTGGAAGAGATCCTCATGAGCGTGCAGCCGAAGGCGGTGGTCGTTCATGGAGACACCAACGCCACCCTGAGCGGCGCCCTGGCAGCAAATGCCCTTCACATGCCGTTGGTGCACATGGAAGCGGGGCTGCGCAGCTTCGACCGCCGCATGCCAGAGGAGCACAACCGGGTGGTGGTGGACCATCTGGCCGACCTCTGTTGCGCCCCCACCGACGTGAACCACGCCAACCTCTCTGCGGAGGGGATAAACGGGGGGCGGGTGGTGGTGACCGGCAACACAATCGTTGAGGCTGTCAAAGCCCATATGCCGCCCGCGGCCGAGCGCCGGAGAATGGTTGCCGATATGGGCTTGACGCCTAGCCGCTTCGTTGTCGCCACGATGCATCGACCCGAGAACGTCGACTCACCCGGGCCGCTGAGGGTCATTCTCGAGGCCCTGGTTGATCAAGGGATGCCGGTCCTGTTCGCCGCGCATCCCCGTACCACTCGGGCAATCGACCGATTTGGCCTGCGTGCTCTGGCCTCCCGGTTGCGGCTCATCAAACCCATGTCCTACGGCCACTTCCTCGCAGCCAGCGCCGAGGCAGCCCTATTGGTATCCGACTCCGGGGGTGTCCAGGAGGAGGCCAGCATCGTCAAGCGACCAGTGATCGTGGTGCGTCGGTCGACCGAACGGCCCGAGGGGCTCGGTACGTTCTCCCAGCTGCACGCCCCGGATGAGAAGCTGGCCGACTCGATCGCAACGGCACTGGAGTCGGCTCATGAGACCAAGCAGGAGCTGGCGAAGCTGCCGACGCCATACGGCGATCGCTATTCGTCCACCAGGATCGCGGGCGCGATTGCGGCTCTGGTCCAGCTTTACGAGACGCACACGACTCCCGGTTCCGAGAGCATTACCGCTGAGCTGCTGGAGGCTCAGAGCTGGGCAGCGGTCTGATCATCCGATGAGGAACTGGCCGGCTCATTCAGCTCGTCGGCTGCCGGTTCGCCCGGTCCTTCCGCCTCGGGTGCCAAACGTCGACGCACCGAGGTGGAGAGATGAAAGAGCTCTTCAAAGTAACGCTTGGACTGCGCAGATAGGAGCCCTGCCGCCAGCAGCTGGATGGCAGCCAGCGCCGCCAGTGCCGCCCCGAGTGCGAGGCCGGTGCCGGGATCCTCGCTCAGCAGGATCGCAATCGTCAGCGCGATGGCGACCGCACCGAGCACAAACCCGGGGATCAGGAAGAAGATGAACGGCCGGAACAGGAAGCCCGAGAAGGCGAAGCCAGCCGTAGTTCGACTCATGCGCATGCCAGAGGACCGCCGCTTCCCGAGATGGCTCCAGTCCAGGTCTGCGGGGATCTCGATGATCAGGCCTCGCAGTAGCTCGGCCTTGTAGATGATCTCTGCGTTGATCTCGTTGTCCATCGCCTTGAGATTGAGCGAGTCGAGGAAGCGCCGGTCGTAGGCTCGCACCAATCCGGTAGCGGTGTGCACCCCGCTCTTGGAGACAAGCGAAAGGAAACGGTTGGCCGCCCGGCTTGTCAGCAGGCGGACTCTGGGCACCGCTTTGGCGCTCCCGCCAGCCATGTACGGCGAGGCGATGACCACCTTGGCTTTGGTGGCGACGATGGAGTCGAGCAATCGTTCGATGTGGTCGGGTGAGTAGGAGAGGTCCGCATCGAACACCACCACGTAGTCGGTCTTGCAATGCGGGAAGGCAAACCGGAGCGCCTGCCCTACTCGGAAATTGCGGGAGTGCCTGAGCACTCGTACGTGAGCCTTCCCGGTGGCGAACTCTTCGGCCAAGTCGGCGCTGCCATCGCTGCTGCCGTCGTCAACGATCAGGATCTCGCCTCGATACCGCTCAGACAGGGTGTCCAGGTGGCTTTGCAACAGCTTCAGGTTCGAGGCCAGGTGCTCTGCCTCGTTGTAGACGGGCAACACCAGCGTGAACGAGACAGTGCCAGCAGCTAGCTGACTCCCGTCGTGGGCTGTGCCGTCCCGTATAGACATTGGGCTCCTGGGTCTCTCAGGTTTCGGCGCGGCCCTCAGTGCCCTTTAGCCAGGCGGTTTCGTATGGCCGAGCGCTAAATCGTTTCGAGCCACGAGCGTATCGACGCCGTGATCCGATCGGGCGAGTCCTCCATCAGGAAGTGACTTCCTGGCACGACCTCGACTGTGGTGGCGTTCCATCGTTTCCAGGCCGCCGCTCGGTGGGGGGACACGAGGAACCCCGGATCCCCCGTCACGATGAGTTTGGGGACACTGGTGGTACGGCACCAGGCCCGAGCGGCGTCGACCGTCTCCTTGATAGGCCCGGGATCCCCCGCGATGGGCAACGCCCGCATGAGCGAGATCAACGGACGGGATTTCTCTCCGCCCTCGACATCCGGGCGCCTGTAT
>DATBMA010000034.1:0-13588 GCA_036555105.1 Acidimicrobiia bacterium
CGTGATCAACGACTTCCTGTTCGAGACCGGGCTGCGCCTCATCCCGATCAAACAGGAGGTCGTGGTCACTGACCCCAACCAGATCGGCACGGTGGTGGGGACCCTGCCGCCGCCCGGCACTTCGATGAGCTACGGCGACCAAGTGATCCTCCAGATCGGAATCGCCGGCCCTTAAGAAGGCTCACGTCTCACGGTCGCACGGTCGCACGGTCTCACGTCTCACGGATTGACGGAAGGGGCGGTCAGCTAATGCGTGGCCAGGTGGGGTCCCGTGGTTGCGATTGTTCCGGAACCAGGTCTGGGAGGATACGGCGTGGTGGTGGGTCGGTCGGACCGCCCCCTTGCCACTGCGTGGCATTCCCCCCTCCGGGGGGAGCGCGAAAAGTGCTCATTGACGATCTATAACGGTGCTTTGTATAACGGTGGGGTGAGGATCGCAGCGCCCGGGGGTAACGATGCCCGTCCTCCCCACGCATCGCACGCCGCACCAGCCTCGGGCGCTGCGGTCCGACCGACCGCAGTCCCCCGGCCATGGGTCATCGTGAGGGCCGACCCCGCCGCCAGGGGGTCGTTCGACCCGGCAGATCCCTATGTGCGACGCTTCTGGGTGGCCGCCCTGGGGGCCGGGGCGGTGGCGGACCTGCTGCGGCTGATGGCCGCGGCTCGGGACGGGCGAGTCATCCGTCGTCCGGTCTGGCTGGAGGAACTGATGATCGCGGGCCTGGTCCGCAAGGTCGGGGTCCATCTGTATGTGGGGAGGCGGGTGCCGGTCGTCCCTCGGCACCTGCTGCGACGGTTAGCTCCCGGCCTCCGCACTGAGCACGCCCGCCTTCGCCTTCCGACCCGCCCCCAACAGTCTCCACGCCACGACCCCGGCAGCCACCAGCTCGCCGGTCACGAATCCGATCGCCACCGCCCGGTCGGGCTCGCCGGGGATCCCGGCCATGACCACCAGACCGGTGAGCAGGCCGGCGATCCACGCCCCCGCCAAGGCGACGGTGGAGCCCTCGGCGACTAGCACCTGGCCGGCAACCTGAGCGGTGGAGCCGGCCATGACCCCGGCCGCGGCCAGGCCCGCCACGACCGCCGACGGACGGAATCCCGGCCCGAACAGGATCTCGACGATCTGCGGGCCGATCAGCCACCCGGCGAGGCCGCCGATGAGGGTCAACAACGCTCCCCAGGTCAGGACCTTTCGAGCCATACGCGTCAAACCTGCATGGTCCGCCTCATGCGCCATCTTCACCAGGAGAGGGAGGATCCGTCCCTGCAGGCTGTAGATGAGAGTGAGCGGCGCCCGGAAGAGGGTGAACGTGACGAACACGACTGAGAAGAGGGCGGGCGACCCGCCCCGGGCCGCAACTCCGAGCGGGGCCCCGGCCAGCAGGAGTTGGGAGGCGGCACTGCCGAGCACGTAAGGGCCCAGGAACCACGCCGGTGGCGTCCTGGCCACGTCCTGTTGATGGGCATCGAACCGCCACGGCCTGAACAGCAGGACCACCAAAGGGCAGAGCACCATCGCCCAAGCGAGGGAGGGGGCGGTGGCCGCCGCTGCCAGGAACACGAAGGCCAGGCCCAGGCGGGTCAGCCCCTCGCCGGCCAGGACCCCTCCGTATAGGGCGAACTCCCGATGGGCGGCGAGCAGGCCCTTTCCCATCTGCATGAACCCGAAGAGCATCACCGCCACGACGGCCTGGACCACATAGATCCAGCGCCCGGTGAACAGGGCCTCGCGAGTGATGGTCACGAAGAGCCCGGCCCCGAGTGCCGCCAGGCCGACGACGACCGCCGCCGCCTTCCGATCCTCCTTGAAAACCTGCCGGCCCCGGCTCGCCTCCCGTGTGAAGAACTGCTCGAGCGGTACCAGGACGACCGTCACCACGAGGAACAGGACCGTCCAAAGGACTCCGATGGGAGCGAAGGCGGTTGGACCGAGGGCCCGCCCTCCCACCACCTGGAACAGGTAGGCGGCCACCGCCCCCACCAGGCTCCCGGCGATCATCGCCGTGGTGCCCGGGGCCCGCAGACCGCGCGGGGTCTCCGCCAGCGCCTCGGAAGTGCTCATCTGGCGCCGGCTCCCGAGAGCACGGTCCAGAGGCTGCGCCAGAGGATCTGGAGGTCGAGGACCGGCGACATGTGCTTGATGTAGTAGAGGTCGTAGGTGAGCTTCTCGACAGTGTCGGCCGTGTCGTCGGCATACCGGTAGTTGACCTGAGCCCAGCCGGTCAGACCCGGCCGGACCAGGTGCCGGTGGGCGTAGAAAGGAATGGCTCGCTTGAACTGGGCCACAAAAGCCACCTGTTCGGCCCGGGGGCCGACCAGGCTCATCTCGCCCTTGAGGACGTTCCAGAGCTGGGGCAGCTCGTCGAGGCGGCTCTTGCGAAGAAAGCCCCCGCCCCGCACCAGCCTTTGGTCGTTCTCGGCGGCGAACTGAGGCCCGTCATCCTCGGCATCGGCCGTCATCGTCCTGAACTTGTACATGGTGAACGGCCGGTCTTCCTTTCCCACCCTGGGCTGTCGAAAGATGATCGGCCCCGGCGAGGAGAGCTTGACCGCCAATGCGACCCCCGCCCCCAGCAACAGCCAGATCGGGAGGGTGAGGATGGTGGCGATGAGGTCGAAAGCCCGTTTGCCTGGCAGGTAGGGGACGGTCCGCAGCATCGGGGTGGAGATCTCCCACCCCTCCGCCAGGTGGACCAGGGTCACCCGCCCGGTGTGTTCCTCATAGACCGACGCCAGTGGGCGGACGTTGTATCCGGCGATGTCGCAGGACGACACGTATTGCGCAACTCGCTCGGCCAAGAGGGCCCGCAGATCGACGGCGATAGTCGCGCCGGAAGGGAACGGCTCGAGGTCGTCTTCGGTCTGAGGGTCGATGACCGCCAGCACGTTGGAATGGGGAGCCACCACCAAGTCGTCGGCCAGTTTCTTCTCGGCGGTGAGCAGCACCAGGTCCTCGGTCCACGGCCGCCGTCTTCGGATGATCCGCTGGACGATGCACCCCGCCCCCCAGAGTGCGAACGTGTATGCGAGAAGCGACCGGGAGAAGTAGACCCTGGTGACCAGCACCAACAGTGAGGTGATGGCGAAGGTCCCGAGAACGATCCCGACTGCCCTGCCATAGCTGGGGCGCGGCACCCCCGGTCCCGAGGTCCCGGCCGTGATCAGTGACATGACGATGGCACCGCCAAGCATGAAGGCGAGGACGGGCAGCACCTGGGTGCCGATCCCCGGCGCCCGCCACGGCAGCCAGGTGCCGAACGTGACCTGCGACCCGATGAGGACCGCGCCGACCAGGATGCCGAGATCGGCCAGGGTCTGGGACATCAGGAAGCGGACGCGGCGCACGGTGTGGGAATGGTACGGAGAAAGAGGGCGAATGCCGCGGCCGCGACCCCGCGTTGATCAACCTGAGGGGATCATGCCGGCCGTCATCGCCCGTGCGACGAACACCGAGCCGAGCGTGGTGAGCACCGCCAGGTAGGACAACCCGGTCGCCGCCATCACCCCGGAGTAGGCGGGGTGCCTCAGTGCGAACCACACCGCCACCATGAGGGCGATCCCGGTCAGGGCCAGCACAGTGAGAACGGTCCTCCCTCCCCCGCCCGCAGTCGTGAGCAGCGACAGGGCCGCGTCAGCGGCGATGCCGACCCCGCCGACCACCACCAGCCGCCGCAAGGCCCACCGCGGCAGAGTGGGGTCCACCAGATACCAGTGGCCGAGCAGCATCTCGGCGGTGACCCCGCCCAAAGCGGCGGCGCTGGTGAGAGTTGCCGCCCATCCCTGGAGCGCGCTTCCCGCCGCCAGGAACGAGAGGGCTGCCCCGACCAGGAGCAGCGTCCCCCAGCGGCGGCGACTGGCCAGCAGCATGCTTCCCGCCAGCATGATCAGGCCGGCTATTGCGGCCGCCGGATCGGGGAGGAATGCAGCGGCGGCGCCCACCAGGGCAGCCACTCCCGCCGCCAGCCTCAAGAACCCGGTACCGCCAACCTGCCACCACGCCACCGCCGCCGCGCAGGCGGCGATGCCGGCGGCCCAGGAGGGAAGCAGGGCGAGAGGTGTGGCGAGGGCGTCGGCGGACACGTGAGAGGACCGGGGCCGCGGCATCATATAGACAGTGACCTCATCCTCCCTTCCGGGGGTATCGATAGTGATCCCGGCCCGCAACGCGGCTGCATCGATCGGACGGACGATCGCGGCGGCAACTGCCCAGGACTATGCCGGCCCTCTGGAGGTGGTGGTGGCAGTGGCGGTGGGTGATGGAGAAGCCGCCACCCGTCACGCCCTCGAGAACACCGAAAGAGTCATCGTCGTCTCCAACCCCGACGGTTCGGCGGCCGCCGGGCTCAACGCCGCGGTGGCCGCAGCCAGCGGCGAGGTGATCGTCCGCTGCGATGCCCATGCCTCACTGCCCCCCGGATATGTCACGAGGGCGGTGCGGACTCTGCTGCAAACCGGAGCCGGTAATGTCGGCGGCCGCCAGGTCCCGGCCGGGGACGGCTACTTCTCACGGGTGGTGGCGCTGGCCATGACCCATCCGTTGGGAGCTGGTGATGCCCGCTACCGCCTGGGGGGAGAGGCGGGGCCGACCGACACGGTCTATCTGGGTGTGTTCCGAAAGTCGACCCTGACCGAGCTGGGAGGGTTCGACGAGGGCCTCGACCGCAATCAGGATTATGAGCTCAACTGGCGGATCCGGCAGGCAGGAAGAACCGTCTGGTTCGACCCGGAGCTGGCGGTCCAATACGAGCCAAGATCCACCCCGGCCGCGCTTTGGCAGCAGTACTTCGACTACGGGAAGTGGAAGCGCCAGGTCCTGCGCAAGCATCCAGGTTCGATGCGGCCTCGCCAGCTGGCGGCGCCGCTGGTCGTGATCGCCTTGGCGGCCGCCACGATGCTGCTCTTCACCCGCCTGAGCGAGTGGGGCGCCCTCATCTGGGTCGGGTACGTCGCCCTCCTGCTTCTGGCGGCGGCGTTTACCGCCCTGCGCCGGCAGGCGGTGGAGGCGCTGACGCTTCCGTTCGCCTTGGCAGTAATGCACGTGGCTTGGGGAACCGGTTTCCTTTTCGGGCGTCAGCCGCCGAAGAAGGCCCGATAGAGGAAGCTCGCCATCTGCCCGCGGGTCACGGGGTCATCTGGGCAGTACCGCCCGCTGTCACAACCGCCGGTGATGCCGGCGGCGGCCAGGGCGTTGACATAAGGCTCATACCAGGTGCCATCGTCATCGGAGAAGGCGTTTGGCCCGCCTGGCTCGAGACCGGCTGCCCTCACCATGAACACGGCCATCTCCCTGCGCTTCAACTCGTTGTTGGGGCAGTAGCGACCATCGCCGCAGCCGTTGGTGATCCCGGCCTCGAACATGGAGTTGATCGAATCCTCGTGAACGCTGCCACCGTCGTCGGAGAAGTGATCGCTCTCAGGGTCGGGGAACCCGACGGCCCGATCGAGGAACGAGGCGATCTGGGCCCGGCTGACCTCGTCGTTGGGGCAGAACTCGGTGGAGGTACATCCGTTGGTCACGCCCTCGTCGTACAGCTTGCGGATGGCGGTCTCGTGGGTGGACCCCCCGATGTCGGAGAACGGAGGCGGCGGCGCGGTCCAGTTGACGTTGTAGTAGTGCGACTTGAGGCCGGCCTTCGAGGCGACCTCCTTTCCGGTCATCTCCGCCACGACGTGGTCCCCTTGCATGGTGCCGGTGACGGAGACGATGGCGGCGGCGCCACTCGTGTTGCGCGAGGTCACCTTGATGGCGGTTATCCGATCGAAGCCCAGCTTGGCCGCCAGGCTCTCCGGGGTGAGCGTCACCACCCAAAAGCGATTCGGGTTGCCGGAGGCAGGGTCGAGGCTCCAGGGGTCGTCGCTCGAGATGAGATAGGGCTTGGGTGACCCACCCCAAGCCTGCGCAACGTCATCGGTTCGGCCGCCGTTGGCCGAGGAGTAGTAGGTCTTGACCACCGACGCCGTGGAATGGGAGACCACCAGGCCGGTGGTGGCTTGAGCCGCGGCCGCCCATGCCCCTCCGTATTCGATCTCTCGCGTCCAGCCCTTGTAGACCTGCGAGCGGGAATCTGTGAACAGATGGCAAGAGCAGGGGCGGGACGAGGGGTCGGCCCCGATCGGGATGGCGGAGGCCAGCCCGTAGCTGCGGGCGGCGATGGCCTGCGCCTGTAGGGCAGCCGACCGCCATGAGGCCGGCACCTCGGAGATCCCGGCCACGTAGTCCTCTACACCCAACTGGATGACGGCGTTGATCCCGGAGCTGCCGGCGGACCTGATCCTGAGGACCCCATGGGCGTATTCGCCTGTCACCCCCGTGACCGCCGCGCGGTTTGAGGGATCCAGCGGCTGCCTGACCTGGTTGACCAGCGCCCATACCGATGCCTTGCAGGTGGCCGGGATCCCGCCGCCGACCGTGCAGGAGTTGGCGTTGACCGCCGCCACGATGTCCACCGCGGCTCCTGTCGCGACGGTGGTCGCCACCGGGCACGAGTTCTCGAGGCTATCGAGTGGCCACAGGGCCTTGCGGGTCTGGGGACCCACCAGCCCTTCTGCCGGGCTGATCCCCTGAGACTGCTGGAAGGCGATAACCGCCGCTTTGGTGGAGGAGTCGAAGACCTGGTCCACCGTGCCCGGGTTGTACTGGAGGGCCGCCAGCCGCTGCTCGAGCAGCTGTACCTCTGGCCCGGTGGATCCCTCTGACAGCGACGCCAGGAAGTCCTGGCACACGACCAGGGTCCCGGCCTTGGCTCGCACGTTGACAGAAGGGGCGGTGCGCAATCCCACCCAGAGAGGCATCGATCCCGACACCACCCAGTGAGTGGAGCCGAGGGCGGTGGCAAGGCTGGTGATGGTCGTGCCAGGGAAGTACTGGCCGAGGATCTGGGCGTAGGTGCGGCCGGCCACCGCTTGGGCCTGGGTCCCGTACTGGGAGAGGCCCACCCCGTGGCCCCAGCCTGAGCCCTCGAAGGAGACGTTGTCACCGGTCGAGCCGCCGAACATCGCCGACCAGCTCACCGGCCCCACCCCTCCGTGATCGGCCAGCCCGTGGCTCCGCTGCCACGTTCGGGTGGCAGCCTGGGTGCCGGACCCGAAGATGCCATCGGCCGTGACCCCGAGGGCTTCTTGCCAGATGGTGACGGCGGAGCCGCTCGAGCCGCGCTGCAGCGGGGTGCCGCCGTAAGGGGGAGATTCCGCCGCCATGGCGGGGACCGAGCCGACTTGGGCGCCCAGCGCCAGCGCGGCAGCCAGGGCAACGGCTCGACCCCTCAATCCCATCCTTGGTCATCGAACCGGTGACGGGTCAGGTTTAGGTGCTTAAGCTCCCCCTCGGAGAGGGGGGATCAACCATGCGCTTACGGCTGGTTTCCATTGTCGGAACGGGCTTTTCCGGGCCCCGGAGGAACGCAGCGGCACTAGTCACCGGCCCCCCCCGGGCTCAAGACCGCAGCCGATTTCGCCGATGTTCCATGGCGATGAGGGGGATGGTGGCCGCCGCTTTGGTCTTTTCACTACTGCCCGCCGGGACCGCCCTGGCGGCCGACGAGATCTATCCCATGGTCTTCCCGGTCGAGGGAGCCCACTATCTGAGCCACAACTTCGGGGCCGATCGCGGCGATCACATCCACATCGGCGAGGACATCATGGTCTACGGAGTGAAAGGGCTCCCCGTCCGAGCGGCCGCCCCCGGGACCATCGACTGGATGCCGGCGACCTCCCCAGGACCGCGCTGCTGTGCTCTCTCGATCGTCCACGACGACGGCTGGGAGACCTGGTACATCCACCTGAACAACGACACCCCCGGCACCGACGATGGGTTGGGATGGGGGATCGCCCCCGGCATCGCTCCCGGAGTCCACGTCGAGGCCGGACAGGTGATCGGCTATACGGGTGACAGCGGCAACGCCGAGGAGGTCGCCCCTCACCTGCACTTCGAGCTCCACCGCCCGGACGGGACCCCGATCGATCCGTATCCATCTCTGGTGGCGGCTGAGGCCTACTTCCGCCCCCCGTTCCGTGACGACGAAGGCTCAGTACACGAGGACAACATCATCTACCTGTCCGAACAAGGGGTGACCACCGGTTGCGGCACTGAGCTCTACTGCCCGAGCAAGCCGGTGACCCGAGCCCAGATGGCAGCCTTCCTCACCCGGGCGCTGGAATTGTCGCGGAACGGGCCCAACCCGTTCAGCGACGTGCCCAGCGGCCTGTTCGAGGACGAGATCGTCGCCATTTACGAGGCCGCCATCACCCAGGGCTGCGCCGAGGCGAGGTACTGCCCTGGCGATCCGGTGAACCGGGGCCAGATGGCGAGCTTCATCGACCGCGCCTTCGACTTGCCCGATACGAGCGAGCACGGAACGTTCAGCGACGTCGCCGGCATACATGCCGATGCGATAGATCGCTTGGCCGCTGCCGGGATCACGACCGGCTGCACAGATACCGAGTACTGCCCGTACGACGTGGTGACCCGAGCCCAGATGGCGAGCTTCATCGCCAGGGCACTGCAGCTGGGCGGCTGACCTCAGCCGAGGCCGGTCAACCTCCGCTCGAGCCCGTCCCAGGTCAGGTCGGCTTGAGCGAGAAAGTCCGTCTCATCACGTTGCCAGGTGTGGCCGTCCGCATGGCGGCGGAGCACATAGCCGTGGGGGTGGGTTCGATGGACGGTCCCACCGGTGCGGAGCACGTCCTGGATCAGCCGGCGGTCGACTTCTGAGGAGACCCGTCGCCACCCACCGGCCTCCCAGAGATCCTGGCGCCGGATCATCAGGGTGCCCCCGCCAACTGTGGTCGACGAGGAGTGGGCGCCACCCCGGAAGCGTCTGATCGTGCGACCCGACTCAGACAAGTAGACGAACTCCGCTCCTTTGCCCACCAGTGTGGCTCCTGACGACTGCAGGGCAGCGACGAGGTCGAACAGGTGGTCGGGGGCGTACAGGTCGTCGTCATCCACCTTGGTGATCAGGTCCCCGTCCGCCCGGGACGATGCCGCATTCAACACTTCCCCCAAAGGGGCGCCGGGGTCGGCGAGGACCAACTCGAAGTCGGCCAGCCCGGCCCGCTCTGCCAGGGAGGCGGCCTCGCCAGGCTCGGAACCGTGCACCGCGAGGACGAGTTGCAGCGGCATGGTCTGGGCGGCCATGTCAGCCAGCACCTCGGGGAGATACGTGAGCCGGCGGCTTGCCAGCACCACGCTCACAGTGGGTGGGGCGGGAACTATCAGGTCGGCGGCTCCCATGATCGAGCGCAGGCGAGCCTCGTGGGAGTGAAGCCGCAACGCGGCCCGTCGGGAGTTGACGGTGGCCAGTTCCCGCTCAGATGGGTCATCCACGCGTTGGGGTGTGAGAGAGGAGATCGCATCGACCAGTTCCGGCCCGAGCAGCTTCTCGATATCGCCGCCGAGGTCGGCGGCCAGAACGGGTACCCCACACGCCGCCAACCGAAGGAGGAAGGCCGCCCTGGCCGCCGGGCCGGGATGGGACGCGGGGTGATCGACGAACAGGAGGTCGGGATGCGAGCCGACAAAGCCGGCGACCGAACGGTCGTCGACTGATGATGGAAGCGGGGCCGCCAACGCGGTGATGCCGAGCGATGCGACCCACTCCGCCGCCTCGGGGCCAGGAGCCTGCCCGCAGAAGACCGCACCCTCGAGCTTGACCGCCACCCTGGTGGGACGCAGGGCGGCAGGTTCGAAGGCCGCCAGGCTCTGCGGCGGCTCGAGGTTGGAGGCATCGAGCAGCCGACCTCCCGCCGCTTCGATCGTGCCGGCGTCGGCCGGGGGCTCACCATCGAACACCACCAGGTCGACCCTGCCCCGAGTCTTCCGAAGAGTGGCCGCCCCGCCCCAGTGAAGCCCTGTGCCCATCGGGTCGATCGCTCCATACCCCATCACCACAGGGCCGGCGGCGGCGGAGGCGGCCGGCGCCAAGGGGCCTGTGGTCGAGATGGTGGCCGGGCCAGAGCCGAGCTTGACCTTTACTCCGGCCCGGAACCAGCGCCCGAATGAAGCCAGGTCGCCGGGAGTGCGCACCGCCCGCAGACGGGTGAGCACCTTGCCCAGATCGCCCGCTTCTCGAGGCCCGGTGACGGATCGGGCCGGCGACACTAGGACGTCCTCGGCTCGCAGTCGCCTTGTGCCGAACAGGTCGCCCGCTGCCACCACCGAGCCAAGTCGCTCGGCCCGCCGGGTGGCCCGCACCTTCCAAGCCCGGATCCCGGGTGTTCCCTCCACCGGGACCTCGACCACTCCCACCCCCCTCATCCCCTCCAGGAGGCGGCCTACCGTTCGGTCGGAGATGGCCACGTCGTCTGCTATCTCGATGCGCACCGCCGAGTTCGGATGGTCATCGTCGGTTTGGCCGGCGGCGATGCCGACCCGGGGATCGCCCTGGTATCGAAACGCCAGCCAGTCCCGGCGGGCCAGGCCAGGTGCGGCCCGCACCCACACGACCAGGTCGTGATGCCTGCTGGCCAGTACCTCGTCGACGAGACGGGCAGTCTGCTCGGCGTTGGTCGACTCGATCTCCACCACCACCTCGGGGACAGAGAAGGAGCGGCCGGGGGTCTGCCGTCTGAAAGTGCGCTCGGCCACCAATTGCGACAGCCGTGACCGCTGATCTTCCAGGGCGACCGTCTCACCGGGATCCGGCACCACCCCCAGCCCCTGGTGCCAGCAGAAGGCGCGGCGCTCGGGTACCAGCAGGCTTCCATAGTTGAACAGCCGGTAGCCGAACTCCGTGTCCTCGCCTCCCCAGCGATCGAAGGACTCGTCGAAACCGCCCACTGCCGCAAACGTCTCCGCCCCCACTCCGAGATTGCCTGAGGTGACGACCCGGAACAGGTCGTCGTCCGAAGACGTGAGATCGGCGGTGCGCACCATGTGCACCTCGATCCAGTCAGGGGTCTCTACCCGCCTGCCTGCCATGAGCGTGTCGAGCGAGTCCGCTCCCTCGACGGCGGCAGGCTCCAACCCCTCCGCCTCCAC
The DNA here is from genome assembly GCA_036555105.1 of Acidimicrobiia bacterium. Lineage (GTDB taxonomy): Bacteria > Actinomycetota > Acidimicrobiia > Spongiisociales > ZC4RG35 > DATBMA01. The sequence goes on from DATBMA010000034.1 coordinate 10,982, forward strand.
ATGACGGCGGAACCCGAGGGTCGCAACGTCGCCGGCCAGGTGATGCCAGCGGGCATGGGCCTCGGCCCACTCCGGCTCGGGGAGCATGTCGCAGTCGAGGAACAGGATCACCTGACCAGATGCTTGGCGAGCTCCGAGGTTGCGGGCCCTGGCTGCTCCGAAGCCGCGTTTCTCCTGGACGAGGCGGATCGGATCGAGCGGCAGCCCTTCGAGCCCGGCGAGGGGGAACGCCGACCCGTCGTCGACCACGATGACCTCCATCAGCTCCGCTGGGTAGGTCTGCCGCTTCAGCCCCGCCAGGGTCAGGCGCAGCTGCTGTTCCGCCTGGAAGTAGGGAATGATGACGCTGATCGCCAACTCGGGGGCCCACTCCCCGATCGCGGGCGGGCTCATCCGCCGCCAATCGTTGCCCGGCACCGCGGCCGCCGGACGAGACTGGCGCGCAGCCTCGCTCAACCCGGGACCAGCCTCAGCACAACCCCGTTGGAGGTGACGGCCAGGATCTCGGAGTTGAGGTCGACGCCGAACGACAGGATCGCCGAGCCTCGCTCCAGCGATGGCCACTCCCGCCGGTCTTTGGCGGCACCGTCGATGAAGCGCAAGGTCCGCACCCATCTGGCCAGGTCGCTGTAGATGTATGCGCCGCGTAGAGCCGGGATGGCCGAGCCCCGATACACCATTCCGCCGATCACGGTGAATCCGACAGAGTGCGTGTAGTCGAGCACCGGCCTCGTCGTCCCCCCCGAAGGGCAGCCGGAGCTCGGCTCGTAACAGATGTTCCCTTCCAGACGGTCCCATCCGAAGTCGACCCCCACCTGGCCGAGCGAGATCACGTCGACCTCCTCGCGGCGGTCCTGGCCGACGTCACCGACATAGATGCGGTTGGTGGCCTCATCGAATGCGAACCGCCAGGGATTGCGGAGGCCGAGCGCCCAGACTTCCAAGGCCCCGCCCCCGCCGACAAAGGGGTTGGAGTTCGGGATGCCGTAGTTGCGCCCCGGGTCTGCCGGGAAGTCGTCATCGTCGACGTCGACTCGGAGGATCTTCCCCAACATCCGTGAGGGATTCTGGGCATTGTCCTGTGGGTCGCCGCCGCCACCCCCGTCACCCATGCCTATATAGAGGAAGCCGTCAGGGCCGAATTCGATCATCCCCCCGTTGTGGTTGGCGAAGGGTTGATCGATGCGGATGATCTGGCGAGCCGATCCGGGACTGGCCGTGGCGAGGCCGGCCGCGGCGGTGTACTCGACCACCCGGGTGTCACCGCTGGTGTCGGTGTAGTCGACGTACAGCCTCCGGTTGGTGCCGAAGTCGGGGTGGAGGGCGATCCCGAGCAGGCCCTGTTCTGACCCGGCGGAGACCAGCGATGCCAGGTTCAGGAACACTGTCCTGTTCGACCCCTGCAGCCGCCAGATCGTCCCCCCCTTCTCCACCACCAACAGGGCCCCGTCAGGCAGGGCGGCCACATTGGTCAGCTGGCCGAAACCGGTGGCGACTTCCGACCACCTAAGGCGGAGGGGCGCCGGAGTCATGGCGGTCAGGCCCAGTGCCCGTCCCAGGAAAGAGGCCATCTGATCGCGGCGGACGGACTGGTGCGGGCAGAAGAGGGTCCCGGCCTGGTTGCATCCCTGGGTGATCCCGGCGTCGGCGATGGCATTGACGTTGGGCTCGTGGATCCCCTCGACATCGGCGAATTGGTCGCCGGGGATGGGAGTCAGGCCGAGCGCCCTGGCCAGGAAGGTGGCCATGTGCTGGCGGGTGACGATGCCCTGGGGGTCGAAGGTGCCGCCCGGGTAGCCATTGGCGATACCTGCCTCGAACACCGCATTGATGGAATCCTCGTGAGGGGAGCCTCCGTCGTCCGAGAAGTGGTCGCCGGAGGCGGGCGGGAGATCGAAGGCGCGGGCGAGGAAGCTGGCCATCTGACCCCGGGTCACCAGGCTCCCCGGGCAGTACTGGCCTTCCCCGCAGCCCTGGGTGATCTCCTCGGCCGTGATCGCCTCGATCATCCCTTCGTGGGTGTTCCCATCGTCATCCCAATAGGTGCCCCCGGGTGGCGGAGCCGCTCCCGCCGGGAGGGCGGGCACGATCAAAGACACCACGACCGCCAAGGCCGGGACGAGCGCGAGTCGACGGTTTCCCCACTTCATGCGGTTCATGCTGGCACGATCCACACATCGATCGAACCAGGGGCCCGGCGCTGCTCGACCGACACCATGCGCCCGCCCCGCTCGGCCAGGCACGAAAGGTCGAGCTCCTCGGGCTCCACCGGAAAGTCGAAGTAGACAAAGGGTGCGGGCTCCGTGCAGATCGCCTCGGTTGGCTGCAGCACCTCGACCGACTCGTCGTAGTACAGGAAGCCAACGGTTCCCGGCTCGCGGTTGGTGATCAGACGATCGATGCCCGACCCGTGTGCGACCTCGACCGCATCGCGGTAGTTCTCGAAGGGGACGGCCCATTCCCGCCCTGCATCGACCATCCCCACCAGGCACAGCCCGGCCAGGCCGGTGCCGATCGCAATCCGGAGCCAGACGGGACGAACCCGTTCGAGCACGTATGCCAGCCCGTGCACGACCACCAGCGCCATCGGCACGACCATGAAGCTGA